>DATENH010000159.1:0-5855 GCA_035275145.1 Steroidobacteraceae bacterium | reverse complement strand
GCTGGAAAGCACGCACTGCTCAGGGCAAACCCGTCGAAAGGCGGGGACGCAAAGCCACCGGTCTAAGGATCGTTCGTTCGATCACGATAGCGGGGTTGCCAGGATGTACAACACGAACTTGTCGGTTCTACGTCCAACGCTCGTGGCGAATGAACTCGCAGTCGGTGCCGGTCGTTTGAAGATCGGGCCGCTTGAGTGAACGCGCTGTGATGTACAGAGATTATCGACGGCCGACAAGAGGCTCGAAAGCATGAATGTCATCGTCTTCTCCAAGAGGCATGGGCGGGCCCGCCAGATCGAGCTCGGCCGTCCTCTTGCCATGACGGTGACGATCGCCGCAGTGCTCGCGGTTCTCTCGGGTGTTCTGTTCGCCGGCGTGCAACTCGGCCGCAGCGGCTCGCTCAACGATCCGGGTAAACAAGTAGTCGAGTGGGGCGCGAAGCTCGAAGACCAGCGCGCACAAGTGCTGGCCACACGGCGCGAGCTGCAGGATCGTCTCGATGCGCTCGCGGGCCGCGTCGGCCAGATGAATGCGCACGTGATCCGCCTCGATGCGCTCGGCCGCCGTCTCACCGACATGGCGAAGCTCGACAAGGGCGAATTCGATTTCGATACCGAGCCGGCAGTCGGCGGTCCCGAAGGCGTCGTCGAAGGCGCGGTCGCGGCGGCACCCGAGCTGACGCAGATGCTCGATGACCTCGCGAACCAGATCAAAGATCGCGAGCGACAGCTCGCGGTGCTCGAGAGCCTGATCTCGACGCGCAACCTGAGCCGGCAGATCGTGCCGGGCGGCCGCCCGGTGATGCAGGGCTGGATCTCCTCTTACTTCGGTCATCGCGCCGATCCGTTCACCGGCCGCAGCGCCTTCCATCGCGGCCTCGACTTCGCCGGCCCGGCCGGGTCCGAAGTGGTCGCAGTCGCCTCGGGCGTCGTGACGTATTCGCGGGAGCGCTTCGGTTACGGCAAGTGCGTCGAGATCAACCACGGCAACGGCTACGTGACGCGCTATGCGCACAACCAGCGCTTGCTCGTGCAGCTCGGCGACACCGTCCAGAAGGGCCAGCCGATCGCGCAGATCGGCTCGACCGGCCGCTCGACCGGTCCGCACCTGCACTTCGAAGTGCTGAAGCAGGGGCGGGCGGTCGATCCGATGAGCTTCGTGCAGAGATAGCTAAGAAGAGGGCTGAAGCCTGCTGCGCAGGGATGCGCGAATGCCGCGGGCGCAGGATGCGCTGGAGCGGCCGACCTACAGCCCAATAGACAGGCTTTTTTCCTGCCCGACCGGTTGAAAACCGGGCCGCGTGTACAATAACCGGCTTATTTCCCCGTCCCATCGGAGTCCCGGTCGTGGCCAATTGGCTTGCCCAGCTGTTCGGCAGCCGCAATCAGCGGCTTTTGAATGGCTATAACAGGAGCGTCGCCCGCACGAACGCGCTGGAGGAGTCGTTCAAGGCGTTGAGCGACGACCAGCTCCGGGGCAAGACCGACGAGTTCCGCCAGCGCCTCGCCGGCGGCGAAGACCTCGAAAAGCTGCTGCCCGACGCATTCGCCGCGGTGCGCGAGGCTTCGCGCCGCACGCTCGGGTTGCGGCACTTCGACGTGCAGTTGATCGGCGGCATGGTCCTGCACCAGGGCAAGATCTCCGAAATGCGCACCGGCGAAGGCAAGACGCTGGTCGCAACTCTGCCCGCCTACCTGAACGCGCTGCCCGCCAAGGGCGTGCACGTCGTCACGGTCAACGAGTACCTCGCTCAGCGCGACGCGGACTGGATGGGTCCGGTGTACCGCTTCCTCGGCCTGACGGTCGGCGTGATCAAGAGCGGCCAGAATCCCGACGAGAAGCGCGCGGCCTATGCCTGCGACATCACGTACGGCACCAACAACGAATTCGGTTTCGACTACCTGCGCGATAACCTTGCGTTCCGGTTGCAGGACCGCACCCAGCGCGGGCTCGCCTACGCGATCGTCGACGAGGTCGACTCGATCCTGATCGACGAAGCGCGCACGCCGCTGATCATCTCCGGCCCGGCGGAGGAGAGCACCGAGCTGTACGTGCGCATCAACCAGCTCGCGCCGCGCCTCAAGCGACAGGAGAGCGAAGAAGGCGAGGGCGACTACTGGGCGGACGAGAAGACGCGCCAGGTGCATCTGTCGGACGTCGGTCACGAGCACGCCGAGGAATTGATCGCCGAGGCCGGCCTGTTGCAGGCGGGCGAGAGTCTGTACGACGCCGCGAACATCCGGCTCATGCATCACTTGAACGCGGCGTTGCGCGCGCACGCGCTCTATCACCGCGACGTCGAGTACATCGTCCGCAACGGCGAAGTGATCATCGTCGATGAATTCACCGGCCGCACGATGCCGGGCCGGCGCTGGTCGGACGGCCTGCACCAGGCTGTCGAGGCGAAGGAAGGCACGCGCGTGCGCGAGGAGAACCAGACGGTCGCCTCGATCACCTTCCAGAATTACTTCCGCATGTACTCGAAGCTCTCCGGCATGACCGGCACCGCCGACACCGAAGCGTTCGAGTTCCAGCAGATCTACGGGCTCGAGGTCGCGGTGATCCCGACGCACCGGCCGATGGTTCGCCAGGATCACGCGGACTTCGTGTACCTGTCGGCCAAGGACAAGTTCGACGCGATCATCGAGGACATCAACGACTGCGTGAAGCGCGGCCAGCCGGCGCTGGTCGGCACGACCTCGGTCGAAACGTCCGAGTTCCTGTCGGGCCTGCTGCAGAAGCAGAAGATCGACCACCAGGTGCTGAACGCCAAACAGCACGAGCGCGAGGCGCACATCGTCGCGCAGGCCGGCCGCCCGGGCACTGTGACGATTGCCACCAACATGGCCGGCCGCGGTACGGACATCGTGCTCGGCGGCAACCTCGAGGTGGAGCTGCATCAGATCGATCCAGCCGACGAAGCCGCGCGCCAGCGCGCGCGCGAGGATTGGAAGCAGCGTCACGATGCGGTGCTGGCTGCGGGCGGGCTGCACATCGTCGGCACCGAGCGCCACGAGTCGCGGCGCATCGACAACCAGCTGCGCGGTCGCTCCGGACGCCAGGGCGATCCGGGCTCGAGCCGCTTCTATCTCTCGCTCGAAGACAACCTGATGCGCATCTTCGGCGATCCCGAGCGCACCAAGCGCTGGCTGCAGACGGCCGGCATGAAGGAAGGCGAGGTGATCGAGAGCCGCATGCTCTCGAAGCAGATCGAGCGCGCGCAGCGCAAGGTCGAGGCGCACAACTTCGACGCTCGCAAAAACCTGCTCGAATACGACGACGTCGCCAACGATCAGCGCAAGGTCATCTACCAGCAGCGTACCGAGCTGATGGCCGCGGAAGACGTCGCCGACGCGGTCGCCGGCATCCGCAACGAAGTCGTCAACACGATCATCGATCGCTTCGTGCCGCCGAAGAGCCCGGAAGACATGTGGGACCTGGACGGCTTGGTCCAGGCGATCGAGCGCGACTTCGCGGTGCGCACCGACCCCAAGAGCTGGCTCGCAGCCGACGAGGACCTCGCCGAGGACGGTCTGCGGCAGAAGATGTACGAGGAAGTCGATCGCGCGTACGAAGCCAAGGTGCAGATGTACGGCGCGGAGCTGGTGCGGCCGATCGAGAAGTCGATCATGCTGCATCAGCTGGACTCGCACTGGCGCGAGCACCTGGCCGCGATGGACTATCTGCGTCAGGGCATCCATCTGCGCAGCTACGCGCAGAAGAATCCCAAGCAGGAATACAAGCGCGAAGCGTTCGAGCTGTTCACCGCGATGCTGGATCGCATCAAGCACGACACGGTATCGGTGCTGTCGCGGATGCAGCTACGCACGCAGGCCGAGATCGATGCCGAAGAGGAAGAGCGGCAGCGGCGTCTGGCGCGTGCGATGCAGTTCCAACATGCTGCGCCCGAGCAGATCACCGCGCCGCCGCAGCAGCAAGGTCCTGTGGCGGAGCCCCAGCAGCAGCGCGCTGCCGAGCCGGTCGCGCAGTTCGTGCGCGAGACCAAGAAGGTCGGCCGCAACGAGCCGTGTCCATGCGGCTCGGGGAAGAAGTACAAGCATTGTCACGGTGCGTTGGCGAAAGAAGGATAAGAACGTCTGATTCACGTCGTCGCCGGTGCTTTGTTCGACTCGGCGGGTCGCGTGCTGATTGCGCAGCGTCCTGCGGGCAAGCACATGGCCGGGGGCTGGGAATTCCCCGGCGGCAAGCGCGAGCCGGGCGAGCAGCCGCGCGACACGCTCGTTCGTGAGCTGCACGAGGAGCTCGGGATCGAAGTCCACGAAGCGGCACCGCTCATCGCGTACGAGCACGAATATCCGCATCGCCGTGTCCTGCTCGACCTGTGGGTCGTGACTCGCTACAGCGGCGAGCCGCAACCGCTCGATGCGCCGGCATTGCAGTGGACTGCGATCGACGATCTGCAGCGAGTCGGCTTGCTCGAAGCAGATCTGCCGATGATCCCGGCGCTGCGGGATTACAACTCGCGATCGAAGAAGCGCAGCACCATCTCGTAGAAGTGCCGGCCCTGCTGCGGCATGCGCACCAACCCGTGCTTGCTGCCCGGATAAGTCATCACGTCGAACGGTTTCGCCTTCGCTTGCAGCGCCTGCATCATCATCGTGCTGTGGGTGAACAGCACGTTGTCGTCCGCCATGCCATGCACCAGCAGTAGCTTGCTCTTGAGCGAACCGGCATTCGGCAATACTCCGCTCGCTTCGTAGCCGCTCGCGTTGACGCTCGGCAAGCCGAGGTAGCGCTCGGTGTAGTGCGTGTCGTAGAGGCGCCAGTCGGTCACGGGCGCGCCGGCGATGCCGGCCTTGAATGCATCGGTCGTCGTGAGCGCCTTGAGCGTCATGAAGCCGCCGTAGCTCCAGCCCATGATGCCGATGCGCTGCGGATCGACGAACTCCAGCGTCTTGAGGAATTCCACGCCGCGTAGCTGGTCCGCGATCTCGACTTTGCCGAAGCGCTGCGCCAGCGCGGTCTCGAAGGCGTTGCCGCGGAAACCCGAGCCGCGGTTGTCGAGCGTGAACACGACGTAGCCGTGCTGAGCGAGAATCTCGCGGAAGTAGCCGCCACCCATCCACACCTTCTGCACGTACTGGTTGTGCGGCCCGCCGTAGACGTCGACGACGACCGGATAGCGCTTGCCGGGCTGCAGCCCCGCCGGCTTCGTCAGCCGGTAATTGAGCTGCTGACCGTCTTCCGCCGCAATCGAGCCGAACTCTTCCTTGACGTGAGTCGCGAGGAACTCGTGATACGGATGGGTCGCGTCGAGCTCGTTGCGGATCAACCAGTGCTGCAGCGAGCCGTCGAGTTTGTGCAGGCTCGAGCTCGGCGGCCGATCGAGCGAGGAGTGCGAGTCGAGGTAGCCGCGTGCGCCCGGCAGCAGCTTCACTTCGTGCCAGCCGGCTTCGCGCGAGACGCGCTGCGGTGCTTCCGGCGTGCGAGTGTCGAGCGAGGTGACGTAGAGCTGGCGCTCCAGCGTCGAGTCCTTGTTCGCCAGGAAGTACACGTTGCCGTGCTTTTCATCCACGCCGACCAGACCGTTCTCGGTGTTGGCGCCGACCACCATCCATTCGCCAGCGGTGAGCGGACGCACGAGCTTCCCGTCGAAGTCGTACAGGTATAGATGCTTGTAGCCGGAGCGCCGCGAGCTCCAGACGAACGCCGGCCGGCTCTTGAGGAAGTGCAGGTCGTTGTGCAGCTCGATCCAGTTCGGGCTGGTCTCGGTGAACAGGACCTGCGAAGCGCCGCTCGCTGCGTCGACTTTCAACAGATCGAGCCGCTTCTGGTCGCGCGTCTGGCGCTGGGCCACCAGATGCTTCGAGTCCGGGAACCAGTCGACCCGCGC
>DATENH010000158.1:0-3599 GCA_035275145.1 Steroidobacteraceae bacterium | reverse complement strand
GCCAAGGATGCCTCCGGCTGCTAAGCAAATCCCACGCGGGCGGTCACCCCGCGCGGGCCGTTTTCGAGGCGGATATCCCACCCATAGCGCTCGCAGATCCGGCGCACCAGATAGAGGCCCATGCCATGGCCGCCCGGGTGCGTCGTGAAGCGCCGCTGCGCCGCCGACAGATTCTCCGTCGGCAATGTCCCGGCGTTGCTCACGAGCAGTTCGTGGCCATGCGAGCGGCACAGCACTTCGCCGCCGGTGCCGTGCTGGACTGCGTTGCGCACCAGATTGCCGATCGTCATCGCGACCATGCTTTCGGGCGCCGCCACCTTCAGGTTCGCGCCGGCCTCGATTTCCAGGATGATGCGCTTGCCCGGCGATACGCTGCGTTGATCGTCGACGACGCGTGTCAGCACCGCATTCACATCGCAGGTCATTTCGCTCGCGGCAGCGGCCTGCTGCTCGCGCGACAGTGCCAGCAGCGCGTCCGTGAACTCGGTCATCTCCCGCACCGCGCGCTGAATTCGCGCGAGCGCCTTGCCGGCGCCCGGTCTGTCGGCCGCTGATGTCTCCAACAGTTCGACGGCGCCGCGCATTACTGCGAGCGGCGTTCGCAGCTCGTGACTCGCTGTCGCAGTGAACGATTGCTCGCGCTCGACGAAACCGTCGAGCCGCTCCATGAACATGTCCACCGACCGCGCAATCGGCTCCAACTCGTTGCCCGCGAACTGCGCGCCGATGCGGACGTGCCGTTCGCCCGGGTCGATTTCCGTCAGGCGCGCGGCGAGCGCAGTGACCGGCTCGACCAGCCGCCGCGAGATCGCCGACGCGGCGAGTGCAGCGACGATGACGATTGCGATCACGCCGATCGCAAGCACGAACAAGGCGATCGCATCCTGGGTCGCATACGTCGTGACGTCGTACGTGATGTACAACCGGCCGAAATCGCCGTCGCGCACCAGCACGTCGAGCAGACGCCCACCGGAGCGCACGCGGTGCATCTCTCCAGGCTTCAGCATCGCGATGTGTCGCGGCAGCTCGGCCAGGTCGCTGGAACGATAGATGGCCAGACGCGCCGAGCGCAGCGGCTCGGCGCCGCGGTCGACGCGCATGCGCTGCTCGAAGTGCGTGAGCTCCTCCGACAGCAGATCGAGCGTGATGTTGCGCTTGAGCTGCTCGTCGGCGAGATAGGCCCACGCACTCAGCACGAGACCGGCGCTCGCGACCAGCGCGATCATCGTGCCGGCGATGCGCGCGCGCAGGCTGAGGCGCGAGTACCAGTCGTTCAGCTTACGAACGTACCGGTTCTGCCGAAAGTCGATAGCCGGTGCCATGGATCGTGTGCAGGAGCTTGATCGGGAAATTCTTGTCGATCGCCGTGCGCAGCGCGTGCATGTGGGCGCGCAGGAAATCGCCTTGCGGCGGCGAGTCGCCCCACAGCTCGCGCTCGAGCTCCGGGCGCGTCACCACGCGATGCGCATTTTGCAGCAGGACGATCAACAGCCGGCGCGTGGTCGGATTCAGCTTCAGGCGCTCGCCGCCGCGCTCGGCTTCGAGCGTGTCGAGATCGAAGCGCAGGTCGCCGACGCTCAGGATGCGCGGCGTCTCCGGCAGCCGCGTGCGTCGCACGAGCGCCTTCAAGCGCACGTCGAGCTCGGCCAGCGAGAACGGCTTCACCAGGTAATCGTCGGCGCCCGCTTCGAAGCCTTCGATCTTGTCGGCGAGCAGATCCTTCGCCGTCAGCATCAGTACGGGAACCTGCGTGCGCCCCGCATGCCGCAGTTGGCGGCAGAGCGACAGGCCGTCGAGCCCTGGCAGCAGCAGGTCCAGAACGATCGCGTCGTACGGATCCGACAGCGCTTTTTGCAGACCTGCCGCGCCGTCCGCGACGTGCTCGACCGCATCGCCGCGTCCCTCGAAGAACTCGGTGATGTTCGCGGCGATGTCGGCGTGGTCTTCGATCAGCAGCAGGTTCATGGCGTAACGCAGTTGTAACGAGTCGGCGGCATATGTGAAGTCGCTGGCAGATTCTGCTCCAAGTCGATGAATCACAGAAGTGTCACGCGGCCGTCAATCCAGCATGGTGCTGGTGCCGCTCGTAGGCTAGATTCGGCCGCATGGCCGATGACCTGCCCGATGCCAGATCCGTCGAAGTCGATCATGTCTTCGTGAGCTGCGCTGTCGGTGCGCCGGAAGGCGACCGACTGATCGAGCTCGGTCTCGTCGAGGGCAGCTCGAATCGCCACCCGGGGCAGGGCACCGCCAACCGCCGCTTCTTCTTCGCCAACGCGATGCTCGAGCTGATCTGGGTCCACGACCCGGCGGAAGCGCAGAGCGACGCGGAGCCCGCACGTCGGGCCCATCTGTGGGAGCGATGGGCTGGGCGCGACGGCTCGTCGTGTCCGTTCGGCGTGTGCCTGCGTCCGACTGCGGGGACGTCAGATGTTGCGCCGTTTCCTGCGTGGGATTACCGGCCACCGTACGCACCGAACGGCATGCCTATCGCGAACAACTCCACCGTGGATACCGAACCGCTGGTGGTCTACACGCAGAGCCATCGACGCATAGACACTGCTCCCGCGGATCGGCGCGAGCCCTACGAGCACGCATTGCCGATTCGCGAGCTCACGTCCGTGCGCATCTTCGCGCCGGGCGCCGCGAGCCCTTCGCCGGCGATGCTCGCAACCTTGCAGACCCGCGCGTTCTCATTCGAACCCGCTCCGCGTCCGCTGCTGGAGCTCGGTTTCGACGGCGAGCGCCAAGGTCGGCGCGTCGATCTGCGCCCGGCGCTGCCGCTCGTGCTGCTCTGGTAAGCTCGACGCCATGCCTGAGAAGAGCCCACGGCCGCCGGATGGCCTGCCGACGTATCGCGTTCTCACGGGTCCCGATGACGCTGCGTTCTGCCATCGCGTGAGCGAAGCAGTCTCGTTGGGTTACAAGCTGTACGGCGCGCCCGCGCTCACCTACAACGGCGAGACCGTGATCGTCGCGCAGGCGCTCATCTGGCCGACGATCGAGAGATCGGTCGCGCGCTCGAAGTGAGCCGCATGATCGCGCGACACTGGCGCGGGCTCGCCAGGCGCGAATGCGCCGAGGCTTACGTCGAGCATTTGCACTCCGAGACGTTCCCGCAGCTCGTGCAGCTCCCGGGCTTTCACGACGCCTCGATCCTGCGGCGGGATGTGCCGCAGGGCGTCGAGTTCCTGATCGTGACGGTCTGGAAATCGCTGGATGCGATTCGCAGCTTCGCAGGCAGCGACGTCGAGAGTGCTGTCGTGCCCGACAAAGTGCAGAAGATGATGATCGAGTACGACCGCCGCGCGCGGCACTACGAAGTAGTCGACTGAAGCGCTGCGGCCTGCCACAGATGAGTCAGCGCGTAGCCGCGCCACGGGCGCCAGGTCTCCATTCGCGAATCGAGCTCGCGCACGGTGAGCGGTTTGCGCGCCACCCGAGGAAACGCGTCCGGCTCGCCTAGCGCGCACAGCGCGACGTACTGCGCGGCGTCTGCATCGAAGCCGGGGAGCGCGGCGAGCGCCGTCATCACGTCTTCGCCATTCGCGGAGAAATCGACGTCGCCGGCGCACGTTGCAACGGCCAGTGCGCGAATG
>DATENH010000157.1:0-19942 GCA_035275145.1 Steroidobacteraceae bacterium | reverse complement strand
CCGGAGTGTGACGCGCCGTGTGTGTGTCAGATCAAGTGTTTTTGGCTTGGCCCCTGCTCGCCGCCGATCGCTGCAATTCGGCCCAGGAGGCGAAAGATATATTCCAATAAGCCAAGACTGTCACCGCGCCGTCGACTTCGCTCAATCCTTTGCCGAATAGTCCTAACTACGCATATCCATAGATATATGCACGGAAACTTGCGCGGGTGATAACCCTCCTTATTGACACCGTCGTGCATAAGAGCAGCTTGGCGCGCGCAGGGAGATATTTTCGTTAGCCAAGTCATTCAACAAGGGGAATCGTCATGACGATCAAGCTGCAACTGGTGGACCTGGGCGATGCGATGGTGGAAACGCGGCAACTCGCCGTCGTACCCATCTTCATCGACAACCTGACTGCGTTCGGTCTTCTCCCGTTCTGAGAGAGCGACCTCCTGCGGGTGCGTGTAACGCACGCACCCGCCCTTTTATGCATCGATACTGGATTCCGGCGCACGTCCGGGTGTGTCCGCTGCTCGCCAGCACGATCCTGCTGGATCTGCGTCGCAACCGTTATTTCGGCATCGGCACGAAGGAGACGCGCGCGCTTTCGACACTCGCGCTGAACTGGAACGACGCAAACGGCAGCGCGGCAACGGTCGAGCAGCTCGCACCCGATGCGGCACTCGCCATGGCGGACGCGCTCGTCGGCGCCGGCTTGCTGTGCCGCGATCCTCCTGCCGATCGGGAGGCTTTCGGCGGTGCGACGCTTGATCTGAGCGGCGTCCTGATCAGCGCCGGTCACGAATTGAGCCGGCCCACCTCGATGCGTCCGGTGCACATCGCAAATTTTCTCGCGGCACTTGCCTGGACATGGCGTGCGCTGCGGTCGCGCACGTTGTACTCGATCGCGAGCGAGGTTCGCGATCGGAAGGCCGCAGCGAACGGCGCGTTCGACCAACAGCGCGCCATCGAGCTGGTCGGCATCTTCCGGCGGCTCCGGCCGCACACGTTCGCTGCGCGTGACCGCTGCCTGTTTCATTCGCTGGCGCTCGTGCGATTCATGGCGCGCCACGACGTATTTCCGACTTGGGTGATCGGTGTACGTGCGAACCCTTGGGGGGCGCACGCCTGGGTACAACAGGACAAGCTCTTGCTCGACGCGAATCCCGAGCAGGTCTGCGAGTACACGCCGATCCTGACGATTTGACGACAACAAGAACGCGGTGGGGAACCGCACATAAGGGGCGCGCATGTTTCGCTACATTGCGCTCGTCTGGAACGTCAGCGACGAGCAGCAATCGCGCACAGCGGAGTCGCTGGACGAGCAGCTGCGCGCGCAAGCATGGAGACCTGCATTCACCGGCAGAGGGCTGCGCGTCTTCTGCGCCGACGAAGGCGCGACGCTGCGAGCACTGCCACTCGTGAACGACGCGGGTGTGGTTCTCGGGACTCTGTTCGAACGCAATCGTTCCGTCGACGACGATTCCCCGGCGCGACGCGCCGTGCTCAGTGCACGCAGCTGCGAGCAGATTCTCGCGAGCCAGGGCCGATGGCTGATCGAGAGCTGTTGGGGCAACTACGTCGCGCTGCTGCATGACGCCGCAGCCGGCACTGTGCGCGTGCTGAAGGATCCGACCGGCACGCTGCCCTGCTTCAAGACCCGCTTCGAGAATGTGACCCTGCTCTTCTCGAACATCGGCGATTGCATCGAGCTTGGCGTGCGCAGGTTCAGCATCGATCCCGCGTATCTGCGCGCACGCGTGCTCGGCTTCAGCAGTCTCGAGACCAACGCGCTCGAAGCGGTCGAGCAGATTCGCCGCGGCGAGTGTGTCGAGCTCGATCCGGCAGCGCGCGCGATCGTGCGGTCGCGGCGCTTCTATTGGGATCCGTTCACGTTCCTCGAGCCACGCAGCGTGATCGAAGATCCCGAACGGGCTGCCACCTCGATGCGCGCGACAGTGCGCTCATGCACGCAAACGCTTTCGGTTGGTCACGCGAGCTTGCTGCATCGGCTATCCGGGGGACTGGATTCCTCCATCGTCGCGGGCTGTCTCGGGCGCGCTTCCACCGAGCCGCGGATCGCGTGCTACACCTTCTTCAACCCGCACGGCCATTCGGACGAGCGCCCTTGGGCGCGCCTCGCGGCAGAGCACAGCGGCTTCGAGCATCTCGAATACCCGGTCGATCCTGCGGAAGTCGACTTCCCTGCCCTCGTGCGCCCACGACCCGCGACTGAGCCGGTATCGCTGATCTCGTACATGATGCGCGGCACGATCGATCACCGCTTGGCGACAGAGCGCAAAGTCACCGCGGTGTTCACGGGCGACGGCGGCGATTCAGGATTCTGCAGCGACTCTTTTCCATACGCAGTCACCGACTACTTGCGGCGCCACGGACCGCGCCTCGCAGCACTGCGCCTGGCATCTGAAGTCGCGCTGCGCACCGAACGATCGACCGGCGCCGTGCTGCTGCGCTCGATGCGGCAGTGGCTGTTCGGTGGGAAGACTCGCGAGCTGTTTCCTGCCCTGTTGATGGGCTCGCGGCTCGTGAGCACTCAACTGCGCGACGCCTTTGCGATGCCCGAGACCTTTCCGCATCCGTGGTTCAGTCATCTCCGCCAGGTGCCGTGGGACGTCATCCGTCGCCTCGGCACGCTGGTGACCACCCCTGAGTTCTACAACGTCATCGATCCAGCGCAGCCAGAGCCCGAGCTCATCTCGCCGCTGTACGCGCAACCTGCGATGGAGCTGTTCCTCCGCATTCCGATCCACATCCACGCCGAGGGCGGGCGCGACCGCGGACTCGCGCGACGCGCTTTCGTACGCGAAGTCCCGCAACCGATTCTGCAGCGCCTGTGGAAGGATCGAGCTCCTGGCTTTCACAGCGAGCTGCTGCTGCGCAATCTCGACCTGGTGCGCGAGCTGTTCCTGGATGGCGTGCTGATCAGAGACGGTCTGCTCGATCGCGCAGCCGTGGAAGCCGCGCTCGCCCCGGGGCCATCGAAGACGGAAGTGCTGCCGGTCGAGATCTATCGACACCTGGATGTCGAGATCTGGGCACGGTACTGGAGCGACCAGCGCATCAGGCGGCCCTGAGAACGCCGCGGCTGCGCGGCGACCACTGGCGCGCCCAGATTTCCGTGTCGAGGTGTCGGAGCAGCTCGCCCGGAAACACAGCGTTCTTGACCAGGCCGGGGGCGAGCGCGCGCTCGACCGCCGCCTTGTCCAGCAGGCCTTCGCCAACGAGCACGCCGTCGAGGAAGATCTCGCGCAGCCAATCGAGGTTGCGTCGAATGATCTCGTCGTGGAAATCGCCCGCCCGATCCTTCCAGAGGCGATTCAGGATGGGCTGCGCGACGTCGCCATGGAACGCGCGCCGCGCGAGACCGCGATCCTGCCCGCCCGCAAAGAGCACGTCAGCGGGAATTCTCAGCACCAGCTCGATCAGCGGCTGCGCGTAGATGGGAGCGACTATCTCCGGCCCAGCCGCGCCAGGCTGCGCCTGGCCGGCGTAGAGATCCGGAGTACCCAGCAGCATCCCAAGCTTGCTCAGCGGCTCCCACGGCGCGTGCTGCAGCCTGCTGAGCCAGGGATGAACCGCAGGCGTTGCCTCGCACTCACGCACGATCTCGTCGGTGACGAGCCTGCGTGCCTCGCGATTCAGCGACGCGAGGCTCGTCAGCGACCGTCCGGTCAGCCACATCTGCAGCGCACGCTTCAATGCATGCCAGGTCGTCTGACCCAGTACGGACGCTGACTCGGCTGCGAGCCGCACTACCGCAGGCCTTGGGCCGCGACGACGCAAATACGCGGCGGCAGCCTCGCCGATACAAAAGCTGCCGAATGCACAATCGCCGCCGTCTCCGGTGAACGTCGCGGTAGCGGCGTGGCGCGCTATCAGCGTCTGCTCTTGAGCGGCCGTAACCAGACACATCAGTGTGCTGAACGGCTCGACTGCCGGTGCCATTTCCAGAATCGCGCCGAGCCGGATGTCGGCGGCGGTCGATTCGACCTCGACGTGCTCGCAGCCGGAGTTGCCGATTGCGATGCGCGCCCAAGGTCGCGGGTCCATAGGTCCCTTGGGACTGTATTGCGTGTACGCGAGCACTCGCGATTGAGGTTGGGCGCCTTGCAGGCAGGCAAGGACGATGGACGAGTCGAGCCCGCCCGAAAGTCGCAGCAGCACGCTTTCGTGGCACGCAGCGAGAGTCGACGTGCATGAACGCAAAGTACTGCGCAACGCGCTGGCTGCCAGCAATGGATCGTCCAGGGGTTCGTGCTGGCGAACGAAGTCGAACGGGTTCCAGAGAAAGCGCCGGCCGACGAGCGCGGGCTGTTGGGACGGCGAGAATTCGGCGCATTCGCCGCGGTGGATCTGGGTGACTTCGTTGAGCGCGTCGAATTGCTGTGTCATCTCGCCGCCGTGCATCCGGCGTTCGATGAACCGGCGATTGACCGTGAAGCGATTCGCGCCCAGTTCCATGCAATCCGCGATCGCCGAGAAGACGACGGTGACCCCGCGGAACGCCGTGCTGAAGCACGGCAAGCTGCCGCACGGATCCTTCAATACCAGCGTCGTGCCGGTGAGCGGGTCGGCAAGGAAGGCGACGTAGTTGCCCCAGCCATTGCGCACCAGCCACTCGCCGCGGCTGTCCACGATCGCGGCAGTTCTTGCCTCATCGAGGTTGCACGGCCGCGCAGGTGTGTCGTCGTCGACAGCGGAATTGCGAGCGAAGAGCGAGCCGAGAACAACCCCGGCCTTTCCAGTCAGTCCGTGCGGCTCGAGCGAGCCCGGCCGAATGTCCGTGCACAAGACACGTAATCCAGTGCGATCCAGAGCTTCGTGCCATTGTGACGAGGAAGCCTTGAGACGACGCGTCGCCACCTGGGCAGCATCCACCTGCTGAGTATCCTGTGCGTCCCAGATCAGCGCGACATAGCGAAACATCACCGCCTCCGCAGCGGCTCATATGGCCAAGATGGGCGTGTATCCACTGATCTCTTCGGGAGTGCAGTCGAGCACCAAGGTGCCGAGCTGCAGCCAGCTGTGCGCCGCCCAAGGCGTGGGCCGCACCGCTATGACCCACGTCGGATGAATGTTGTAGTGAGCCAGGAACTTCAGTAGCGCGAGAGCATGAAACAGACACTGATCCTTCGCCGCGAACCCGTAGGGCCGCAGGCGACGGAACACGGACACTAGCTCGACGGTGCGATGCAGGTCGATGTCATGGGTTAAGCCGGCCCTGCTTTCCGCAATTTCACAGGCGATTGAATACAAGAGGCGCGAGTCGACGGCGCGCTTGGCCCAGATGCAGGCACGCAGAAATGCGATGAGGTGGTGAAGGTGCAAGTGCGATGTCGCAGCGACCTCATAGCCGACGCTCGTCAACGTGGCGCCGCAGTCGAGCTCGGCAAAGCTCGGCCCTGGCTCCGTCGGAGCGACCGGCGTGAGAAACCCGGCATTGACCAGCGCACCCGCTAATCGCGCCGCGTCCTCCGGTTGCATGGGCTCCAACGTGTGACCGGCGGAAGTAGACGCGGCAGACCAGTTTGTCGCCAGCGTCGACAGCGATCGCGCCTCACGATAACCGAGGCCGAAGTAGCGGTTGCGTTTTAGATCGAGCAGCACGGCGCCGGTTGCAGTCACACAAACCCGAGTGTGAGGCGGCATCCAGAATTCTTTGTTCTTATTCGTGCCGATGTCGGGCACTGATTTCTACATTGGCCCTCGAGGCCAGTTCAGGCAGACCTCAAAGGGTGTGCAGTTGCCTGCACACCCCCTCCGTTGGGTTTTTAGCAGCTCCGGTGGCCCGCGCCGTACAAGCTGTCGAATGTGGGTGCGATCGCCATGTTGCACCGTGTCTCGGTCATTGCATCGCCCAAATCGATGATTTCGAGTTGCTCCATGATCAACCCCTTTGCAAGTGAGTTTCCCAGAGAACGGACGGACTTCGGGGCTCTGCGGCGGGTTCAGCTTTGCGAGTGGGCGCGTTCGGTCCGGCCGGTGAAGCCATCGTGGCTGCCAGCTGCCCCTCGACTAGCGCAATCCTTATGTTCTACCGCGCAGACTTTCCGTCGGAACCGGCAGTGGGCCCGGAATTCCGGTTAGAAGGACCGTCCATCCGAAAGTATCAAGCCCTCGCAGAAGTCCGGATGCTGGAAAGCCCCTAGAACTTTTTTGCGATTTTCACGTAGGCGAAGCGCTGCCGCAGGTCTGACTCAGTGCTGTCGTAGCCGGCGAAGAACGCCACTTCCGCGAACGGTGGCTCGGTGTCAAAGAGATTGAAGACACCCGCTCTGATCTCGCACCCGTTCCATGGCGACTGGCCACCCAGGGCTTCCCCGAGGTCGACCGAAAACTGCGCATCGACAACAGTCTCTGAATCAACTGTCCTCCTAGTGCGAATGCCTAGAAAGTCGACGTCGTCATACGATGGGACGTATCTGACGGTGCTCGTGAGGCCAAACCCCTGGTGACTCCAATCCAAAGTGGCCACAGCACGCCATCTGGGAATTGTCCCCTGAAAATTGGCCACGCCAACGCGGCTCACATTCAGACCTTCCACGAGATTCGAGGTCGTATAGTCGTGAATCCACGTTGCGGACAATTCGGGTTTGAACTTGCCAGCGCGTGTATCGAGGGTGAAGGAGGCGTTTAGGTCCACGCCGCTGGTCTGAATGGTTCCAAAGTTCAGGCGGCGGACATCGACCAGCTGTAAGGGCCCCGGGATGCCGGCCGCAATATCAGCTGCGGACGCCGGACCACGCACGACTCGATCAGGGAATGAGTCTTCGGCCGCAAGCAGTCGTGTAGCAGCTGGGATACCAATTGTTTGGTCGATATCGATCTGCCAATAGTTTGCTCCCAAGCGCAAGGCTCGCATCCCTCTCGCCGCGAACTGCATACCGATGTTGAGAGAATTCGCGTTTGAGGGTTTCAGGTCCGGATTGCCACCCGCGCGCACGATCGGAATGGCGAACTCGCCATTTCGAGCTGGATCGACAATGAACCCTTGAGCATCGACCAGCGGCATGTGGAGATCGAAAAGTGGCGGCGGACGGAAGCCTTGGGACACTGATGTGCGCATCGTCAGCGCCGATGTCGGCCGCCAGATCAACGCGTACTCGGGGTTGAAGGTCCGCCCGACATCGGAGTAGTCGTCAACGCGTCCGGAAAGCACCAAGGCCAAGTCATGGACCGCTGGAACTTGCGCCGCTTCGCCCACAACCGGCAGACGCAATTCGCCGTACGCGGCAACAATCGAGCGCTCGTGCGAGCCGGCCACATTTAGCGGCGGCGCCATGTCGTAGCGCACGCGTTCTTCACGCCGTTCCACGCCGGCATTCAGTTGTAGTGCCCCCGCCGGCAACTCAGCCAATGCCCCCCCAATAGACGCGACCGACTGAATTGATTCAGTACGGAAGCGACTCTGCGATGGCGGTGCCAGCAAGGACGTGAGCAGCGTTGGACTGTTGGCGCCCGCGCCGCCGAACGGGTTCAATGCATCGCCAGCATCTGCCGCAAGCAGTGCAGCGCTAACGCGGATCAGGTCAAGCTCGCCTGTGCGCACTGTGGATGCGTCGTTCTGACCCTTCTGCAAGAACGCCTCCCACTCCCATTCGCCTATCCGACCGCGCAGCCCAGCGGTGGACTGAATCATTTCCGTCCGGCGTGTGAAGGTTCGAGGCCCCAAGTCTGTCAGGAGGGTATCAACGAGCACGTCGGTGCCGAATGGGTTGTATGGATTCGCGCCACCGACTTGCGCACCGCTGAGGGCGGGTGGCTCAAATTGATCCTGGATCTCACCCTCGACGTACAAAAGTTCTGCGTACGCAGCGAGCCGCTGCGCGAGGGCATATTCACCGCGCGCACTCGCGCCTTTCCGTGTGCCCGCGTCGGTGATCGACTGGTACCGCAAGAGACTCTCCAGATTCTGATGCCCGGCCGTAGCCAAAAAGTCTGCAGGCAGCAACACAGTGCCCGGACTTGTGCCCGGTATCGCCGCAAAGGTCGCTGGCAGGCCGGGCAGATTTTCCAACGTCGCCGAGCTGACATTGCCGGGCGAGGCAGCCGGAGAGCGCCAGTCCCTCCCACCGAAGCGCGTGAAGTCTTGATTGTTCCAGCGATCGCGCTCGCGACCTAGCAGCGGACTGCGATCGAAGTAGTCGAGCACGATCGAACCTCGAGCTCGACGGTAACTCCCCGAGGCGCCGAACGCGGCATGGCGCTCTACCGCACCGCCATCCGCGGCCCCGTAGTCGATATCAAGCCTGGGCTCCGGGATCTCGTCGCGGAGCATGATGTTGATGACCCCGCCGATAGCGTCCGCACCATAGATGGCGGAGCTCGAATCGGACACGATCTCGACCCCCTCAACCACCCCAAGGGGAACGCTATTGAGATCGAAGGCATTGACCGAGAGCGCACTCGCAGTTGGCGTTGTCCGTCGTCCATTTATGAGTACGAGCGTGGTGTCGAATCCCAATCCACGCAGATCGGCAAACTGAGTTCCGTCTCCCAAGAAAGACCCAGGCTTCAAATTGGGCTGCTGCGTCACCAACCGGAAAAGATCGGTGACGGTCGAGGCACCTGACCGGTCGATGTCTTCTCGATCGAAGACTTGAGCCGGAATGTCCAGGTCGAGACTATCGAAGACACTGTCCCCGATTCGCTTGCCCCGGACGATCATGCTCAATTTGAAATCGTAAGGCCCGCGAGCCGACCCGCTCTTTCCTCCTCCATTCTCCAGACTCAGCTGCTGCCCCTTCGACAGCTCCGAGTGCTGCTGATCCTTCGCTGCAACCTCCGCTTTGATACCGCCGGGTGGCTCATTCGCGGAGGGCGAAAGGATCGCAACTGTTCGCGAATTGACCCATTGGAACGTGAAACCTTTGGGCAGAAGTTGGGTAAGGATCTCGCGGACGGTCAGGCGCCCTTCGATCGGCCCCACCATCAATTGCTCTTCGGCGTCGTCGGTCGGCGAGTAGCCGCATTGCAGGCCGGTCTGCTGCGCGAAGACCTGCAAGGCTTCAGTCAGAGGCAACTGCGCGATGTCGATTGGATACTGACGAGTGTCTTCCTCTTCAGCCCGACTGACATGGGCGAGGCACAGCGCAGCCAAGACAACTGCGCCGGCTAGGAGCGCCCGGGCCGCAGAACCATTCGCGTGGCGGTTCATTTCGGACACGCGGACCGGTTTAACGGCGGTGCTCAGTTGCCTTGATGCGGATCAGTTCAGGCGACTCCCGGACCACGGAGGCGTTGACCGTCAGGCCCACCGTGTCGGCAAACGAAAGAGGATCGATGGCATCGAACCTGCCGCGCATGGGCCGTGCACCCGTACGCTCATCGACCATGATCTTGAGATCGTTGAAGTCGTTGAACTGGGCAACCGCATCGCCGATCGTATCGCCGTCGACGAACTTCAGAAGTCCGTGCTCCCACTCCAACTCTTGCTCAGCATCGGTGTGCACGACCTTCGGTTCGCCCGACGCGGACAGCGTCAATTGATCATCGGCCGCCAGGTGCACACTCGCGAACGTCGCCTCGCTGTCCGCAGCCGGAGTGACGATCACGGTGCCTTCACGCATCGTTACCGTGACGGTCTCGTCGCCGCTCTCAACGCCGAATTGCGTACCTGTCGCCGTGATGACGACCCCGCCAGCCTCGACCATGAATGGTCTCGACGGATCCTTCGCGACGCGAAATACCGCCTTGCCTCGCTCCAGACTGATGAAGCGTTGATCGTCACCGAAATCGTGATGGAGCCGCGTGAAAGGCGCAGCGCTGATGGAACTGCCGTCGCTGAGCGGCATGGTGCGCCACTCTCCCGCGTGCGTCTGGAACGTGTGATCGAACCACATCACCTTGCCGGCGAGTCCGACCAAGGCAGCAAGACCCAGGGCCGAGATGCCGGCAGCGATACTCACTGTCCAGACACTCGCGCGATTCCCCCCGCGCACCTTCTTCGTCTCACGCTCTCGCGGCGCCAGCTCCACCACGTTCGAGAACGTATCCTCGTTCGTGACGAACAACTTCAGCTTCGCGCTGTCGAGCCACGAATACAGGCGGCACATGCGCAGCATCTCGGCGATGTGTACCGGCGAAGTCTTCAGCCACTGCAGATACTCGTAACGATCGGCGATGCTCAGATCGCCGCAGTGCCAGCGCAGCAGCCACTCCGCCGCCTGCTCCGGTATCGACATGGGCGGGTTCTCGTCGATGCGGTCCGTCATGACAGCTTTCCTCAGCGTTGATCCATGTCCTCCAGATCCTCAAGATTCAGCTGCGTCCGCAACTGGCTGTACGCTCTTGTGAGATCTCGCAGCACGACCCGCGGGCTCAGTCCCAATCGGTCCGTGATCTGCTTGTAAGTCAGTCCTTCGTTCACGTGCAGCAGCAGCACTTCGCGTTGACGCGGCGGCAAGCGCTGCACCGCTGCCTGCACGTGCTCGCGCGCGCGGCCGTACGCTACGGCGTTTTCCGGCTCTGCGCCCGGTGCGCTCTGTAAATCCTCCAACCAGCTGTTGTCGTGCGGCTGACGATGCTGGGCACGCTCGCGCCATTCGTTGGCGACGTTGGAGGCGATTCGGAAGAGGTAGCTCTGCGGATTGTCGATAGCAATGTCGTCGCTATAGCGGAGCAGCCGCAGGAACACCTCCTGCGCGAGATCGTCGATCTCCGCGGCCGGCACCGATGAGCGGCTCGACAACCAATAGCGGATCGGCCGGCGCCAGCGCTGAAACCATGAAATCAATCGACCGTCACGAGGGTCCTGCGCACGCTCTCCCAACTCACCTCGCGCATCGGACATCGACGCACCCTCCCCATTACTGCACGCCAGCAGCTCTTGTTTTACTCGACTGTTTCCGCGACATCGCTCGTCGATCCGTCGCCCCGAGCTACTCGGGGTCCGCTGAGCAAGAATGTCAAGAAATCTGAACCGCCTTAAATGTAGACCGCCTCAGGTCCGGTGATAAGCCCCCGAATGCTGTTCGGGTGCTGCGAAGAATACGTACGACGCATGACCGCAGTATTTTCCTGAACGTCTTTCTTGAGTTCGCGCTCGCGCGCGCGCCGGTTCTAGTGAGGCGAAGAATCGGCAGCGCGTTCAGGAACTGCAGGACTTATGTCAGCGATCGGCGGCTTCGCACGCGCTGAAAGCAGCATCAGCGCGGCAGCGTACAAAACTATGATGACAACCAGCCAACGCAGCCACGTCAGCGGCAACGAGTGCACGACGTACGCCGCGAGCAGCACCGCAGGAATGCCGCCGAATGCCAGGCCCAGCGCGGCGCGCAGGTCGTACTTGCGATCGCGGACGAAGCGCAGCGTCGCGACCGGCATCAGCACCGCACACGAGCCCATCATGATCGGGAACGCACCGATCGGATTCATGCCGAGCAGGCTCACCAGAATCAAACACGGCGCGTACAAGCCGATGCCGAGCGTCATCAGCGCGCCGAGCACGAAGTTGATCGCAACAGCGACGACGAGCTTTGCGCCCGTGAGCTCGAGCGCGACGCCGCCGCTCGGCAGCTGATCGAGATTCATGAGCGCGAACAGAATCGCCGCGATCGCGAGCGCCGCACCCATGCCCAGCTGAATCGCCCGACGTGGCAACCTGGCGACAACACCGGCGCCGAGCCATGCGCCGATTGCGGAAGCCGCCATCATCGAGACCAGCGTGGCCGGCCCCACGCGCACGACGCCGATGAAGATCAGCCCCTGCGCCACCGTGGGCAGCATGTGACCGACGTTCAGCGTGCCGGGAATCATCTCGTCGGCGACCACGCGACGAAACTTGAACGCGGCGGTGGTCGGCGCGAACGAGCCGATGCCGAGCGTATCGAAAAAATTCGTAACGAAGCCGATGGCCAGGTGCAGCACGCCCGGCTTCGCCGCGGCACGGGCAGCCTGGCCTCGCTCCGTGACGAACCAGCGCCACGCACAAAACGCGCCCAGCGCGGCGATGACGGCGAGCAGGATGCGTGCAGTAGTCACGCGTGCCTAGCGCCGGACGGGAGGCCGAGACTTCAGCGCTTGTGCCAGGATTCCCTTCACAGTCTCGAGCTCGTGGGCATCGAGCGGCAGGCGAGGTCCGCGCACGACGTAAGTGCCGCGACCGACTTCCGCCTGCACCCACTTGATGAACTGAACGAACTTCGGAACCGTATCGAGCCGCAACAGCGGCAGGAACCAGTTGTAGATATCGCGTGCGCGCGCCTTGTCGCCGCGAACTGCCGCCCCGAACAGCGCGACCGACTCCTCGGGGAACGCGTTGACCAATCCGGCGATCCAGCCCTCTGCGCCGACGGCAACGCCTTCCACGACCGCGTCATCCATGCCGACCAGGACCGTGAGCCGATCGTGCAGCAGCGCCTTGATCGCCGTCACTCGGCGCGCATCGCCGCTGGACTCTTTCACCGCGTGCAGATTGGGATGCTCCGCGGCCAGCTCGACGATCTGCTCCGGCAGGAAGTCGGTCTTATAGGCCGGCGGATTGTTGTACAGCATGCACGACAGCTTGGTCGCGCTGATCGTTGCACTGACGTGCGCCTTCATCTCCAGCCAATCCGTGCTGTAAACGTACGGCGGCAGCACCATCAGCCCGGCGCATCCTGCGTCCTCGGCGCCGCCCGCAAGCTTGACGGCTTCAGCAGTGCTCAGCGATGCGATCCCGAGTACGACGGGCGCTTGCCGGCCGACGGCGCGCACGCACGTGGCAGCGATCGCGAGCTTTTCGTCGAAGCTCAATGTCGCAGCCTCGCCGAGCGAGCCGCAGCAGACGATGCCGGTGCAGCCGCTGTCGATCAGCCACTCGCAGTGATGCCCGAGCGCGGCGTGATCGACGGCACCGCCCGCGTCGAGGTTCGTCGTGATCGCAGGGATGACGCCCTTCCAGTTCATCAACGGATTCCCCGTGCCTTCGTTTTCATGAATAGCGCTGCGGGCTCAAGGGTTCGAGCGCGATCCGCGGCTGCTCGCCGGCCACCACCTGGCTCACCAACTGTCCGGTGATCGGCGCCAGGCTGATCCCGAGCATGGCGTGCCCGGCGGCCACGCACAGGTTCGAGTATGGCGCAAATCGCCCGATGTACGGTAAGCCGTCGGGCGAGCAGGGACGCAGCCCGGCCCAGGGTCGCACCTGCGCGATGTCCTGGGCGCGAAGCGCAGGAAAATACTGGGCCGCAGCCGCGGCGATGGCCTGGGTCCGGCGCTCGCTGACGGAGCGGTCCAGGCCGGCGAATTCCAGGGTGCCGCCGATGCGCAGCGAGCTGCCCATCGGGGTCACGGCCACGTGGGCTTCGCTGAGAACCGAGCAGAGCCGGGGCAGCTGCGCTGGATTCGGCAGCGTGAAGCTGTAGCCCTTGCCGGCCTGGAGCAGCAGCTTGCAGCCGAGCGAGCGCACGGCTTCCGCCGACCACGCGCCCGCGGCCACGACGAACTCGTCGGCAGCGAGCTCACCTTGCGAAGTGTTCGCGGCCGCAATCCGGCCGCTGGCAGTTCGCCAGGCATCGAGCCGCGTCGACCAGTGGATCGTGACACCCGACGCGGTCACCAGCTCAGTCAGCTTGCGCATCAGCAACCGCGGATCCAGATGCGCATCGAGCGGGTAGAACACTGCGCCCGTGATGTCCATCGTGATACCCGGGTCGATATCCGCAGCGCGCGTCGCCGAAACGATCTCGACGGGCAGATCCAGTTCGCGCGCGCGGCGCGCTGCTCGCGTCTCTTCTTCGAGTCCCGCGCGCGTACGGCAGAGTATGAGCATGCCGCGCTTCGTCAGACCGAAGGCGTTGCCGCAGCGATCTGCGAGCTGCTCGTGCAACTCGCGACTAGCGATCAGCATGTCGCGCAAAATTGGTCCAGCGCGGTTCACGTGCTCGCGATTCGCTGCACGCAGGAACTGGACGACCCACGCGGCGAGTGCCGGATCGAATCGCGGACGAATGTAGAACGGACTGCCGGGATCGAGCAGCCAGCGCAAGCCGCGGCCGATCGCGCCCGGCGCTGCGAGCGGCGTGAAGTGGCTCGGCACGACCATGCCGGCATTGCCAAATGAGCAGCCGTCGGCCCCGGCGCTTTCGCGCTCGATTACCGTAACCTGGTAGCCCCGCTCGCGCAGGAAGAGAGCGCAGCACAGTCCGACCGCGCCGGCGCCGCAGATCAGGACATGCTTCATGCGCTGCCGGAGCGCTGCGGGCGGATTCCCCAACGGAAGGGATCGTTGGCGTTCAGGCGCAATGTCGCTTCAGCCGTCACATGCGCGCTGCCCGTGATGAACGGTGCGATCTCGCCGGTGCGACGATCGAGCCAGCGGTAACGCGCAGAGAACACGCTACCGATCACGCTCTCCTGCACCCACACCTCGTCTTCGGCCAATTTTCCGTCGGCAGCGAGACACGCGAGCTTGGCGCTCGTGCCCGTGCCGCACGGCGAGCGGTCGTAGGCTTTGCCAGGGCACAGCACGAAATTCCGGCTGTTCGCGCCGCTCGCGGCGGAGGGGACGAACATTTCGACGTGATCGACTTCCGTATAGCCCGCCGCATTCACCGCCTGGCGCACGCGCCAGGTGAAGTCGGTCAGCGCCTCGACGTTTTGCAGATCGATGCGCAGCTCGTGGCGCTCGAGGAGAAAAAACCAGTTGCCGCCCCACGCAATGTCGCCGCGCACCTCACCGACGCCCGGCACTTGCACGGCGATCTGCCTGTGCTTGCGGAAGCTCGTGACGTTGGAGACCGTGACCTGGCCGTCCGCGTGCAGTACGGCGTCCACAGGTCCGACCGGCGTGTCGATCTTCACGAGTCCGGGCTGCACCTGGCCGGTGAGCGCCAGCGACGCCACGAGGCCGATCGTCCCGTGGCCGCACATGCCGAGGTACCCGACGTTGTTGAAGAAGATCACCCCGAAGCGGCAATCGCTGCGGTGAGGCGTACACAGCAGGGCACCGACGACGACGTCGGATCCGCGCGGCTCATTGACGATTGCGGAGCGGTAGTGGTCGAACTCCTCACGGAAGCGCACCAGCCGCTCGCTCAGCGGCCCGCTGCCGAGGTCCGGTCCACCGTCCAGCACCAGCCGGGTCGGCTCCCCGCAGGTGTGCGAGTCGATGACGCGGACGACGCTCATCTGCACATCCCAATGCATGATCCCCCGCCCTGCCGACTCCATTCGCGGACAAGCGTAGCGGAGGCCCCCACGGGCGCGTATGAGACCAAGGTAGTACCTCGCAAACCAGGCGGGCAGTGAGTGCCCGGCCCGGCATTCTAGCGAGGATTGTAGCCGGCAAAAGCCACGCCTTTTGACGGCGTTGTCGAAAGGGCCTTGGCCGCTTTCGACCAGAAAATCAGGGCGGTGCGGGCTGCGGCAGCAGCCGTATCGTGTCGCGGGACTCGCGTACGACGACGCCCTTGCGCAGAGTGGCGATCGAGTCTGCGAACGAGGCCGGATCGTCCGCATGAAACACGCCGCGCACCTGCTCCGATCCCAGCGCCGGATCGACGATGAGCTGGACGCGATTGAGCCGGTTGAATTCCGCAGCCGCCGCCGCGACGGTGTCGTCCTCGAACACCAGCCGGCGATTCGACCAGGCGAGCTCGCGCGCGGCATCGACGTTTCGAATGACCGGCGGCCACGCGCCGGATACTCGCAGCTGCTCCGCTGCGGTGAGCGAGACAGAACCCGAGCGTCCCTTGCCATCGGTGACCAGCACCGTGCCTTCCTCGACTGTCACGATCACGTCGTGCTCGCGCCGATCCACTGCGAAGCGCGTGCCGGTTGCGCGCACGATGGCGAGCCCGGCTTCGACGATGAACGGACGCGATGGATCCTTCGCGACCTGGAAGAGCGCTCCGCCGCGCGACAGGCTGAGCAGCCGCTCCTGTTCGCCGAAGCGATCGCGCAATTCGGCGCGCGGACCGACGCTGACGAAACTGCCGTCGTTGAGCGTCATGCTGCGCCACTCGCTCGCCTGCGTCTCGATCGACGACTCGCGCAGTGTGCGGCTCGCCATCGTTCCGGCGACGAGCACGAGCCCGATTGCGACGACAACCCCGAGCACACGCACGTGCCAACTGGTGCGCGTTCGAGTCGGCTGCGGCGGCTGCTCGCGTGATGCCAACGCGATGACGTTCGAGACGTCGTCCTCGTTGGTGAAGAAAAGCTGCTTCTTCATCGGGTACAGCACGGAGTACAGCCGGCAGATGTGCACGATTTCGGTGATGTGCGCCGGCGAGGCCTTCAACCATTGCAGATACGCGAAGCGTTCGGCAGGGTTCAAATCAAGCGCATGCAGGCGGAGGAACCACTCTGCGGCGTGCTCCCTGATCGACAACAACGTGCCTTCTTCGGTCCGTTCCATACGCGTGGCCACCTTACATTCGTGTAGACCGCCGCATGAGGAGACGTCAGCCCCGGCAAGGGAGCATTTTGCCGGAATCTCACAGACGTGCCCGGGCGCGACCTGCCCAAAGGACTAAATTTCCCGAGATATTTTTCTACCTGAAGATGTTCTCAGTCGTATGACAGCCTCGGCATCATCATCGCCAGCAGCCGGCTGCGGCTGCGCACGCCGCACTTCTTGTAGACCGACGTGAGCTGCGTCTTGACCGTGCGCACGCTCTTGTCGAGGCGCGCCGCGATCTCCTTGTTGCTGAATCCGATGCGCACGAACTGCACCAGCTCGCGCTCTGCGACCGTGAGCTCGCCTGGTAACGCATGAATCGCATCGTGCTTCGCGGCACCGTCGGGCTGCGCGGCGCCAGCGGCACTCGCACGTCGCTCCACGGCCGATAAACGTTGCAGCGTTGTTTCCAGATGAGGATGCAGTCGTTGCAGCAATGCCATCTCGCGCGCTGTGAAATCGCCATGCTCGGCTGTTCGCCGCACCACGATTTCAGAAACGAGACGGTCGGTGTCCCAGAACAGCAGCGATGCCGAGAAGTACCAGCCTTCCGCCGCCATGTAGCGCCGGAAGAACTCGGATGCGCGCAACTGTTGAACGTCCGGCACGACCTGCGACAGCCGATAGACCTTGAGGCCGGGGCGCGACAGCGTGAAAGCGGGCATGACGTTCACCTCACGCCGACGCTCCAGCCAGTCGCGCGAGCGCCGCGCATTCGGCGTCGTCAGGATGCGCGACGCATCCCACGTCGTCGTAAAGTCCAGGTAGTCGAGATAAGCGACGCACGCATCGTGCGGCATGAGCTCGTCGAGTATCGCCAGCAGCGCGCTCCAGAATTCACGAATGTCGATGCTCGCGTGCAGGCGCAGCAATAACTGCTCGAAGCGCGGATCGTCGAGCGACGGCGACGGCCCGCGCGTCGACCAATCACGCGCGCGCAGCGCTCCTGCCGCAATAGACCGGTATGCCCCCATGATTCTTGTCGTCGCCGTGAGCGTGCAAAGACGCGAGCCCAACAGTTAGACCGCTTTTGCTCGCGCGATCATCCCGGCTCACTGCGTGAGCCGTTGCTCGCTTTGGCTATTCTGCTGTGATCAGCAGCGCGTCGGCCGCGAGTCGCTGCACGGCGACGTGCGATGATTTGTCCACAGTCTGCGCAAAAGCGACCGGATCGGTGGCATCGAAACTGCCGCGCACCGGCAGCGTGCCCGCGCGCGGATCGAGGCGCAGCTTCACCTTGTTGCGCCGATTGAATTCTTCGACGGCGTCCGCGAGCGTATCGCCGGTCTTGAACATGAGCTGCTTGTCGCGCCATGCCAGCGCATAGCGAACGTCGATGCGATTCGGCGTCACGGGCCAGTTGTCGGCGACGATCCGCACCTGGTAATCCGCGGTGATCGGCACGCTCAGTTCCATCGGCTCGTCGTCGTTTGCGCGGGACTTCGCGGACTTGCCGGTCGGAGTGACACGCACCGTGCCTTCGCGCACCGTGACGATCAGCTCGTCCTGGCGACTCGAGACCGCAAACTCCGTGCCCACGGCTCGCACGGCGTACGCGTTCGCCTGCACGCGGAACGGACGCTTCGCATCCTTCGCCACCTTGAAGAAGGCCTCGCCGCGCACGAGCGTGAGTGCGCGCTGTGCGTCACCGATGTCCAGCGTCAGCCGCGTGTCCGGACCGAGTTGCAGCTCGCTGCCGTCTGCGAGAGTGACGGTCTTCCATTCGCCCAGGTCCGTCTCGAGCGAGCGTTCGTGCCAGGCCGTGCCCACGCCGAGGGACAGCAGCGTTGCGACTACGCACACCGCAATCGCAGCGGCAATTTTCCAGCGCAGCGATCCGGCTTTGCCCGCGCGCGATCCGGCGCCTTCGCCCGCGAACAGCGGCACGACGTTCGAAGGAGGCTCACCGGTGAATGCGAAGGTCAGCCGCGCCGCGCGAACGTCGCCGTCGATACTCGCGATGCGCAGATATTCGGCGACGTGGACTTGCGACTGCTTCAACCAGCGCAGGAATTGCTGCCGGTCGTCGAGCGGGACGTCGGGATCCTTCATGCGCGCGAACCACTCAGCAGCTTCCTGGCTGATCAACTCGCGCTTCCGGTGCTCGCGACGATCCGAGTCGCGGTCTTCTGTGTCGCTCATGACATTCGGCGGCGCCGCGCACTGCGACGCAGCCGTCTCTTCCTGCTCCCGCCGAGCGGGGTCCCTTATGCCATAGGATCGGCCGGGGCGGCAATTACACCCCTTGGGAGACTACGTATTGCGCGCAGTCAGAGCGGGTTGTGCTGCGCCGGCGGTTCAGCAGAGCCGGCGCGTCGTTGCACGATCCGCAGTGTGTCGCGTTCGCGGACCAGCTCGAGGCCATCCCCGGCCGCGACGATCAGCTTGGCAAACTCTTCCGGATTGCCGGCATCGAAGACGCCGTACACATGCAAGCCCGCGGCTGAAGGATCGTCGATCACGAGCTGCAGACGATTGCGACTGTTGAATTCGCGTACCGCCTCGCCGACGGTTTCCTGCTGCAAGATGAACTGGCCGCTGGCCCAGGCGAGCACGGTGGTCGAATCGACCTTCTCCTTCGGCGGAATCGCCGGGGCGTTGAACGGAACCTCCACGCGCTCGTCCTTGCCCAATGCAGTCGCGACTCGCAGGTCCACGTCGTGCTCCAGGGCCGCAGCCTGGCCGCTACGGACGACCGCGACAGTTCCTTCGGCTACGGTCACGCCGACCTTGCCCTCGCGACTTACGACACCGAAGCGCGTCCCGACGGCCCGCGCCAGAACGCCCGAGGCGTCAACGATGAACGGGCGGCTACGGTCCTTCGCGACGTCGAACATCACTTCGCCATGTTGCAGGTGGACCCGTCGCAGGCCGTCGCTGTAGTCGACCTGGAGCAGCGTATTCGCCCCCACGCTCAGCCGGCTGCCGTCGGCCAGCTGGACTTTGCGCCACTCGCCGATCTGCGTTTCGATCGTGTTGCTGGTCAGCGCGATATTGGCGATGACGCCGATGAACACGAGGCAACAGGCTGCGGCCGCGAGCAGAACCTGCCGAGGCCCGAACAGCCGCGTCCGTGCCGTCTCCGCCGCGACCGGTACCGTCTCCCGCTGCAGCAGCGCGATGACATTCGACTCCACTTCTTCCGGCAGCAGGGTCGGCACTTTGGCGCGCTTCACGCGACCGTAGAGCTGGCACAGCCGCATGAACTCGGCGATGTGGCTCGGCGCCTGCTTGAGCCAGCGCACGAATTTGCGGCGGTCGGACGCCGTGAGATCCCGATCCCGCAAGCGGATGAACCACTCCGCAGCCTGGTCGCTGACCGACTGCGCGAGACCCTCCTCATGCTCCTTCATTCCCATGTCACCTATTCTCCATGTCGCCGAGGTCGTCCTGCTTGAGCAGCATGCGCAGCTGGCTGTAGGCGCGTGTCAGGTCGCGCAGGATCACCCGGTAGGTCAGTCCTTGTCGTTCCGCAATCTGTTTGTACGTCAACCCCTCATTTACGTGCAGCAGCAAGACTTCCCGCTGCCGCCGCGGGAGCTTGTTGACCGCCTC
>DATENH010000156.1:0-3294 GCA_035275145.1 Steroidobacteraceae bacterium | reverse complement strand
CGACGAGCGCGAGATAGTCCGGAATCGATGCCGGATCGACCCCGAACTTCTCGCGCACGCCGGCGGCATTGCGAATCGCCTTCGCGCGTCGATCCATCTGCACGACGCGATCGTCCTGCACGCACTGCGCGAGATCCTTGTCGGGCGTCCAGATGCAGACCTTCTGCACTCGCTCGTCCGCCGCAGCGAGCGCTGCGGCGGAAGCCAGCGCGTCGTCGGCTTCGAGCTCGATCATCGGCCACACCGCCACGCCCATCGCGGCGAGCGCTTCCTCGAGCGGATGAAACTGTGCCCACAGAGCCCGTTCGATGCCGTCACCGGTCTTGTAGTCAGCCCACAGCTCGTTGCGGAACGACTCGATGATGTGGTCGGTTGCCACGCCGATGTGCGTCGCGCCGCCCTCGATCGTCTCGAGGACCGTGTTGAGCACGCCGAGCACGGCGCCGAACGGCTTGTCCTGCCCCTTGCTGAAGCGGCGCAAGCCGTAGAAGTGACGGAACAGCTCGTAGGTGCCGTCGATGAGATGGACGATCACGGGGGATGAATGGCTAGCGGGTTCGTTATCGGTTCGCCGCTGCGATTCTACGAGTGATGTACAACGCGGCGCAAAGGTTTACGCTGCGGGTCCCATGACATCAAGGCGTGAGTTCATCTGCCTCGCGACCGCGAGCGGTTTCATCTCTTCGGCGTATGGGGCCGGCGTGCGGCACACGGTCGCGCAGACGCGGGCGGGCAAGATCGGCGGTATGCGCGATCACGGCATGCACATCTTTAAAGGAGTGCCGTACGGCGCCGACACTGCAGCTCGAAGATTCCTGCCGCCTGCGGTCCCGGCGGCGTGGCAACGAGTTCGCGATGCGCTGGAATACGGTCCGGCTTGTCCACAGCCCGACGCAAAAGAGGCGATCAGCGAAGACTGCCTGAGCTTGAACGTCTGGACGCCCGCGTTGCGCGACGGCGGCAAGCGTCCCGTCATGGTCTACATTCACGGCGGCGAATACAGCAGCGGCTCGGGTTCCAGCCCGCTCTACGATGGCACGCGCCTGTGCCTGCGCGGTGACGTAATCGTCGTCACTGTGAACCATCGCTTGAACGCGTTCGGTCATCTCTATCTGGGCAGGCTCGCGGGCGCGGACTATGCGGCCTCCGGCAACGCCGGCTTGCTCGATCTCGTGCTCGCGCTGACCTGGGTGCGCGACCACGCCGCGGAGTTCGGCGGCGATCCTCAGCAGGTGATGCTGTTCGGGCAATCCGGCGGCGGCGCGAAGATTGCGACGCTGCTCGCGATGCCCGCCGCTCGCGGCCTGTTTCATCGGGTCGCGACCATGAGCGGACAGCAGATCACCGCATCCGGTCCGCGCAGCGCCACGCAACGTGCAGAAGCGTATCTCGCGGCATTGAAGGTCGATGTCGAGCGCCTGCGCTCGGTCGATACGGCTGCACTGGTTGCGGCGACGCGCGCGAACGATCCATCGCTGGTCGGCCGTTCGCTGTACTTCGGTCCCGTGCTCGACCAGGTCGCGCTGCCCCGGCATCCGTTCTATCCCGACGCGCCGCCGGCCGCGAACATTCCGATGATCATCGGCAACACGCGCGACGAGACCCGCGCGTTCAACGGCAACGATCCCGGCATTTTTCAGCTCGATTGGAGCGAGCTGCCCGGGCGACTGCTGCGCGCGTTGCACGTCGATATCGATCCTGAATACGTCGTCGCGGAGTATCGGCGCATGTATCCGCAGTACACGCCGACGGATGTGTTTTTCGCCGCGACGACGGCGGGACGTTCCTGGCGGGGCGCGATCATCGAGGCGGAGCTGCGCGCTCAGCAAGGTGCGCCGGTCTACGCCTATCAGCTCGACTATCGTTCGCCGCTCGACGGCGGCCGGTACGGAGCGATGCATACGATGGACATCCCGCTCGTGTTCGACAACATCGCGCAGCCGGGCTCGCTCACCGGTACGGACGCGGCTGCGCAGAAAGTTGCAGATCACATGAGCGATGCATTCATCGCATTCGCGCGCCGCGGCGATCCGAACAACGCCGGACTGCCGCAGTGGCGGCCGTACGAGCTGAGCTCGCGTGCGACGATGCTGTTCGACGTCGAGCCCAGGCTTGCCGACGATCCACGCGGCGGCGAGCGCCGTTTGTTCGCTCAGGTTCCTTACATTCAGCGCGGGACTTATTGAGATGCTGACGACGACCAAGCTGCGCGTCGCGCGACCGACCGACGATCTGGAGGCAGTCGCGAAGTTCTATCGCGACGGGCTCGGCTTCACGGAGCTGTATCGCTTCGCGGATCACGACGGCTTCGACGGAGTGATGCTCGGACTACCGGGCGCGCCGTATCACCTGGAGTTCACGCGCGCGCACGGCCATCGAGCGGGCCGCGCGCCGACCGAGGACAATCTGCTGGTGTTCTATTTGCCCGACCGGGCCGAGTGGCAAGCGGCCGTGACTCGTTTCGAGCGCGCCGGCTATGAGCCGGTGCGAGCATTCAATCCCTATTGGGACCGGCTCGGGCTCACGTTCGAGGATCCGGACGGTTATCGCGTCGTGCTTCAGCGCGACGCCTGGGAGTCATGAGCATGTCGGTTCACAGCGCCATCGCGCGCAACTTCGCGGAAGCGAGCGAGAACAAGATTCACAGCGACGAGATCGCGAAGCGCTTCGGCTTCACCGGCGCACTGGTGCCGGGAGTGACGGTGTTCGGTCATCTCGCGTGGCCGCTGACGCAGCGCTTCGGCGAGCGCTGGCTGCGCGGCAGCTGGGTGACGACGCGCTTCATCAAACCCGCCTACCACGGGGAAACGATCGCGCTCACCGACCGCGAGACGAACGCCGCGGGTCTCACGGTCGAATGCACGAATACCGCGGGCGTGCTGCTGGCGACGCTGGAGTGCGCCATCGAGACGACGCAGCCGGCGGTGGATGCCCACGCACACATTGCCGGTCCGACGGAACCCGATGCTCGTGTCGAGATCACCTGGGACACCGTCCACGTCGACGAGCCCTTCGCGCGATACGTGTGGAAGCCCGATGACGCGCTCAACCGCGAATACGCGGCGCGGGTCGACGACGACACCCAGCTGTTCCGCAACGGAGCGCTGCACCCGCATGCGATTCTGTCGCAGGCGAATCAGGTGTTGGTGCGTCGGTTCGTGATGCCGGCGTGGATTCACACCGGATCGGAGCTGCGGCTCCGTAAATTACTGCGCGTGGGGGACGAAATCGAAGTACGCGCGGTGCCGCTCGAGAAGTGGCAGCGGAAGGGACATCAGTTCATCAAGCTGTACG
>DATENH010000155.1:0-20189 GCA_035275145.1 Steroidobacteraceae bacterium | reverse complement strand
CGCTCGACGCGTTGCAGCTGCGGAGTCGCAACGACTTCGGCGGGAATCCCGGCGGGCTCGATATCGGTCGTGATCACAGGCGATAGGTCCGTGGTGTGGCCATGCAGGTCCGTGGTGGATTCCAGGTCCGTGGTCGGCGCGACGCGCTCGACGGGCTGGGCGGGATCGAAGAATGTTGCAGACATGGTCTTAAGCCGATTCCACTCGTCCGGCCACTTCGTCCGCGGGCCGCGCTGCGAGCAAGCCGTGTGAGCGATACCACCGCGCGGTGTCCCCCGCGCCGGATTGAAAATCGATCTCCGGCGTGAAGCCGAGCAGGCGCTGCGCCTTCATCGTCGAGAAAACGAACGACCGGCGGAAAAAGTCCAGCCGCCGGCGATGCAGCGGCGGATGAATCCGCAGCGGCTGCAGCGTCGCTTCCATCACCGTCGCTGCGGCCAGGAACGGCCACAGCGGTAGCTGCGCGCGCGGCGGTTTGCGATCCAGTGCGGTTGCGATGCGCTCGACCATCTGGTTCGTCGTCATGACTTCGCGGCCCGCCATCACGAACGTCTCGCTCACCGCGGCGGGATGCTCGGCCGCGAGCATCAGTCCGCGCACCAGGTCGTTGACGTGGATGCACTGCCGCCGGTTGGTGCCGCGGCCGATCATGAAGAAGTGCCCGCGCTCGATCGCACGGAACAGCTTCAGCAGCCGCCAGTCGCCCGGCCCATACGTTTCCGCGATGCGCACGATCGAAGTGTCGAAGTCGTACTCGCGCGCCCGCACCAGTGCCTCCGCCTCCAGCTTCGTCTCCTGGTAGGGATTTTCCGGGCGCAGCTCGCTCTGCTCGTCCAGCTCCTGCGCGCTCGCGTCGCCGTACACGCCCATCGTGCTGCCGTAGACGAAACGCCGGATCGCAGCGGCCTTGCATTCCTCCAGCAACGTCTGCACCAGGTCCACGTTGACGGAGCGGAAGTACGCTGCCGGCATGTGCGATTCGTGTTGGGCTGCGGCCAAATGAATCACGACAGTGCGGTCGCGCACCAGACGTCGCACGAAGCCGACATCGTGCAGCGTGCCAACTTCCACGGGCACTTCCGCAGCGCGCAGCTCGGCGAGACGCTCGCGCTCGACTTCGATTTCGGCGCGTCCGGTCGCGAGCACGTCGATGCCGTTGCGGCGGGCGTGCAGCGCGAGGCGCGAGCCGATGAAACCGGTCGCGCCGGTGACCAGCATTCGCATCGATGTCGGAGCCTGTCGATTGTTCATACGTCTTTCGTTGGTGCTACCGGGCGTTCGCTCATGCACGTGAGTTTGCAAGCATCGCGCCATGTCGGGCGCGCACGGTCTGCGGTGCAAGCGCAGGCTCGACTGGCGCGCGTGCGAGATGACGCACCAGCGTGCGCTCTATCGCCGTCAGTTCCTCGCGCATGCGGGTGTCCGACCATTGCAGGTGCTGCGCCATCATCGTCGCTGTCGCCTCCAGGGCGCGTCGGCCGGGATGCGAGCCCGCGGCCAGTTCGGTGCGACGCATGACGACGTCTTCGAGTTTCACTGCCATCTCATCTTCGATTGCGTGGCGAATCTCGGCGCGCAGCGTGGTCGTGTCGCCGATGCGTGTCCCCACGCCTTCATGCGCTCCCCGGCCGCGTAAGACTTGCGCGTAGCGTGTGCCATGATTGCGCAGCAACGCGCGCAAGCTGGCGTCGTTGACTTCGGGCGGCTTGGTGCGCAGCGCCTGCGCCTCGAATGCGGCGAAGTCGTCGATCTCGCCTCCGGCGAGCGGTAGCAGCGCCGTATCTGCGCCGCGTGGCGTGCGCGGCAGTTGTCGCAGCAGCATTTCGAGCGCACGCGCGGCATCGGCTCGCGCAGTCGTGAAGCGAATCCCGACCAGGCTCACCAGGCCACTCACGCCGTGCGCCGCCCGATGATCGATGACGCGCGACTCCTTGCCGAAACTCAGCTCCGTGGCAGTCGCTGTCTCGCCGAACGGCACGAGCCCGCAGTTCGCGAAGGTGACTTCGGATGGCGTCAGCTCCAGCGTCGGGTAGACCGAGTTGAGCTCCGCCATCCAGGTCTCGATCTCGTCGAGTTGCACCTGCGCGCCATCCGGAAATTCCGGGAACAACGTGTGCCACACGCCGACCAGCGTCTTGTCCCGCCACGGTGCGGCGAACAGATGACGCGTCGCGCGGCCCAGCACCGCATCCTTGTCGCGACTCAAACCCTGCACCGCCACGCCGTATTCGGATGTCGGCGCGCGATCGACTATGAAATACGCATCGCGCGAGAACGGCAGCCGCCGCCACGCGCCGAAATGCTGCGGATCGTTCTGCAGATAGTCGGCCCACGGTCCGGCCGCGTTCAGTGTGAGCCGCGCGCGTATGTCGAACTCCTCGCCGGTCAATCGGTCCCGTGCGCGCACGCCGCACACGGCAGCATCGCGCCACAGGAATTTCGTCGCCTCGACGTAGTTGCATGCCGTAGCACCGGCATCGACTGCGGAGCTGACGAACGCGAGCACGAGTCGCGCCGGGTTGTACATCTGGCCGTCTTCGAATACGACTGCGCCGGTCAGGTCAGGCGCCCGCAGATGCGGAAACAGCTCGAGCAAGCGCGTGCGCGCAAGAAACCTGCTGCGACCGATCTGTCTGTGCCCATCGCGGATGCCGCGGTTTCGATCCAGTGTGAGCAGGTCGTACACGGTCGCGCCGGCTGAGAGAAATGCGCGGCCGCGGCGCCCGTGACCATATGTGGGAATTGCGATCGGCAGCGGTTGCACCAGATGTGGTGCGATACGCAGCAGCGCCGACCGCTCGTAGGCCGATGCTCGCAATCGCGGCACATCCGCATGCTGCAGGTAACGGATGCCGCCGTGAACCATCTTGAAGCATTCGGCGGAGGTCGCGCCGCCGAAGTCGGCGCGTTCGATCAGCGCAGTGCGCAGGCCGCGCAGAGCGGCATCGCGCGCGGCAGCAGCGCCGAATGCGCCCGCACCGATGACGAGGACGTCGAACTCTTGCGCGACCAGGCCCGCAGGATTGCGTTGCATGCGACTCATCTTGGCAATGACAACGCGTGCCATACACGTTCGGTGCCGAGCTCACGTCAGAATTTATGTACTCGGAGTCGTGCGATCCGCGCATCTGCGCAATCTGCACGACGCGATCGGTGTAACGGTTGCAAGTGCGGTTGTAACGTTTTCTTCGCCGCCGCTTCGCCTTTACACGGTCGCACCTGTGCGAGCGTCGCCATGGGACGACACGTAGGCAATGCGCGGACGCTTGCTATGCGTCGCTGTCCGTGAACGCGACATCGATCGCGTGGTACGCATTTTGCTCCTCGAACTTTGCCTCTCTCTCCGGAATTTACCCAGCCATGTCCGACGCCGCGACCCGAGCCGCGACCCCTGTCACGACGATAATCAATGCGACGATCGCCGAGCTCGTGCGCGCGTCCGGCCGTTTGTTCCGCGTCACGCTGCCCGTGAGCCAGGTGACCGTGCTGCACTGGGTGCTGCTCGGCGTCGTGCTGTGCGTCGGCGCCTTCATCCGCTTCTGGCATCTCGGCGCGCCCGGCTTGCACGGCGACGAGGAGACGATGGCGATGGCCGTCATGCACATCGTGCACGATGGCCGACCGATCCTGCCGAGCGGCATGTTCTATCCGCGCGGTATGAGCGAGCTGTATCTCATGGCCGCTTCGGTGCAGCTCTTCGGCGAGTCCGAATGGGCGTTCCGCTTGCCCTCGGCGCTCGCCGGCGTCGCGATGATCTACCTGTGCTTCGTGGCCGGCCGGCGCTTCCTGCGGCCGGAGTGGAATCTCGCGCTGGCTGCGACCGTGGCCGTGCTGCCCGACCTGATCGACTACTCGCAGACGGCGCGCATGTACATCTTCATGCTCGTCTGCATTCCCGGCGCGCTCGCCTGCATCTTCGCGTGGGAGCGCAACGGACGCATCGGCTGGCTGATCGGCGGTGTGCTGCTGCTGATCCTCGGCATCGAGCTGCACGCGCTCGCAGTCACGTGCGCCCTGATATTCCTGATGCCCGGACTACTGCAAGGCGACCGGCGCAAGTTCATGTACGGTCTCGCTGCAGTCGCCGTGGTCATGGTGGCGTATCTCGCGATCGACACCTGGGTGAACAGCAATTACCCGGTGCCGCCACCGGAATACGCAGCGCAGGCGCAGAAGATGGGACCGAGTGGGGCGCCGTTGCGGCATCATCCGTTCGTATTCGACATCGCGATCTGGATCGCGGGCGCAGTGACCGCGTTTCTGGCGGTGCTGCTCGGTCAGCGAGTCCGTCCGCGGCTGCCGGCGTTCTTCGCCACGGCGTTGCTGCTCGCCTGTCTGGTCGCGCAACTCGCGGTCTACTATCACATCGCGGCTCTGCTCGGTCTTGCCGGCAGTGTCGTGGCGTTCCGCTATCGCGGCACCGCGCCGATTGCGCGCAGATACGGACGCTTCGTGATCGCGTGCGCGGTGATCGCGCTGGTGCACGTCGGACTGATCACGGCGTGGCCCGGATCGATGGTCAAGCTGGTCGGCGCCATCATCGGTCAGCCGAGTGTGTGGCCTTACGTTCGCATCGTGCAGTTCTCCGTAGTGGCAGGCGTGCTCGCGGTGATCGCTACGGCGTGGGGCCTGTGGAACCTGGCGAGCCGCAAGCCCGTGAGCGACTACTGGCTGTTGGCGATGCTCGGCGTGTGGATTCCGGTGTTCTTCCTCGGGTTCTTCATGTGGGACATCCCCACGCGCTACACGGCGGCATCGCTGGTGCCGATGCTGTTGTGCGCTTTCGCATTCGCGCAGCAGTGCGTCGATCAGGTATTGGCCCGTCTGCGCGCAGGCTCGTTGGTGCTGCCGACGCAGCGCACAGCCGCGGTCGCAGTGGGCTTGCTCGCCGCGAATCCTGTTGCCACCTACGGATGGGTGACTTCGGACGGCTCGGAATATCCGGATCACCGCGGCGCGGCGCAGTTCGTACGCACGCTCGGCATCACGCCGGACGACATCGTGCTCGCGGAGGATGTGCTGGAGCAGACCTATTATCTCAAGCACGTCGACTACTGGCTGATCGGCCGCAAGCACGGCTGGCAGTACGTGCACCAGGTCAACGGCCGGATCAGGGACTTCTATACCGGCACGCCGGTCATCGATACCGGCGAGCAATTCCAGGCGCTGCTCGACGCGAATCCGCAGCGACGCATCTTCGTCATCGGCAGCGGCGAGAACCAGAGCGACGGTCGGCGCGACATGCGTGGCCAGGGGATCAACGACCTGCTGACTTCCAATCGGTTCGAGCCGCTGTTCATCGGCAGCGACCACTTGACGGTCGTGTGGCAGGCGAGGCCGGTGGAACCCTGACAAACACCGGAACGTTGCCTCACGATGCGTCTGCTTCTCATCGCACTGGTCTTGTTCCTGACCCTGAGCGCCGTGTTCAACTTCGATCCCGGCCCGTTGCCCGGCATCAAGATCAAGAACGGCCTGCTGTACCTGATCGTGCTGGGGCTGATGCTGCGCATGACGCTCGACCGCACTTATCGGATCCAGCTTCCGGCCGTGCCCCTGCTGTTCGCCACGATGATCGGCTACGCGGTGTTCACGTACGTCGCGATCGTGCTGGTGATCCAGTACCCGCGCTATGACATTCTGCAGGCGGGCTTCATTCTGAAGAACACGCTGTTCGACCAGATGCTGCTGTTCCTCGTGTTCTTCTACGGCCTGCGCACCAACGAAGACGCGCTGCTGGTGCTGAAGATCCTGCTGACGGCCTGGGCTCTGTCGCACATCGTGGCGGTGCTGGATGCGACCGGTATCGTGCACTTCGGGGCCATCGAGCTGCGCGGCGACGGCCGCGTCCAGGGAGCCATCGGCGAGTCCAATCAGTACGGCGCATTCGTCGCGCTGACGCTGCCGACGATCATCGCGATGATCACCATCACGCGCGGCGCGTGGCGGCTGTTCTGGCTGTGCGCTTCCGTGATCACCGCGGCGGCGCTGGTCATGACGGTGTCGCGCGGCGCATTCGTCGCAACTGCGTTCGCGATCCCGTGCGGGGTCTGGCTGTTCCGCCGCTTCATGCCGGCGCGCAAGCTCGTGATCTGGGCAGGGTGCGGCCTGATCGCCGCAGTCGTCGTCGGCATCGTCGTGATGGCGCTGGGCTACGGCGACCTGATCTACCAGCGCCTGGTGAACCAGGGCGCCGGCGCCGACCTGACGCAGACCTCGTCCGGACGCACCGAGATCTGGTCGACGGTGCTCGGGGTGATGTTCAACACGCCGCTGACGCTGCTGACCGGCTTCGGCTGGGAAGCCTACCCGACCTTTCCGTTCCGCTGGGTCACTCACAATCACTACCTGCAGGAGTTCTTCAATCTCGGGCTGGTAGGGCTGCTGTGCAGCGTGCTGCTGCTGTGGGTGCCGATTCGCACGATGAATCGTGCGGCGACTTACGCGCGTCCCGATGTGCGCGCCGTGCTGATCTCGTTCGGCATGGGCACGATCGCGGTCGCGACGGCCGTGTTCTTCGTGAATCTGTATTCGCCCTGGCTGTACTACTGGTCGTATGCGGGCATCGTCATGCGCCTCGCGGCGAATGCGCTCGAAGGGCCGGTGCATGCGCCGGCACCGGTCGCCGCGCCGGCGGCGCAGCGCGGCCCGCCGTTGCGCGATCCGCACGGCTGGACCGCTGCATCCTGGGAAAAACCGTGAACGGCATCGGCGGCCGCGCCGCGGTCATCTCGATCACCCGGCTGATGAACCAGGGGCTGCTGCTCATCAGCCCGATGCTGCTCACGCGGCTGCTGTCGGTGCAGCAGTTCGGCGAATATCGCGAGTTCCTGCTGTACGCGTCCATCCTCGAAGTGGTCGCCGGCTTCAACATCTTCACCAGCCTGCTGCGCTTCGTTGCACACCAGCCGGAGCATCGCCAGCAGTTCGTCGACCAGGCGCTGCTGATGACTTTCTCAACGAGTCTGCTCGTGATCGGCGGCACGGCGCTGCTCAATTGGATTTTCGACGGCGCACTGGTCGGCCACTACATGCTGCCGCTCGCCGCGTACATATTCGTCTTCGTGAACCTCGACTACTGGGAGAACATGTGGCTGGCGCAGCGGCGGGTCGGCGCAGTGTTCGCCTACACCTCGAGCCGCCTGGCCGCGCGCATCGTCACGGTCGTGACCGCCGCGTGGCTGAGCTCGGATGTCCAGGTGATCATCTGGTCGCTGGTTACGCTCGAAGCGGTGCGCTTCGTCGCGTCGTCGATCGCTTGGGCCCGCTATCGGCAGCGTAGCCCGCGGCGGCTCGCATCTGCGTGGCGCGAGCAGCTCCGTTACTGCGGCCCGACAGGTGCCGCGCACGTGCTGACGGGTCTCAACCGATCGCTGGCGGGCCTGTATGTGGCGAACTGGTTCGGACCGGTCGGGCTCGCGCATTATTCGATCGGCACGTACATCCGCCCCGTCATCGTCGTGCTGCGCAATTCGCTGTCCGACTCGCTGCTGCCGGAAATGGCTGCGCAGCTACGCTCGGCGGAGCAGGCGGACTCGCTCCGGCCCTGGCGGCGCATCACTGTCGTGGCCGCGATCCTGCTGCTTCCTGCAGCCGTGCTGCTCGGGCGCTATGCGGACACGATCGTCATAACGTTGTTCGGCGAGGAGTATCGGGCCGCCGTACCGGTATTCCAGGTCTATCTGCTGGTGCTGCTGCGGGAGATCTTCGATTTCGCGGTGCCGCTGCGTGCGATCAACCAGACCGCACCCCTCCTGTACGGCAACGTCGTGTCCATGATCGTGAACGCCGTCCTCCTGGCGGTCTTGCTGCCGACAGCGGGCCTGCTCGGCGCGGCGCTGGCAACAATCGTTGCTCGCGTGGTCGAGGGCCTCTACCTCGCGCGCGAGACCGGGAGGGTCTACAAAACGCCGGCGCGCGAGCTGTTCCAGTGGGGCGACTTGGGCAAGGTGACGCTGGCGGCAGCGCTCGCATCCGTAACGCTGGTCGGATCGTTCTGGACCAGCACGATGGGGCTGTTCGGCGCGATCGCCGCCAGCTGCTTGTACCTGGTCCTGTATGTGCCGCTGCTGCTGCTGTTGCGCGTCCCCGAAGCATTGCTCCTCAAGGATCGCCTGCAGCTCCCGGTGGATCGGGCGCTGGCCCGGCTCAAATAATCTGCTTCATCCCCGCGTTCGATCGTTCGCTCTCGTGATTGTGCGAAGTGAACGCGGTCACCGCAAAGTAATACGTTCCCGGCGCCAGGCCTTCCACGACGTACGTGGAGATGCTGGGATTCTTGATTTCGATCGTCGTGTTGAGCGAGCTCACGCTCTTGCCGTAGTGAATGCGGTAGCCGGCAAGGTCCACGAGCACAGCGCCGTTGGTCTGCGTCGTGGGCATCGTCCATTCGAGCGTCGCAGCCCGCGCTTGCGAGCTGGGCGGAGGTGATGGAGCGGGAGCAGGAGCGGGCGGCGGAGCAGTGCTTCCGGGCGGACTCTGGCTGGCGGACTTCTCTTCGTCGTCACCGCCGCAGCCGCACAGCATTGCCGTCAAGACGGCAGCGAGCACCCAGCGATATGCGCGGCCGCGATATATGTTCTCGTGCATGGCGACACCCTTTGCATCGGCCGCGCGCGATCTGCGGTCGCGGCGGCGTGGATGGTCAAGGGCGTCGACGTGCTGCTTGCGGACGCAGCGGGACCGACGGTTCGATTTGGCGGCCCCGCTATCGTAGGACTTGGAAGTCCGACAGACCGGAAGCTTTGCGTCCCCGCCTTTCGACGGGTTTGCCCTTGGCAAATCAGCGAGCGTCGTTTTTCTAACATGCGGCGCTCGCAGCGAATCGGACCTGCGTCACAGACGCGGCGCTGGCTGCTGTTTGTCGCCAGTCCGCTACGGTTCCCGGTGGCGCACGCGTCAGGAACTTTAGGACGGGAAACGCGTTGCTTGCGAGAATGTCAGCCCCCGCGATCTCAGCTCAGTTGCAGCCGCCACAGAACAGGCTTGCAGTAGCGCCCCGGCATCGCCCGGGTGTGCTGTTGATGCTCGACTCAATGCTGGTCGGCGGCGCCGAGAAGCACGCGATCTCGCTCGCGAACCGGCTAGACACGGCGCGCTTCCGCCTTGCTCTGTGTCACCTCAAGCCGATCGGCACTCTCGGTCGCGAGCTGGACGCGGCGCGGCTCGACAGTACGATTTCGTTGAACGTGCGCCGCAGGCTCGATTGGAGCGCCGTGCACGAACTGGCGCGCCGCATCGAGCGGGAGCAGATCGACGTCATCGTCTGCACCAACAGTTATCCGCTGCTGTACGCGCTGCTTGCGTGCCGCCGGGTGCGTCGGCGCGTGCGTGTCGTCGAGGTATTCCACACGACCGGTTTTCGTCACGCGATTCAATCGCGCCTGCGGATGCTGCTCAATCGCTTGATGTTCCGTCAGTGCGAGCTGGTCGTTTGGGTCAGTCACAAGCAGCGCGAGTTCTGGCATGCGCGCGGCGTGCGTGGCAAGCGCGATATCGTGATCCAGAACGGTATCGACGCCGACTACTTCACCGACCGCTCGACGCCGCAGCAGCGAACCGCGACGCGGGCGGAGTTCGGATTCGTTCCCGGCGACTTCATCGTGGGCCTGTGTGCCGTCCTGCGCGTGGAGAAAGCACACGGCGACCTGTTACAGGCAGTGCGACGCTTGCGCGATTCCGGCGTGCCCGCCAAGGCGCTGCTGATCGGCGACGGCCCGCAGCGAGAGCAGGTCGAGCGCCAGATCGCGGAGTTGCAGTTGACCGGACACGCCGTCATTACCGGTCATCGCAACGACGTGCGGCCGTACATCGCCTGTTGCGATGTCATGACGCTCACTTCGCACGCCGTCGAAACCTTCTCCATCGCCTCGCTCGAGTCGATGGCGCTCGGCAAGCCGATGGTGCTCACGCGCATCGGCGGTGCCGAAGAGCAGGTCCGTCACGGCAGCAACGGCTTCCTGTTCGAGCCCGGGGACGTGGCGACACTCGCTCAGCTCCTGCGGCGTCTCACGGCGGCCACGGATCGCCTCAGCATGGGAGCGATTGCAGCGCGCGACGTTCGCGAGCGATTCACGATCCAGCGCATGATCGAGCGGTTCAGCGAAGAGCTGGAGAGAGTTGCCGCGACGGGCGAGTAGGGCACAGTGACCATGCGCGTGTTGATGCTGGGCCCGGATTTGCAGGTGCGCGGCGGCGTGTCGGCCGTCGAGCGCGCGCTGATCGCCTCGTTGCCGCCGGAGATCCAGGTGACGCAGCTCGCGACCATGGTCGAAGGATCGAAGTGGCGCAAGGTCCGCGTCTTCGTCACAGCAATCGTGCGGACGATCGCGCAGCTCCGGCGCCGCCCCGACGTGGTACACATCCACTTCGCGAGCTATGGGAGCAGCGTCCGCAAGATGCTGCTGGCCCGGCTCGCGCTGGCACAAGGCGCGCGAGTGATCATGCACGCGCACGGCGGCGGCTTTCGCGAGTACTGGGCCGGTCTCGCTGCGCCCACTCGCTCCGCGATTCTGCAGACGCTGTGCCGCGTGCATGGCCTGATCGTCCTGGGCGAGGTCTGGCGCGAGTTCTTTGCGTCGCTCGGCGTCCCGCGCGAACGCATCGTCGTGCTGCCGAATCCGGTCGCATTGCCCGCGTCGGTGCCGAAGCGGCTGGGGCGCTCGCAAGTGCGGCTCGTCTATCTCGGCCTGTTCACCCGCACCAAGGGCACGTTCGATCTGGTCGACGCGCTGAGCAGGCTGCCACCCGAATGCCTCGGGCGCACGCGACTCGTGCTCGCAGGCAATGGCGAGCTGGCGCAGGTCCGCGAGCTGGTCGAGCGTCGCGGCCTTGCGCGCTTCGTCGAAGTTCGCGAGTGGCTCGCGCCTGCCGAGCGCGACCGGTTGCTGGCATCCGCCGATGCATTCGTATTGCCTTCGTATATAGAAGGGTTGCCGATGTCGCTGCTCGAAGCGATGGCGTGGGGGCTGCCCGTCATCACGACTGCCGTCGGTAGCATTCCCGAGCACGTGCGTGACGGCGTGCAGGGACTGCTCGTGCAGCCGGGCGACGTTTCCGAGCTGGCCGGCGCGATCGAGCGCATCGTGATGGACGACGCGCTGCGCACGCGCATGGGCGAGCAGGCGCGCCGCAGCGCTGAACCACTGAGCGTAGAGCTGTATGGACGCAGAGTCGCGGCCATCTACGAGTCCATCGCCCGCAATGACAGCATCGCGATCGCGGGGGAAGCATGCACGCGCTCGTGAGCTTGCGCTGGAAACTCGACCGGCTCGCTGCCATGGACGGGCGCGAGATCCGGCACCGGGTCGGCCGGCAGGCGCGCGCCACGTTGGAACGCTTCGGACTGTTCGCGGCCAAGGTGCCGCCGCGCGTGAGCGATGCGACCGGCAGACCGTGGGTCGATCCGTTGCCGCGCCAGTTCGACGTCGACAAGTATCGTGCGGCGGCCGACCGGATCATCGCCGGCGAATTCGACGTGTTCGCCCTGCGGCCAGCGCAGCTCGGGTTTCCGCCGCAGTGGAACCGCGATCCAAAGACCGGTCGCGTCGCGCCACTGACGTTCGGCAAGGCGCTGAACTATCGCGACGAGCACATCGTCGGCGACATCAAGTACTTGTGGGAGCCGAGCCGCCACGCCGAGCTGCTGACGCTCGCGCAGGCGTGGCATCTGTCGCAGGACCGGCGCTATGCCGAGGCGTGTCGCACGCTCCTGGGTTCATGGTTCGAGCAGTGCCCGTACCCGCGCGGGCCGCATTGGACCAGCAGTCTCGAGCACGCGATGCGCCTCATCAGCTGGTCGTGTGCATGGCATCTGCTCGGCGACGAGCGCGAACCCGTGCGGGAGCGCTGGCTGACTTCGATCTATCAGCACTGTCACTTCATCGCCGGACACTTCTCGCGTCATTCGTCCGCGAACAATCACCTGCTCGGCGAGCTGACCGGGCTGTTCATCGCCGCGACGACCTGGCCGCTCTGGCCGGAGTCGCAAGCGTGGCGCACGATCGCGCAGCGCGAGCTGCAGCAGCAGGCGCTGGTGCAGAACGGCAGCGACGGCGTGAATCGCGAGCAAGCCGTGTGGTATCACCACGAAGTGGCAGACATGCTGCTCGTCGCCGGGCTGGTCGCGCGGGCCAATGGCATCGAGGTTGCGGCCGAATACTGGCGTTGCGTGGAAGCGATGCTCGACTATGTTGCGAGCATCATGGACGTGGCCGGCAACGTGCCCAATTTCGGCGACGCCGACGACGCCATCGTCGCGCGCCTCGATCCCGCGCCGGACGTTCACGTCTATCGCTCGCTGCTCGCCACCGGCGCCGTCGTTTTCGCGCGCGATGACCTCGCGGCGAAGGCGGGCACGTTCGACGACAAGAGCCGCTGGCTGCTCGGCGATCGTGCGGCGGAGCGGTTTGCGTCCTTGCAATCGTCCGCGCGCCCAGCGCTGCCCCGGTGCGAATTTCCGGTGGCCGGCTACTACGTGCTCGGCCATCAGCTCGACACGCCGTCCGAAGTGCGGATCGTCGCCGATGCCGGGCGGCTCGGCTATCTCTCGATCGCGGCTCATGGGCATGCCGATGCGCTCTCCTTCACGCTCAGCGTGGCAGGGGAGGAGCTGCTGATCGATCCCGGTACGTTCGCGTATCACACGCAGAAACAGTGGCGCGACTATTTCCGCGGCACCTCGGCGCACAACACCGTGCGCATCGATGGCCTGGATCAGTCGATCGGCGCGGGTAATTTCCTGTGGCTGGCGCACGCACCGGTCCGCGTGCTCGAGTTCGTCTCGACGCCGCAACTCGAGCGGCTCGTCGCCGAGCACGACGGCTATCGACGGCTCGACGATCCGGTCACCCATCGGCGCGAGCTGGCGCTCGATCGCACCACCCTGACGCTGACGGTCGTCGATGAGATCTTCTGCCGCGAGGCGCACGCCATCGAGGTGTTCTGGCACTTCGCCGAAGGGTGCGAGGTGACGCTCGAGGGGACGCGCGCCACCGTCGTACGCGGCGCTGCCTGGATCGAGATCGAGCTGCCGCAGGACACGCGCTGCGAGCTCATACGCGGCCGCGAGGAGCCGCCGCTCGGCTGGGTCTCGCGGCGCTTCGATCACCGCTCGCCGACGTCGACGCTGCTCGTTCGGGCAGCGACGCTCGGCAACATGCGGCTCGTGACCCGGCTGCTAATGCACCGCGACCAGCTTGGGCGCCGTGGGAGCCGCGATCGGCTTGGTGCGCTTCAGGATGATGCCGTCGCGGTCCTGTAGGGTCAGCGTGCGCGTCACCGCGCCATTGTTCACCGTCGGGTCCTGCTTGCCGGTCAGACGCTTGAAATCCTCTTCGAGCGTGACTGTCTGCGTGCCGTTGCCCTTCGGGTTGACGAGTACGATGCCGTTCTCGAAGTCGCGGCGATAGACGCCTTTCTGCCACGCCGCGGTCGCGGGCGGCGTCACGGCCTGGCCGAGCTTGGAGTCGTATTCGTCGAACCAGGGCACGCCGGTGTAGCCCTTGCCCTTTTCCGTGAAGGCGAAGTAGCCGTCGTCGAGCATGCAGGAGGCGAGGCCATAACGCAGCGTCTTGTAGTCGGTCAGGCTGCCCATGTAATGGAACGCGACCAGCTTGGGCTGGGCGATGGCTGCCATCGTCTTGCGGTACCAGCGCATCATCTCGCTCCACGAGCCCCAGGCTTCCGGCGAATAGCTGGCGCCGAGCATGCCTTCGATCAGGCCGCCATTCAGCGCCTGGTCCACTTCGGTGAGCACGGCAGTCGAGCGGCCCCAGTCGGCGATGTTGCCGATCATGAGCTTGCCCGGCATCAGGTTGCGCAGCAGCTTGAAGCGCTCGCGATGCGCTTCGCGCAGCCACTTGCCGGCATTCGGCGAGTCCTTCGGGTCGATGACGCCATCGCGATTCCAGTCCGCGTCGATGCGTGGGCGCCAGAAGACGTTGTCCTCGAAGAAGCCGTCCATCGAGGGATTCGGCTTGTAGAACTGCTGCACGATGTAGCGAGCGTGCCATTCCCATTCCTGGTAGCCCGAGCTGTCGCGCGGCGTGAACAGCGTCGTGTTGATCTGGTAGTAGGGCTGCTGCTTCTGCTGGCCGAACTCCGAGAGCAGCTTGGTGCCCGTCGCGCCGTTCGGGTAGGCCCACCACTTCATGCCGTTGACCTTGTCGAACACCGGCATCGAGGAGGGGTTGTCGTCCCGGACTTCCATGCCGTTCTCGTACAGGAACACCTTGGAGTCGGGATTGATGGCTTTGATATTGCGCACGACCTGCTCCATGGTCATGTCGTGGCTGATATCCCAGCCGACCCAGATCTGCAGCACCGAGAAGTTCAGCTTCGCAAGCTTCGCCTGGTAGGCAGGATCCTCGTAGTTGTGCGGGGCGCCGTTGTTGATTCCAGCGAGACGCGGAAAGGGCGGCTTGTCGGCGGCGGTGGCAGTGAACGTCAGCAGCAGCGAGGCTGCGGCGGCCAGTAGCTGAGATTTGTGGCGCATTGGTCGGTCCTGATGTCTCGACGCACGACTCCAGTCGTGCATTGTAGGTCTATTAACTACGCACGAAGGCGCTCGCGCGGCATCAGGTCGATACAGCATCAGTCACGATCAACGCTCGAGCGGCCGAGCAGTTGTCCGGCGACCCCGCTGTCATAGGCTTTCTTAATGTTCAGCCGTTAGACCGGAAGCTTTGCGTCCCCGCCTTTCGACGGGTTTGCCTTTTTGCAAGCGGTACCTTAACAGTCCACGCGTCGCAGAACACGATGCGCTTCACTGTCTTTGCATGCAGCGAGACCCTCGCTGCCGATTAAGGCGCCGCATGCTCCTACAGTGCGACTTCACGGTTTGCGCAACTCGCCGATGATTCAGCAACGGTGGGCAGCGAAGTGTCGACGTTCGGAGACACTGACTCGCCGTCCGCGCACGTTCGTATGTGTCGGTTGCGTGACTCGCGTCGCCGCGGCGCTGCGGATCGTTACCAAGAAAAATAGCGCTTTTTCCCGCGGAAAAACCCGATCTGTCGTTGACGAGACAACAGAAAGAGCTGTCTGCATTCGGCGACTAAACCGGCGCGCGCGTGAAGGCCTATGCCCACATCCTCATTGTGAGGGGAGATTAGGGGTTTTTCCGATTTCGTGACTGCAGGGTTTTCGGCACTGTGCGCGCCGTTCTCGTCTGAAAACTCAAAGCGGACTTCCACCGAGCCGCTCGAAAGTATTCAGGTTTCAGCAACCACCCAGGCGGCGCGCGAGCGCTGTCGGACCATTTCTGGGGAATTGAGAAATGAAATTTCGCCAAGTCACAGCGCTCTGCTGCTCGTTGTTCGTGTCTGCCTTCCTTGCTGCCGCTCCCGCGACTGCCGCCAACCCAGGCGGTCTCGCTTTCAAATACCAAACCAATGTGTCCCTGTACGGCAAGCCTACCGGCCTGATGGTCACCGGGCGCTGCAACCGCTATGCGACCGAGTTCGCCACGATGCGCGCCAAGGGTGGGGAAGTGATCGCCTACCTGAATGCCACCAGCCGCCCGGACAACCGAGTCTGTTCGCTGGATCAGGCGTTCTACATGAACAACTACGGCGCGGTGCCGCTGTGGCCGTGGCCCAGCTATGGCCAGCGCTCCATCTGGCCCGGCACGAAGATGATCGACATGCGCGCGGGCTCCAAGTGGAATCTGTGGGTGGTCAGCTACGTCGAGAAGCTGATGCGCGAGAAGAAGGTCGACGGCGTGTTCCTCGACGTCATCGGTGCGCGGCCCTATAACCAGTCGAACTGGACCGCGTGGCCGCAGTGGGAGAAGGACGCCTGGACGAACGGTGCCATCGATCTGGTGCGTCGTATCGACGCGAAGCGCCGCGCGATCAATCCGAACTTCATCGTCATGAACAACAGCGTCTGGTCAACAAACGGCACGCTCGGGTTGGCCGGTGAGAAGTACGTCGACGGCGTCGCCATCGAAGGCCACACGCTCAACGCGTACCACCTCAACTACATCAAGAAGCCCTTCAGCAATCTCGGCCACAAGCGCACCTTCATCATCTCCAGAAGCTCGGCCGATGCGAAGGCGTGGAGTACTACAGGCGTTCCGACGCACGTGACTTACCAGCCGCTGGACCACTACGCCTACCCGTTGGCGCCGGTCGTGGGTTTCAAAGCGCTGACCGATCGCTAGGCGATCGATCTGAGTTCGACCCTTGGACAGGTCGGCGGTGGCGACACCGCCGGCCTTTTTTATTGGTTGCGGAACGCCCGCAGGTACGGCTGCAGCACGGCGTCGTCGCTGAAGTGCCGTTCGATGAATCTCAGGCAGCGTTCCCGCGCCGCGTTCCATTCGGACTCATCGCTGGTCAAGCGCCGCACGGCGGCACTCATCTCATCCGCTGTTCGGACTGCTTCGCCGAGACCCTCGCGCGCGATCACGCCGTCCGGATCGAAGAAGGCGACGACCGGTGTGCCGCTGGCCCACGCTTGCAGATAGGTATTGGGAAATCCCTCGACGTCCGATGTGTTCACGAGGACTCGGGCGCGGCTGTAGAAAGCGCTGACATCGCGATACGCAACGGCGCCGTGAAACGTCACATTGCTGCGACTCGCCGCTTGCGCTTTCACAGCTTCGAAGAAGGACCCCGCGCCGCTGACGGTGCCGCCGACCATATGGAAGGAGACCTGCGGCAGCCGGTCCGCGACGCTCAGCAGCACGTCCGGGCGCTTCACGCTGCGCATGTTGCTGACCCACAGCGCGTCGATGTCGCGTTCGATGAATTCGCGTTCGCAGTTCCCCTGCTGGATGGCCATGCCCGCGATCGAGCTCTCGATCCCGTAGTTGCGGCGCATGAGCTCCTGCTGATGCCGGGTTTGCACCAGAACCGCGTCAGCGCGCCGCAGGCCGCGCTCGTAGAGCCACTTGTCGCGCACGTGCCAAGGGCCCATCGCAATCAGCGCGTCGGGCATGCAATCCGCATCGCTCGCGGCGCGGAACACGTAGCGCTTGCCGCGCCGCGCGCAGAACATTGCGATCTGGCCGACCAGGCCGCCCGCGCAGCTCGAATAGTAGACATCGGCATCGGCGCGATTCATCGCCGCCACCAGTCCGGTCCAGCGCGGATGCACGAACCGCAGCACCGGCAAGCCGGCGTCGCGTGCAAAGGCCTTGAACGTCTGCACGCCGTGCCAGATCGCGCCATCGGGTTGGCCGTGATCGGTGACCACCATCGACACGCGATGGCCGCGCCGCGCGAATGCCTTTGCCAGCAGCGTGTGCTGAACGGGCTCGCCCGAGGCGCCGCCGGGATCGACCTCGGGCGCGAGCACTCCGAGGTTCGAGAAACCGACGAAGCAGATACTCGGCTGCGCGGCAGGCCAATCGCTTGGCGACGCGGCAGAGCGCAGGGCGGACGACATGACTCCCCGAGCCTGGCTAGCTGGCAGGCTTCAACGCCTGGATGAATGCGTCGCCGGTCCTCAGATCCTCATCGGTGAGGGCCTTGAACCGCGGCGCGAGATGACTGCGCGCGATTCTGGAGGGGCGCTCCACGCGCGTGTCCTCGACGATGCGGAAGCCGCTCGCGTGGATCGCGCGGAGGTGGCTCGAGTGCGGCTCGCGATTGATCAGCCACGTGTCCTTGCCGCGCACGATCTTCCACATCACGTCGGAATAAGTCCAATGCCCGTTCCACTCGCGGGCGGAGTCGTGGCATTTGAAATCGATCTGGTGCGACATGTAGCCGGTCGGCCGCAACCACTCGTAGATGGCCCGGTACGTGTCGTCGAGCTGATCCACGTGCTCCAGCACCGCCTGCGAGAACACCAGGTCGAGCGAATCGCGCTCGATCGCGTTTTCCGTATGCCACGGCGCGCGGTATTGAATCATCGACTGCGGCGAATCGCACCGGCGCAGCGCCTCGCGAACGCGCGCCAGGCGCTCGGGCCGCAGATTGCGTTCGATCCGCTCGTTATCGAGCAGGTGCTGCGGAAATTCATAGGCCGGCAAGTCGGGACCGATGTTGGGGAATTCGTTGTTACGAGGAATCGCCGCGCGTCCTTTGAACAGCGTAATCAGCTCGTCGAAGACCGCGAGATTACGCTCAGCATGCTGGTGCGCCACGACATCGAACGCGTAGTAGCGCTCGACGCCGGTCAGGATCGCTGCGAGGCCGATGCCGAGCGACAGACCCGGTCCGAGCTCCGCGATGTTTCTCGGCTCGACGTTCAGCTTGTTCTCGCGGGCGTGCAGCAGGTGACGCAACCAGACGGAGTAGCAGTAGCGTGCGCTCTGGGCGCCGCCGCCGGTGCCGAGCGAGCGCTTGGCGAGCTTGCGTTTGACCAGGGGCAGGGCACTGATACCGGGCACGAACGTCGCCGCATTGAAGATCAGCCGCTTCGTCGTGTACATCTAAGGTGTCTCTGCGTGAGCGAACGTCAGCCAGTAACCCGTTCACGTCGGATAAGTTCCCGCTTGTAGTTTTTTCACCGGCGACTAGTATCTGGCGCGATGAGCGCAGAGCTTCAGAGTGCCGCCGACGTCCTGATGATCCGTCCGTTGCAGTTTGCGGGGAACCCGCAGACCGCGGACTCCAATCGCTTTCAGCAGAGCGCCCCGCACCTATCGGCTGCACAAGTGCAGGCCGCCGCTGCGCGCGAGTTCGAGGCGCTCGCGGCTGCGTTGCGCGCAGCCGGTGTGACCGTGCACGCGTTCGACGACACGCCTCAGCCGCATACCCCGGACTCGATCTTTCCGAACAACTGGGTGAGCTTTCACGCTGATGGCACCGTCGTGCTCTATCCGATGCTCGCGGAGAATCGCCGGCAGGAGCGGCGCGCCGATCTCCTCGAGACGCTCAGCTCGCAGTTGGGATTCCGCATCGCCCGGGTGCTCGACCTCACCCACCACGAGAGCGGTGGCAAGTTCCTGGAGGGAACGGGCAGCCTGGTGCTGGATCGCGCCCATCGCGTCGCTTATGCATGCGTGTCGCCGCGGACCGATCTCGATGCGCTCGGCGACTTCGCCCAGCAGCTCGACTATGACGTGGTCGCATTCGAGGCGGCGGACGCGAATGGCGCACCGATCTATCACACCAACGTACTGATGTGCATCGGCGCACGCTTCGCAGCGATCTGCCCGGACTGCATCCGTGATGACGAGCGCGGCGCCGTGCTCGACGCGTTGCGCCGGACCGGGCACGAGCTCGTCGAGCTCAGCATGGAGCAGCTCGCAGCGTTCGCGGGGAACATGCTCGAATTGCGAACTGCTCGCGGCAGTGTGGTGGCAATGTCGCGTACGGCTCTGGACTCGCTGTCGGCGCAGCAACGCGCGACGATCGAGCGCCTCGGCGGACCGATCGTCGCCGCACCGATTCCAACGATCGAGACGTTGGGAGGGGGCAGCGTGAGGTGCATGCTGGCCGAGGTCCATCTGCCAAAGAAATAGAAGTCTATAATTCCGGAATGCTCGAACTCGGCGCCAAGACCCTGCTCTCGTACCTCCTCGGCTCAATCATCGGCAGCCTCATTGTCGGACGCCTGCGGGGCGGCGCGGACATTCGCAAGCTGGGCAGCGGTAATCCGGGTGCTACCAACGCTTTGCGCACGCAGGGTCCGATGTTCGCTCTCTGGGTGATTCTCATCGACGCCGGCAAGGGCTGGCTGGCGGCGGCGGTGGTGCCGGATCTGCCGCTGTTCGGGCCGGATCCGGGAATCGAGCGGCTGTGGCTGGCGGTTGCGTGCGCTACGGCCGTGGTCGTCGGTCACGTCTATCCCGTGTGGTATGGCTTTCGCGGCGGCAAAGGCGCCGCGACGCTCGTCGGCGTCGTGCTCGGCCTGAAGCCGGTCGCGTTGCTGCCCGTCCTGGTCGTGTGGCTGCTCGTCGTCATGATCAGCGGGTTCGTCGGGCTCGCCACCATGCTTGCTACAGCCGCATTTCCCGCATACGTCGTCGCTGCCGATATCGATCCCTCGCGCGCGCTGCTGGCCTTCGGCTGCGTGATGGTGTTGTTCGTGTGCTATACGCATCGCTCGAACATAGAGAGAATGCGGGCGGGGACCGAGAATCGCGCCCAGCGCCTGTGGCTGCTGCGCAAGCGCTCATCGCAATGATCGCCCGCAAGAAGAATCCGGCGAAGAAGAAAAAGAGCAACAGCAAGGCTTCGCCGACGCAAGCGCGCCGCCAGCGGCTGCTCGCATTGCTGGCGACGGGCGAG
>DATENH010000154.1:0-10337 GCA_035275145.1 Steroidobacteraceae bacterium | reverse complement strand
CAAAAAGCCGTAGATCGCTTCACGCGAGCGGGCTACCAGCCAGTGCCGGCGTTCAATCCATACTGGGACCGGCTCGGCCTTACGTTCGAGGACCCGGACGGTTACCGCGTCGTGCTCCAGCGCGACACCTGGGAGTTGTGAGCATGTCCGTGCACACCGCCATCGCCCGCAACTACGCGGAAGCGAGCGAGAACAAGATTCACAGCGATGAGATCGCGCAGCGCTTCGGTTTCACCGGCGCGCTGGTGCCGGGAGTCACGGTATTCGGTCATCTCGCGTGGCCGCTGACCCAGCGGTTCGGCGAGCGCTGGCTGCGCGGCAGCTGGGTCACGACGCGCTTCATCAAGCCTGCTTATCACGCGGAGATGATCTCGGTGACGGACCACGAGAGCGGCACCGACGAGCTGGCCGTCGAATGCAGTAACAGCGCAGGTGTAATGCTCGCGACCCTGGAGTGCAGGATCGAAGCGACTCAGCCTGCACTCGATCCGCACGCACACGTGAGCGGTCCGCAGGAGCCGGATGCGCGCGTCGAGATCACCTGGGATACGGTCCACGTCGACGAGCCGTTCGCACGCTACGTGTGGAAGCCGGATGACGCGTTGAATCGCGAGTACGCGGCGCGCGTCGACGACGCAACGGAGCTGTTCCGTACTGGAGTGCTGCATCCGCATGCGCTTCTGTCGCAGGCGAATCAGGTGCTGGTGCGCCGGTTCGTCATGCCGGCGTGGATTCACACCGGCTCGGAAATGCGCTTTCGGAAATTACTGCGCGCGGGCGACGAGATCGAAGTGCGCGCGGTGCCGCTCGAGAAGTGGGAGCGGAAGGGACATCAATTCATCAAGCTGTACGTGGCGTACGTCGTGCGGGACGAGATCGCCGCGGAGATTTTCCACACGGCGATCTTTCGCGTGGCCGCCCGGTCAGGCTGACGCGAGCGGGCTCGACACCCACTCCATCTCATAGCCGAGGTCCTGCCCCGTCAGCGGATCGACGATCGGCTTGCCGCGGCGGAACGAGCCGGTCTGGATCGCCCAGTGCCCGGGATCGTTTTCCGGCTTCGCCGATTGCAGCGAGATGTGGCCGCTTTCTTCACGGACCAGTACGCGGGCCGCATCGTCGACCAGCAACCACCCGAAGACTTCGCATTTCGCTGCCATGTGCTTCGCACCTGTGATGAGACTTTGCCCTAAGCCATTGCAACCGCCGTGCCACGGAATTATTGATTTGAGGAACAGGGGGTTACGACGGTCGAGGACTGACGTAATCAGTGACGAAGAATGTCACCTCGCGACGTCGCGGCACGCAGCGTCAGAAGCCGACGCCGATTACAGACATGTCTCGTCGGGCCGTTTTATCGCGTCAGGCGTGCGACCTTCAGGGTGACGCGATAGTCCGCGGGCGCGATCCGCTGCGCCTCAGGGCCGCGAGCGGGCAGCACCTGGAGAATCTCGAACAGGTAGCCGTCGAGCGCGCCTTTCTGCAATTCCTTCAGCTCGTGCTCCGATGTCTTGCCCTTGCTGATGACCGTCAGCCGCACGATGGCTTCGCCGGCCCACAGGCAGGTCACGTCGGTCGGGCAGCGTGAGTCGGAGACATCGACGAGCCGGACTTTCAGGTTGTCGTGGAATACGGCCGACTGTCCCGGTGCGAGCTGGATGGGTTCGTTGAGAGTTGCGGCTGTGCCGTCGCGCCCGCAGGCCGCGAGCGCGACGGCCCAAGTCGACAATATGAGCATCGGGACCAGTAACCGAACGATCATTCCTCCATCTTACTGCTGCGTGATCCTCACGTCGTCGATGCCCGCTTCGACCAGGCTCGCGGTGCTGGCATCAGCCGCTTCGATCAGCAGACGGATCGTCTGGCCGGCGAACGGCGTCAGGTTCGCGGAGGCTGCGGCCCACGCACCATTGAGATTCACCGCCGCGCCGACGCGCTGGAACACGACGCTGGTCGTCGTCCCGACCACGCTCACGCGCAGGAAGTCGGCGTTGGTCGCATTGGAGCCGTGCGCCAGGTACTGATTGAACGTCAGCGTCAGCGTGCCCGTAGAGGGCAAGGTGATCGCCGGCGAGCGGATCGAAGTGATCCCGCCATCGACATCGTTCACGCCCGCGCTCGCACCGGCCAGGCGCGCCGTGACGAGATCGTTCACGCCGCTGGTCGTCGTGCCGAGCTGCTTCGCGCCGCTGGAGTTGGTGTCTTCAGGATTGCCGCGCTCCCACTGGCCGGTGACTGCTGTATCCGTGCCGTTTGGATTCGTCGTCCAGCCTTTTGCGGTCTCGAAGTCGTCGGTGAACACGACCGTGCCGCCGCCACCCTGGCAGGATGCTGGAATCGCGAAGCCGTTGGTCGGCGTGGTGCTGCTCGCGCCGCCGCTGACAGCATTCGTGCCGAGTCCGAAGGCCGCGAACGCTTCCCACATCGGGCAAACGTCTTCGCCGCCGTGGTTGTCGACCGCCGCCTGGATGATGCCGTCGCGCACCTGCGTGAACGTCGGATTGCAGGCGGTGTTCTTCAGGCCTTCGATGACGTACAGCATCATGCGCTGATTGCCGGCGCTGCCGTTGGCGTTGAAGAAGTTCGGGTCGAAGCCCCACTTGTTGACGAGCTTCCAGTAGACCTCCCACGCTGCCTGCGCCCACACCGAGCCGACGCCGTGCGGCACGGCCATGCCGTTGATGCTCGCGTACGTCCAGGTGTTGATCGCGGGATCGGTGCTGTAACGCTGCGTGCGGATGCCGAGGCCCGTCGTCGGTTGACCGAGCGCGTACGTTCCCATACCGCGCCCGTCGGTGCCGGCGTCGCCGACCTCCGCCGTCTGGGCGAGCGCCCACCAGTCCGACAGTCCTTCACCCGGCTGCTGACGATTGGTCAGGCAGTTGACGTTGGCCGGTCCGCCGATCAGGCGATTGGAAATGCCGTGGCCGTACTCGTGGAACACGATGCCGGCATCGAGATCGCCGTCGCGGTCCGGGTTCGGGCTGGTCCAGATGAACATCTGCATGCGCGGCCGCTGACCGTCCGGCGGCGTGCCGAAGTTCGCATTGTTGGTGCCGGCGCCATCCTGCGCCTCCGCTTGCACGGAGTCGTTGCCGACGCCGCCGCGGCCGTAGTTGTTGACCTGGAAATTGCCGCCGGCCTCGTCGAAGCCGTACTGGTACTGCACGTCGTGGATGAAGTTGTTCAGATAGAACAGGTTCGTCACCGCCGCCGGGCGGTAGGCGCTCGGCGCCTGCGTCAGGTTCAGCGGGAAGTCGAAGTTGAGCGCCGTGCCGCCGCTCGGACTGGAGCCTGCGTCCGGCGAATTGTTGGCGTCGACGTCGGTATAGGCCTGCACGTTGTTGCCCTGGGTCGTGGTGAATTCGGCCCCGGCAACGCCGTTCGTGTCATGCCAGCCGAAGGGCGATGCGGTCGCGTTGGCAGGATTCACGACCAGGACGCGGCCGTCCGAGGGCGGCAGCGGGCTCGTATGGTTGGGACTTTCCGCGGGATTGCGGTACACGCGGTACTGGTCGCCGGCGACCCAGTCGAAGCGCGTCCACACCTGGCCGGTGTCGGCGTCGACCGTGTAGTCCCAGGAATGCTCTTCGTCGAGCGTGTGAATCTGGAAATTCCAGACCAGGCGCGCCTCGCCCTGGCGGATCGGCAGCAGCATCAGCTTGCCCTTGATCGGCGAAAGCGAGAGGCCTGTCTGCGGGACGCTGGTCTCCTGTTGCACGCCGCGCGGTGCCTGCAGCGCCTGGAGCTGAGCCGGAGCCGCGATGCCGGAGAACTGTGCGGCCGAACCGACTGCTGCCGGCAATTGCATGCGCGGCGACAGCGAGCTGACTGCGCGTGCGATGCCGGGCAGGAAGGAATTGTTGACGCTGATGACGCGGCCGTCGCGATTCACGTTGATCTGCAGCTGCGCGTTGTAGACGGGAATGCCGCGGTACTGCTGCTGCAGATAGATGTGCGTCGCGCCCGTCACCTTCGAATAGACGACATCGGTGACTGCATAACCTTGCAGGTCGGCTGCTTCCAGGCCGAGCGCCGTGAGGTTGCTGCGCAGGAAGTTCATTGCGAGCGTCATCGGCACGCCGCTCGTCTTCTCGGTGAGGTAGCCGCTCTGGCTGGTGAGCGCGCTGACCGCACCGGTGGCTGCATCCGCTTCGACGGACGCTTCTTTGAGATCGGCAGCGAAGGCTTGGTTCGTCTGCGCGGGCAAAGCGCGTTGCGAGGCTATGAATGCGGCGTTGTGGTCGATGCGCGCGTCGTAGTGACGCTCGGAGTCTGCTACACCTTGCGAGGCCGCAGCAGAGCTCCACAACAAGGCTAAAGCAAAGGAAAACGAAGCGGTGAACGCGACAGGTCGGCTCATGATGGCGCTCCTTGTTCTTTCGCGAATTACCCCGTGTCTTCGCGAACTACCCCGTGGACGGAGGCGCCGGTTTAGCACTTCCACTTGCATTGTCAACGTATGCAACGCGTAGTGTTTTTCCGTGCTGCTCGTGCACACGCGCGTGCATGCGGGTATTCGTTGCAACGTGTGCAGTCGCGACTGATTCCCTCACAGCTGATCGAAAAAAATTCGCGCGCGCCGGCGCGAGTGTCAGGCTTTGGCTTGTTCGCTGGCATGCGCGAGCGCGGCCGCGTGCATCCGCAGGAATTTTCGCGCCGACATTGCCGGTTGCACCGGCGGCGAGCGCCTGAGGTATGCTCAGGTCACTATTTTCCAACCGGGATCACCATGACCGACGCGCTCGCCCAGCGCCTGGTCCATCTGCTCGAAGCGAGCGCACCGGTCGACCGCGAGCGTCGGCAGCAGCTCTCCGCTCTGTATCTCGTTCACTGGCAAGGCCTTTGCGGCTACGTGCGGGCGCAGTTCGGGCCCGGGCCGCCGGAACCGGAGGACGTCGCGCAGTCGGCATTCATGCGCTTCGCGGCCGCCGATCCGGCGCACGTCCAGAATCCGCGCGCGTTTCTCTACGCCACTGCGCGGAACCTGGTCATCGACCATCACCGGCGCGAGCAGCGCGTGGGCGCCCACGAGCAGGCCGAGCAGTCCGCCGGCGATCGCGTGTACGAATTGTCGCCGGAAAACGTCTTACTGCAGGCCGAGCGGTTTCGCATCCTGGCGCAGGCGCTGGAGCGCATGCCGCTCAAGCGGCGGCGGCTGGTGCTGCTCAATCGCTTCGAAGGCCTGAGTTACGCGGAGATTGGAGAGCAGTTCGGAATGTCGGCCGAGAACGTGCGCAAACACATCGAACGGACGCTGGCGGAGTGCCTGCGCGCGCTGCGTGAGTAACGTGTACGAAGAAGCGGCGGCGTGGGTGGCGCAGCTCGAAGGGCGAGCGCCTGCTGCGGATGAGCGTGCCCGGTTCGACGAGTGGCTTGGCCGCAGTCCGACGCATGGCGCTGCTTATGACGAAGCGCTGCGTACCTGGCGCGATCTTGCGGCGATGCGCGACAGCGAGCAGTACCGCGCGTTACTCGGCAAGCCGACGCTGCGCGAGCGGATGGTCAGCGCGTTCCGCCCGCCGCGTTGGGCAGCCGTCGCGGCCGGCGTCGTCGCCATTGCTGCCGTCGCGTGGCTCGCACTCTCGCTCGACATCTTGCCGTTCTTGCATCGGCCGACGCAGGTCACCACGCAGGCGGGCGAGGTTCGCGAGGTAACGCTGCCGGATGGCACGCGAATCACGCTCGGCGCCCAGTCGCAGATCGATTTCACAGTGACCAGCACTACGCGCGGCGCGACGGTCATCGCTGGAGACGCGTTCTTCGCTGTCGCGCACGATGCGGCGCGACCGTTCGTCGTCTCGGTCGGCGACTACACTGTCCGTGTGGTCGGCACACAGTTCGAGATCCGACGCCGACCCGACAGCGTCCGTGTGGCAGTCAGCGAGGGCCAGGTCTCAGTGAGACGCACTGATACGAACGACTTCTCGACCTTGCTGGGCGGCGGCGTCTGGACGACGGCTGACGCAGAGGTTCGTCCAATCGACCCTACGGACGTCGCTGCGTGGCGCTCGGGCCGACTCGTCTACGACAACGCCGAGCTGCGCGATGTCGTCGCGGACGCGAATCGCTATGCGCGCCGTCGCATCGTCATCGCCGACGCGGAGCTGGAGCGTCTGCGAGTCACGACGTCGTTCCGCACGTCGCAGATCGAAGGGATGATCGAAACGCTGCAAGCCGCGCTGCCGCTCGTTGCCGAGCGACAGGCCGATGGCGACGTCGTGTTGCGCGTGCGCCCGTAGCCGGCGAGGCGTCGCATGCGACTGGCGAGTCGAATATTCGTCGCTACGGTCGCAGCGCTGGCGGTCGGCATAGTGCAAGCGCGTGAAGCGACGCCGGCGCAAGCAAAACGAAATTTCCAGATTGCGGCGCAGCCGTTGTCACAGGCGCTGCTGGAGTTCTCACGGCAGGCTGACCTGATCGTTACTGCTCCGGCCGAGCTCGTCCGCGACAAGCGGGCGCCGGAGGTTCGCGGCGACCTCACTCCGTCTGCGGCACTCTCGAAGCTGCTGCGCGAGTCAGGCTTGGAAGCCTCGTTCACCGCCTCGGGTGCAATCACAATCGGCCAAGCGCATCGCGTCGCGCGTCAGCATGCCCGCGCGCGTGCGGCTCCGAGCGCTGCGGAGAACGCAACCGACGCAACCGACGATGCGCTCATCGCGGAAGTGCTGGTCACGGCGCAGAAGCGAACGGAGAACGTGCAGGACGTGCCCGCTTCAGTCAGCGTGTTCGACAGCGAGCGCGTGCGACAACTGCACGCGACGACGATCCTCGACTATGCAGCGTACATCCCCGGCTTGAACGTCAGCAGCGGCGGCGGTCCAGGGCAGACGATGATCACGCTGCGCGGAATCGCTCCTGTCGGTCCGGGAGCAGTCGTTGGCTACTACGTCGACGATACGCCGCTCGGCTCGAGCTCCAACTACGGCGGAGCGCGCGAGTTCGGTCTCGACCTGACGCCCTACGACGTCGACCGCATCGAAGTTCTGCGCGGCCCGCAAGGCACGCTGTACGGCGCGGGCGCAATGGGCGGCTTACTCAAATACGTGTTACGGCGACCGAACACGACCGACTTCGCAGGCTGGGCAGGCGCGGAAACGTTCGGCATTTCATCCGCAGAGGACGTCGGTTGGGGCGTGCGTGCCGGCGCGAATGTGCCGCTCGTCGAGGACCGCGTCGGTGTGTGGGGCAGCTACTTCGAGCAGCAAACGCCCGGCTACATCGACAACGCTTACACTGGCGAGCAGGACGAAAACGAGCTCGGTCAGCGCGGCGGACGTCTCGCGTTGCTGTGGCAGATCGATGACGCCGTATCGTTGGAGCTGAGCGGACTGTGGCAGCGGATCGATTCGCGCAACGACGCTGCCGTCGCGCTCACGCTGACCGGCCTGGATCCGCCGACGGGTGTGCCGAGTCACGGAGATCTCGCCAGTTTTCATCCATTGCCCCAGCCTTTCACGCAAGACATCGATCACTACTCGGCGACGCTCGAGTGGGACTTCGGTTGGGCGAGTCTGCTGTCGGCGAGCAGCTACTCGCACACCCACACGCATCATCTGCAGGACGCGTCGTTTCTGTTCGGTGCAGTGACCGGCGGCTATTCGCCGTTTCACATCGAGCTCGATCTGCGCAAGAGCACGCAGGAGTTCCGTCTGGTTTCGCCGGGCGGCGGCGCGCTCGAATGGCTGGTCGGCGCGTTCTACACGAAAGAAGACGGCGAACAGGTGCGCAATGTCTACGCGATCGACGCTGCCGGCCAGCCGCTCCCGCAGGTGCCGACGCGCTTCCTGTTCGTCGAGTTCCCTTCGCGCTACGAGGAAATCGCGGGCTTCGGCTCCGCGACACTGGAGCTGGCGGAGCGCTTCGACGTGACGGCAGGCGTGCGCTGGGCGCGCAACCGGCAGCGCTTCCGGCAGATCAGCGGTGGGGAGGAGTCCTTGATCGGTCCACCGGTCGACATTGCCGGCACCTCCGCCGAGAACGTGCTCACGTACAGCTTGAGTCCGCGCTGGCACGCGAGCGCTGACACGATGGTGTACGCACGCGTCGCGACGGGATATCGCCCGGGCGGCCCCAACCCCCGCGCGCTCGATCTGCCCCCGGTGGTCGCGGCCGACAAGCTCACGAACTACGAGATCGGGCTCAAGACGCAGCTCCTGGCCGGCCGCGCATTGCTGAACGCCGCCGCGTTCCGCATCGATTGGCGCGACATTCAACAGGCGGTGACTCGCGGCGGGATCGGCAGCAACGACAACACGGGCAATGCCGTGAGCAAAGGGCTGGAGCTCGAGACGACCTACTTGCCGAACGATCGCTGGCGCATCGGAGTGAACGCGGCGTACACCGACGCGCGGCTGACTGCGCCGGAGGAGGGGATTGCTGCGTCCCGGCTCGGCAACACGCCGCGCTGGGGTGTCTCGGTTCTGCTCGACTACGAGCTCGAACTGGCGAATCGATGGGTCGCACACGTCGGTGGCGGTGGGCGCTATGTCGGCGAGCAAGGCACGGCGATCGCCGCGCAGTTCGGGGCGGACAATTCGTACGTGCTGCCGCCGTATGGCGCGCTGGACCTGGCCGCCGATCTCGCACGCGGCAAATGGATGATCCGGCTGTTCGCCCGCAACGTCACCGACCGTCGCGCCTATCTCGGCGGCGGCCTCGCGGTCGATTCCGGCAACGTTCCCTACGGCATCGACGCCAACGTCCTGCAGCCGCGCACCCTCGGCATCAGCGTCGACGTCGGCTTCTAGCCCTGGCCGCTCGGGCGAAAACCGGTACAATCAGAAAAATTTGTCCGGATTGGGCTCCCCAGTCGTCTTGCCCCTACGACGACCAGCAAAGGGGAGACCGTCATGACGAATTCGATTTGCTCCGCCCGGCGCCGCGCGCTGACGGCGGCCGCCGGCCTGTTCGGGCTCGGCGCCGCCGCGACTGCGCCGGCCCAGACTTCGACCAGCGTTTCAGTGCTCGAGGAAGTAGTGGTCACGGCGCAGAAGTTCGAGCAGAAGCTGAGCGAGACGCCGCTGTCGGTGACGGCGATTTCCGCTCGCAACCTCGAAGCGCTCGGCGCCACGCAGTTCCGCGACTTCGCCAGCACCGTTCCCAGCCTGACCTTCACGACCAGCGGCGTCGGCTCCACGCAGGTGAATCTGCGCGGCATCACGACCGGCAACAACATCTCGCCGACCGTCGGCATCTACGTGGACGAAGTGCCTTATGGCTCGAGCACGCCGTTCGCCTCCGGCGCACAACTCGCGCTCGACGTCGGGCTGTTCGACGTGTCGCGTATCGAGATCCTGCGCGGGCCGCAGGGCACGCTGTATGGCGCCAGCACGATGGGCGGACTGCTCAAGTACGTGAGCGTCGTGCCGGACACGACTGAGTTCGGCGCCACCGCGCGTGCTGGTGTCGTCAGCACATCTGGCGGCGGCGTTGGCTACGATGCCGCGGCGGCTGTGAACGCGCCGCTCGCGGACGGCAAGGCTGCGTTGCGCGTCAGCGGCTTCTACACGCACGACGGCGGCTTCATCGACAATCTCGCGAACGGTCGCGACGACGTGAACGAAGCCGACGTGTACGGCGGTCGCGCCGATCTGTTGCTGAAACCGGCCGACAAGCTGACGCTGCGTCTCGCAGCGTTCGCGCAGGACATCACTCGCGATGGCACTGCCTCCGCCGACTTCAGCCTCGCGAGCGGCGAGCCGATCGACAGCGATCTGGATCAGCGGCGGCTGCGTGTCGAGCCGTTCGATCAGGAGTTCCGGCTGGTGAGCGGCACGCTCGACTACGACTTCGGCGATGCGGCGCTCACTTCCATCACCAGCTACCAGACCGTGCGCAGTGACGCGACTACCGATGTGTCGGCGTTCTTCGTGCCGGCGCTCGCGGGCGCGGGTATCGTCCTCGGCTCGGTGGACGTCGCGAAGAAGAACGAGACCGACAAGTTCACGCAGGAGCTGCGGCTGGCGGCGACCGGCCCGCGCCTGGACTGGACGATCGGTGCGTTCTACACCGATGAGGACAGCGATCAATTCCAGAAGCTCAACGCGTTCACGCCGGACGGTGCCGTATTCCCCGTGAATCTGCTGACCGTGGAGCTGCCGAGCACCTATGAGGAGTACGCGGGCTTCGGCACGCTGACCTGGCATGCCACTGCGAAGCTCGACTTCACCGGCGGCTTGCGCTACGCGCACAACTCGCAGACGTTCGAGCAGATCGGCTCGGGCCCGCTGATTTTCTCGGTGCCGGAGCGCCGCGACAGCGACAGCATCCTCACCTACCTCGCGACGATTCGTTATCGCGCCAGCGACAATTTGATGTCGTACCTGCGCTACGCG
>DATENH010000153.1:0-4965 GCA_035275145.1 Steroidobacteraceae bacterium | reverse complement strand
CTGGCATTTGCGCTGACGTGGTGGTTGACGGATGCAGGCCTGATGCGCGCGCTGATCGTGCAGAGCGCGGCCGAATTCGGCTCGGGCAACTCGGGGCTGGTGCAGCCGATCGCGACGGCCCTGCTGGGTGCCACGCTGGGGGCGATGATTGCGCGCTGGCTCGCCAGCGTCCTCGAATAGTCCTGTACAATGCGCGCCCCATGCACGCCAGCTCGCCTGCCGCCGCTGTCGCGGACACTCGCAGCGACGCCAACGCCAAGCTCGTCCTCACTGCCCTCGGCGTAGTCTTCGGTGACATCGGCACCAGTCCGCTGTACGCGTTCCGCGAGTGCCTGAATCCCGAGCACGGCATCGCCGTCACTCAGCAGAACATCATCGGCATTCTGTCGCTGATCCTCTGGTCGCTGGTGCTGATCATCTGGATCAAGTACGTCCTGATCGTGATGCGTGCGGATAACCGCGGCGAAGGCGGCGTGCTTGCGCTGAGCACCCTGGTCTCGAGTGCGAGCAGCAACTGGCGCGTGTGGGGACCGGTGAGTGCCTTCGGCGTCTTCGGCGCCGCGCTGTTCTTCGGCGATGGCTTCATCACTCCGGCGATCTCCGTGCTCAGCGCCATGGAGGGCCTCGCCGTCGCAACGCCGCGGCTCGAGCACTTCGTGCTGCCCGGCGCGATGGTCATCCTGACCATACTGTTCGTGGTACAGCGGCGCGGCACGGGCGCGATGGGACGCATGTTCGGACCCGTCACGCTGACGTGGTTCGTGACGCTCGGACTGCTCGGCGTCCGCTGGATCATCACCAAGCCGGACGTCGTACGCGCAATCAATCCGCTGTACGCCGTGCAGTTCTTCGTCGACAACGGCGTGGCCGGATTCGTAACGCTCGCTTCGGTGTTTCTCGCCGTGACCGGCGGCGAAGCGCTGTATGCCGACATGGGTCACTTCGGCCGCGCGCCGATCCGGCGTGGCTGGTTCTTGGTCGTGCTGCCGGCGCTGGTGCTCAACTATTTCGGCCAGGGCGCATTACTGCTGGAGAACCCGAGCGCGATCGCCAATCCTTTTTATCTGATGGCACCGGGCTGGTTGCTGCCGATATTGATCGTGCTGGCGACTGCCGCAACCGTGATCGCTTCGCAGGCGGTCATCTCGGGCGTGTTCTCGATCACTCGCCAGGCGCTGAACCTCGGCTATTTGCCGCGACTGCGGATCGCACATTCCTCCGAGGAAGAGATCGGCCAGGTCTACGTGCCGACGCTCAACTGGCTGCTGTTCGCCGGCACGATGACGCTGATCGTCGTGTTCCAGTCTTCGACCGCGCTCGCCGGCGCGTATGGCATCGCGATCTCCAGCACGATGCTCATCGACAGCATTCTCGTGATCATGCTGTTGCGCGTGCGCCAGTGGCGGCATCGCCGGCTGGTGATGGGTGCGCTGGGCTTCATCGTGCTGGCCGAGTTCGCCTTCTTCTGTTCGAACCTGCTCAAGCTGGACGACGGCGGCTGGCTGCCGATCGCGGTGGCAGTGCTGGCCTACGTGCTGATGACGACGTGGCAGGAAGGACGGCGCACGCTCAATTGGCTGGTCGCGAAAGAGCAGATGCCGGTGCGCGACTTCCTCGCGCTGATCGAGCGCGAGCCGCCGGTTCGAGTCGCGGGCACCGCGGTTTATCTGGCAAGCGAAGCCGGCGGCATGCCGCGCGCACTGCTCAACAACCTGCGCTTCAATCGCGTCCTGCACCAACGCAACGTGCTGCTCACGTTCGTGCGGCCGGAGATGCCGTTCGTGAGCCCCGAGAGCCGCGTGGAAATCCAGAACCTCGGCGAAGGCCTGTGCCGCATCATCGCGCGCTACGGCTTCATGGAGAGCCCGAACGTCGTCGCCGCGCTGCGCGCAGCGGAGGAAGCCGGCGTGCCGTACGAACCGGAGCAGACCGTGTACGTGGTCGGACGCGAGAATCCGGTGTTTGCAGTGGGTTCGGGAATGCCGCTGTGGCGCAAGCGGCTGTTCGCATTCATGGGTCGCAACAGTCAGCTCGCCGCGATTCACTTCGGCGTGCCGAGCCACCGGTTGCTCGAAGTCAGCAGCCAGGTACGGCTGTAGCCCGCACGCGCTCCAGCTCGCGCTCCAGGCGACCTTTCTCCTCGCTCTGTTTCTGCAGCAGCACGCCGAGTGTGGCTTCCAGCCTGTGCGCCGCGAATGCGACGTAGGCGAGCGCAGCGAGCAGTGAGACGAGCGCACCGATGATCAGGGCAGAAGCCCACATTGTTTTCTAGTTCTCCACCTTGGGGCGCGCCCTTCCCGCGCCGTGCTGACGCAGCGTACCGAAGGCAGCCGCGCGACGCAGACCCTCACACGACGAGTGCGACCTGGATCACAGTTTGGGAGCTACTCGGCTTCCCAGCGCGGGCCGCGCGTGTCGAACGCGGTGGCCAGGCCGACGAACGCCGGCAGCTTCGAGCGGATCACGTACGTGGGCACGCGCCGCAGGTAATCGGCGAAGCGGCCCTTGTCTTCGAAGCGATCGCGGAAGTGCGAGCTCGTGAAGAAGCTGCCGAGGCCGGGCACGATGCCGCCGCCGATGTAGCAGCCGCCCACTGCGCCGAGCGTCAGCACCAGATTGCCCGCCAGCGTTCCCAGCATCGCGCAGAACATGCCGAGCGCTTCGAGACAGAGGCGGCACGATCCTTCGCGCGCGCGTCGCGTGATTTCGGGCGGCGTCAGAACTTTGGGAACGACGCCTTCGAGCGCACACACGGCATCGTAGAGATTGACCAGACCGGGACCGCACAGCACGCGTTCCGCCGAGACGTGCGTGAAGCGCTGGTGCAGCTGGTGCAGCACTGCCGCTTCGCGCTCGTTCATCACCGACAGCGTGACGTGCCCGCCCTCGCCTTGCAGCGGAATCCACTGCTCGTCCGTCGGAATCAGTCCCGAGACGCCGAGCCCCGTGCCCGGACCGAGCAACGCGAGCGGTGCGTCCGCGACTGCCTGCCCGCCGCCGATCTGCTCCAGCTCGTCGGGTGGCAGGTGGCGCAGAGCCATCGCCAGCGCGGTGAAGTCGTTCACCATAATGAGCCGGCGCCAGCCGAGTGCCTCGCGCGTGCGTGCGGCGGAGAACTGCCACGCGTGATTCGTCATGCGCACGATGTCGCCGGTGATCGGTCCGGCAATCGCGAGCGCGCCTTCGGCGGGACGCGCAGCACCGCTGGCAGCACTGACCGTCCGCAGGTAGTCCTCGATCGCGCTGACGATGTCGGGATAGTCCGCGCAGGCGAGCACCTTTTCGTCGCGCCAGGTGCGGCCGTCGAGAAGCGCGAAGCGAGCGTTGGTGCCGCCGATGTCGGCGATCAAACGGGGATTGTTCATGGTGACCAATAGACGTCGACCGGCACTTCCTTCTGCTGCAGGATCGCGCGCACCGGCAACTCCGCAGGCGTGCCCGGCGTGCGAGCCCGCTGGTACACCGCCCACTTCGCGTCACCCTCGATGTGCAATACGATGCGACGCGAATCCAGCAGCCCCGCAAGATTCAGACTGACGCGTGCATGCGGTGCGGCCAGCGCATTGACGGCGATACACGCCGCAGGCGCCGCCGGATCCAGGCCGCGCGCGAGCGCCATCGAGCCCGGGAACAGCGAGGCCGTATGCCCGTCCTGGCCCATGCCGAGTACGACCACGTCGAACGGATGCGGCACGCGAGTCAACGCGCGAGTGGCCCAATCGGCTCCCGCCTCCGGCGTCGGCGCCGGATTCTTCAAGCCGACGAAATGCGCGGCGGCGGCGGCAGCGACCAGCAGGTTCTCGCGCACCAGGCGCTCGTTGCTGTCCTCGGAAGTCGTCTCGACCCAGCGCTCGTCGGCGAGCGTCACCCAGGTTCGCGTCCAGTCGATCTTCTCGGCGCTCAGGCGCGAGAACAAACGCGTCGGCGTCTTGCCGCCGGAGACCACGAGGCTCGCGGCACCGCGCGCCGCAATCGCTTCCTCCAGGTCCACCTTGATCTCGCCCGCGAGCGCCGCGGCCAGCGCCTCGCGGTCGGGAAAGCGGTGCTCGTGGACCCAGCGGGACGGCATTACAGCTCGTTTCTCCAGGCAAACCCGTCGCGACCGATCAGCGAGCTGGCGGCCGCCGGGCCCCAGCTGCCGGCAGTATAGGATTTCGGACGCTCGTCGTGCTGCTGCCAGGCCGCGCGGATCGGATCGATCCACGACCAGGCCGCCTCCAGCTCGTCACGCCGCATGAACAGCGTCAATGTGCCGTTGATGACGTCGGTCAGCAGGCGCTCGTAGGCGTCGAGCTGCCGCGCCTTGAACGCATCGGCGAAGTCGAGGCTCAGATCGACCGGCTTCAGCACCATGCCATGGCCCGGGCTCTTGGCGAGCACCGTCAAGGTGATGCTCTCCTCCGGCTGCAGCTGAATGACCAGCCGGTTGAGCGCGTGCGGCCGGTCCGGTCGGTCGTAGATGGAGAGCGGCACGTCTTCGAACGTGATGACGATTTCGGCCTGCTTCTCCTGCAGCCGCTTGCCGGTGCGCAGGTAGAACGGCACGCCGGCCCAGCGCCACGAATCCACTTCGACCTTGAGCGCAACGAACGTTTCGTTGGTACTGTCCTTCGGCACGTCCTTCTCTTCCAGGTAGCCGACCACTGGCTTGCCGTTGACCGCACCGGCCTTGTATTGCCCGCGCACGGTTTTCTGTAAAACGTCGCGACCCGTCAACGGCCGCAGCGCGCGCAACACTTTGAGCTTTTCGTCGCGCGTGGCATCGGGCGTGCCTGCGGCGGGCGGCTCCATGGCGATGATGCACAGCAGCTGCAGCATGTGGTTCTGAACCATGTCGCGCAGCGCGCCGACTTCGTCGTAGAACTGCGCGCGGCGCTCGACGCCGACATCCTCGGCCACCGTGATCTGCACGTGCTGAATCCGGCCGCGCCGCCACAGCGGCTCGAACAATTGATTGCCGAAGCG
>DATENH010000152.1:0-18843 GCA_035275145.1 Steroidobacteraceae bacterium | reverse complement strand
CGCCGGGCAACCGCCTGCGCGTGGCGCTGACGGGCCTCACGATGTCCGAGTACTTCCGCGACGAAGGCAAGGACGTGCTGCTGTTCATCGACAACATCTACCGCTACACGCTCGCTGGCACCGAAGTGTCGGCGCTGCTCGGCCGCATGCCTTCGGCGGTGGGTTACCAGCCGACGCTCGCCGAAGAGATGGGCGTTCTGCAGGAGCGCATCACTTCGACGAAGACCGGTTCGATCACCTCGATCCAGGCCGTGTACGTGCCGGCGGACGATCTCACCGACCCGTCGCCTGCGACGACGTTCGCCCACCTCGACGCGACCGTCGTGCTCTCGCGCCAGATCGCATCGCTGGGCATCTACCCCGCGGTCGATCCGCTCGACTCGACCAGCCGCCAGCTCGATCCGCTGGTCGTCGGCGAAGAGCACTACAACGTCGCGCGCGGCGTGCAGGCGGTTCTGCAGCGTAACAAGGAGCTGCAGGACATCATCGCGATTCTCGGCATGGACGAGCTGTCGGAAGACGACAAGCGCACGGTGTACCGCGCGCGCAGAATCCAGCGCTTCCTGTCGCAGCCGTTCAACGTCGCGAAAGTGTTCACCGGCCAGGACGGCAAGATCGTATCGCTCAAGGACACGATTGCAGGCTTCAAGGGCATTCTTGCCGGCGAGTACGATCACCTGCCGGAGCAGGCGTTCTACATGGTCGGCAACATCGAAGAAGCGATTGCCAAGGCGAAGACGCTGCAGTAATTACCCATGGCCACGATTCACGTCGACATCGTCAGCGCCGAAGGCGAGATCTTCTCGGGCGAAGCCTCGATGGTGTTCGTGCCGGCGGTCATGGGCGACATCGGCATCGCTCCGCGGCACGCCCCGCTCCTGACGACGCTCCGGCCGGGCGAAGTCCGGGTGCAGACGCCGACGGGCGAAGAACAGTTCTTCTTCGTGTCGGGCGGCGCAATCGAGATCCAGCCGCACATCGTGACCGTGCTCGCAGACACGGCGCTGCGCGCTCACGATCTCGACGAGGCGGCCGCCCAGGCCGCGAAGGAACGCGCCGAAGAAGCGCTGCGCAACCGTGGCACGGCGGTCGAAGTCGCCGAAGCGCAGGCCGAGCTGGCCCGCGCCGCTGCGCAGATCCGCGCGATTGAGAAGCTGCGCAAGATCAAACAATAGTTCCGGGCGTAGACTCCGCCCATGCCGCTCTCGATCGTCATCCTGGCTGCCGGCCAGGGCAAGCGCATGAAATCGGACCTGCCGAAGGTCCTCCAGCCTTTGGCCGGCCAGCCGATGCTCTCCCACGTCATCGCCACTGCGAAGGCGCTGCGCGCCGACGCGATCCACGTCGTGTACGGTCACGGCGGCGAGCGAGTGAAGCAGGCGCTGCCGAACGAGCCGATCAAGTGGGTGCTGCAGGCCGAGCAGCTCGGCACGGGTCACGCGGTTGCGCAGGCGATGCCGTCGATTCCCGACGATCATCAAGTGCTGATCCTGTTCGGCGATGTGCCATGCGTTCGCGTCTCGACGCTCGAGCAACTCGTTGCCGCCGGCGCCGACGGACTCGGCCTGCTCACCGTGATCCTCGCCGACCCGAGCGGTTACGGCCGCATCGTGCGCGACACTGCCGGCAGCGTCGTGCGCATCGTCGAGCAGAAGGATGCGAACACCAAGGAGCGTGCGATCAACGAGATCAACACCGGTCTGATGAGCGCACCCGCGCGGCTCATGCGCAAATGGATCACGGCACTGAAGAACGACAACGCGCAGGCTGAGTACTACCTGACGGACGTCGTGGTCATGGCAGTGCGGGAGCGTGTGCGCGTCGGCGCAGTGATTTCTCCCACCGAGGCGGAGGTATTGGGCGTGAACGACAAAGTGCAGCTGGCCCAACTGGAAGCAACGCTGCGCGCCGAGCGCGCCAACGCGCTGATGCTCGAAGGCGTCACGCTCGCCGATCCCGCGCGCCTCGACGTCCGCGGCGAGGTGAGCGTCGGCCGCGACGTGTTCATCGACGTCAACGTCGTGATGGTCGGCACCGTCGAGCTCGGCGACCGCGTGCGTATCGGCCCGAACTGTTACCTGAAGGATTGCCGCATCGGCGCCGACACCGAGCTGCATCCGAATTGCGTAGTCGATCGCACCACGATCGGCGCGCGCTGCTCGATCGGTCCGTTCGCGCGCATGCGCCCGGGCGGCGAGCTGCACGATGAAGTGCACATCGGCAATTTCGTCGAAGTGAAGAACAGCGTGATCGGCGACGGCAGCAAGGCCAACCATCTCACCTACCTCGGCGATGCGACGGTGGGCAAGAAGGTCAACGTCGGCGCGGGCAGCGTGACCGTGAACTACGACGGCGCGAACAAGTGGCGTACCGAGATCGGCGACAACGCCTTCATCGGCTCGGGCTCGATGCTGGTCGCGCCGGTCAAGATCGGCGCCGGCGCGAATACCGGCGCCGGCTCGACCATCACCAAGGACGCTCCGGAGGGCAAGCTGACGCTCGCCCGCTCGAAGCAGGTCACGATCGACGGCTGGAAACGCCCCGAGAAAAAGAAGTAGGGGCCGGTTATCGCGCCGTAGGTCGGGCTTTAGCCTGACACTTGCCCTTAAGACCGTGATCCGCTGCCATTTTTGCCGCCCTCACAGCGGTACAATGCGCCCCTGAAAATTCCGGTCCAGGGGTCTTTGCATGTGCGGAATCGTCGGCGCGATCGCTGATCGAAACATCGTTCCCATCCTGATCGAGGGCCTGCGGCGCCTGGAATACCGCGGTTACGACTCGGCCGGCGTCGCGATCCTCAACGGCAGCGGCGAGGTGCGCCGCCTGCGCACTGTCGGCAAGGTCCGGATGCTGCAGGACGCGCTGAACGAGACGCCCGTCGACGGCCACCTCGGCATCGCACATACCCGCTGGGCCACGCACGGCGTGCCTTCCGAGCGCAACGCCCACCCGCACATCTCGCGCGACGGCATCGCCATCGTTCACAACGGCATCATCGAGAATCACGAGGAGCTGCGCGAAGAGCTCACCAAGCTCGGCTACACCTTCACGTCGGAGACCGATACCGAGGTGATCGCGCATCGCATTCACTATCACAAGCAGAAGCTCGGCGACCTGTTCCGCGCGGTGCGCGCGACGGTTGCGGAGCTCGAAGGTGCGTACGCACTCGCAGTGCTGTCGCAGGATTCGCCGGAGACGATGTTGTTGGCGCGCGCCGGCTGCCCCGTCGTCATCGGCGTCGGCAACAACGAGAACTTCGTCGCTTCGGATGTCGCGGCGCTGCTCCCGGTGACCCGCCAGTTCATTTTCCTCGAGGAAGGCGACGTCGCGGAGATCCGCCGCCAGAGCGTGCGCATCCTCGACAGCGAAGGCAACACGGCACAACGTCCGGTGAAGCAGAGCTCGCTCTCCGCGGATGCCGCGGAGAAGGGCGAATACGCGCACTACATGCTCAAGGAAATTCACGAGCAGCCGCGCGCGATCGCGCAGACGCTCGAAGAACGCGTTGCCGGCGGCAAGCTGCTCGAAGCCGCGTTCGGTCCGCTCGCGACGGAGGTGTTCCGTCGCACTGAGGCCGTGCAGATCGTCGCGTGCGGCACCAGCTATCACGCCGGCGCCGTCGCAAAGTATTACATCGAGCAGATCGCGCGCCTGCCGTGCTGGGTCGAGATCGCGAGCGAATATCGCTATCGCAATCCGGTCGTGCCGAAGAACACGCTGTTCGTTTCGATCTCGCAGTCGGGCGAGACGGCTGACACGCTCGCGGCGCTACGCATGGCGAAGCAGTCCGGTTATCTGTCGAGCCTGTCGATCTGCAACGTGCCGGAAAGCTCGCTGGTGCGCGAATCCGAGCTGGTGCTGTTGACGCGCGCGGGTCCGGAGATCGGCGTCGCCTCGACCAAAGCATTCACGACGCAGCTCACCGCGCTCGGCATGCTCGTAGTCGCGCTCGCCAAGTTCAACGGCACCGACGCGGAGCGCGAGCGCGGGCTCGTGCAGCGCTTGATCGAGATTCCCGGGCTGATCGAGAAGACGCTGCACCTGGACGAGCAGATCCGCGAGCTGGCGAAGCGCTTTGCCGACAAGCATCACGCGCTGTTCCTCGGCCGCGGCCAGATGCATCCGATCGCGATGGAAGGCGCGCTGAAGCTGAAAGAGATCTCGTACATCCACGCCGAGGCGTATCCGGCCGGCGAGCTCAAGCACGGTCCGCTGGCGCTCGTCGATGCCGACATGCCGGTCGTCACGGTTGCGCCGAACAACGACCTGCTCGAGAAGCTCAAGTCGAACCTGCAGGAAGTGCGCGCGCGCGGCGGCGAGCTCTATGTGTTCGCCGACCCCGAGTCGGGCATTCAGTCGTCCGAAGGCGTCACGGTGATCACGATGCCGAAGCACGTGAGCCACTTCCAGGCGTCGGCGGTTTACACGGTGCCACTGCAGCTCCTGGCGTATCACTGCGCGATCCTGCGCGGCACCGATGTCGATCAGCCGCGCAACCTCGCCAAGTCGGTGACGGTGGAGTAGTTCTCCTGGGCGAGCCGGCAAGCGGAACGCCCCTCGTACACATGTTCCTGACCGCGGCCGCATGCGCATACTCCGCGCATGCGCCTGGCCGCCAAGATCCTTCGCCCGCTGATTGGCCTCGGACTGTGGGCTATTGCGTGCGCCGCCATCGCCGCCGAGCAGATTGACACCGCAGCGGCGGCCCGCGACAGCGCTCCGGTCGTGATCGCCAACCGCACGGTAATCGTCGTGCGCGGACCCATCGCGGGCTATTCGGCTGCGGAGCGCGCGGTCGCCTCCAGAGGCCGGATCATCGCCGCTCTCGAAGCGAATCCGTCGCCCGCCGTCAAAGTCGAGGACATCGAGGAGGGAACGCAGGTGCTGCTCGGCAGCCAGCGCGCCTTTCTCGTGACCCGGATCGACATCGATCCGGTCGCCGGCGAGACCACCCAGCTGGTCGCCCGGGAAGCGGCCAAGCGGCTGGAGCGGGCGATCGGCGAATATCGAGCGCAGCACACGCCCCGCTATCTGCTGGTGCAAACCGGCTGGGCCTTGCTGGCGCTCGCTATCTACAGCGGACTGCTGTGGCTCCTGATCGTGATCGATCGCCGGGCCGGCCGGCTGGTGGCCGGGGTTGCCGCGGCGCGTGCGGAACGTCTCCACGTCAAAGGTGTGCGCCTGTTCGATCCCGATCAGATCAGTCAGTTCGCGCGCCGCCTGTTCACCGTGTTGGCCTATGTCCTGGCGTTCGTCGCGACTTATGGCTGGGTCACCTTCACGCTGATGCTGTTCCCGTACACGCGTCCGTCGGGCGAGCAGATGGAAGGACAGTTGTTCGGACTCGTCGGCGACATCGCGCTGTCGATCGCCAACGCGATTCCCGGCCTGCTGCTGGTGATCGTGATCCTGTTGATCGCGCGCCTGATCATTCGCCTCGCGAGCCTGTTCTTCGATCGCGTCGCCCGCGGCACGATCAGCATGGGCGGGCTCGATGCCGATACGGTCGTCCCCACGCGGCGGATCTTTCAGTTCGTCGTGTGGGCGTTCGCGGCAGCGCTGGCTTACCCGTACTTGCCGGGCTCGGACACCGAGGCCTTCAAAGGCGTATCGGTGCTGTTCGGCCTCGCGGTGTCGATCGGAGCCTCGAGCCTGGTTGGTCAGGCGGTGAGCGGGCTGATCCTCACCTACACCCGCGCCTTCCGGCCCGGGGAGTACGTGCGCATCGGCGACACGGAGGGCACCGTGGTCGGGATGGGCGCCTTCGCCACCCGCGTCCGCACCGGTCTCGGCGAGGAAGTGCTGGTCCCGAACAACCTGGGATTGCAGAACTCGACCAAGAACTTCTCGCGCTCGACGCCGGGCCCGGGGTTCATGGTCAGCAGCGGCGTGACCATCGGCTATTCGACGCCGTGGCGCCAGGTGCACGCGCTGCTCGAAGAGGCCGCGCGGCGCACGGCCGGCATCGACCGCGATCCCGCTCCGTACGTGCGACAGACCGCACTCTCGGATTTCTACGTCGAATACCGGCTGATCGCACACTCGCCCATCGACGATTCGACCGAGCGCATCGACATGCTCAGCAGCCTGCACGCCAACATCCTGGATGTGTTCAACGAGCACGGGGTGCAGATCCTGTCGCCGCACTACATGACCGACCCCGCCGAATCGCAGGTCGTGACGAAGGAGCGCTGGTACACGCCGCCCGCCAAGCCGCCCGCAATTTGATCGAAGTCCTGCTTCTGACAAATAGCGCATCCGCGACTCGAAAAAATCAATAACCTTGCCGGCGCGCGATCCACGTCAGCGGGGAACGGAATAGTGCGCTTCTGGCTTGCAGTGATATGTCTCGGTCTGGCCGCATGCGGCGGTGGCGGTGGGTCGGGCCCGGACAATTCTGGACAGTCGCAGACACCTGCGGGCTATCCTTCGGTCAGCCTCGATCCGGCCACGACGAGTTTCACTACGGACCGGGTCGCGCCCGTTGCCATCTCAAACGTGGTGCTGACGCTGCACAATACGACTACCGCCGACGTGTTTGTCTCCGGCGATTTCACCCGCAGAGGTATTACGGGTGTCGGTCTCAACTCGAATGGACCCACGTCGATCAACCTCGTCCCCACCTATCGGCCGCCGCAGACGCTGTTCAATGGCACGTACACCGATCAGCTGACGTTTCATGTCTGCCTGGACCAGGCATGCAATCGCGAGCTCTTCGGGAGCCCGCTGGCCGTCACCATCACGTACACGCTGACAGGGACCGATCCGGTGACTGGTCAGACGGGCCCGCTTCCCGATCCGGACGCCACAGCGCTGTCAGTGCAGAGCCGCATCGCATTGACTCACGATGTGCGCGACGCTGAGTACAGCCGCGCTCTCGATCGCATCGTGATGGCGGCAACCTATCCGGCCAATGCGCTGTACGTCTACGACGTAGCGACAGGCTCGGAGAAATCAGTGCCGCTGTCGAAGGCGCCCACCGCCGTTTCGATCTCGCCCGATGGGCTGACAGCGGCCGTGGGTCACGATGGGCTCGTCAGCCTCGTCGACCTCGCAGAGGTCGAGGCGGGCCGTGGCCTGACTCCGCTCAAAGCGAATGTCTCGGTGAAGGTCTTCGACCTTGCTTTGGACGGGCAGCGCCGCGTGCACATCATTCCGGACACGGAGGACGAGGCCAGGATCCATACGATCGACCTTGCGACCGGAACCGATCAGATCAGCCCCTTCAATCAGCGGGTGTTCGGCCAGACCTATATACGGCTCCACCCGTCCGGGAGCTACGTGTTCGTCGGGGACCCGCTGCTCAGCCCGAGCACCCTGGACAAGTGGGACATCACAGGTCCGGCCGCCGTGTACGTGACCAAGGCCGATTTCGACATGGCGTGGCTCGGCGCATGCGGCCAGATGTGGTTCAACGAGTCGGGCTCGCAGGTTTACTCGCAATGCGGGCCGGTTTTCAGTACCGACGCGCCCCCGAACATGGTGTGGTTGTCGCCCCTGGGCAGGATTGAGCTTTCAGGGCCCACCTTGACCACCGACCACTACACGATCGCCTGGATGGACCAGTCCACGGCGCGCCACGAGATCGCGCTGATCGAAGCGAATGCGTTCTGGTGCAGGCATCCCGGCTTTCGGGTCACTTGCTACCATCGGCTCGCCATCGCCGATGGCGACACTTTCGCCCGGCGCACCCTGCATGCACTCGCCCCGGTTGCCGTTGACGGCATGATGTACCAGCAGCAGGGCTTGTTCGTGTTCTACAGGTCCGACGCCGGCAGCAAATTCTTGCTGAGCCGGCTCGATGCGATAGCCAATCCCGCGGCCGAGTACTACTTGAGCGTGCTCGAATAGCTTACGGGGACATTTTGGCCGCAGCGCGGCGGCAATCAGCCATAATGCCGCCCCATGCAAATCGCTCAAAACTCCGTCGTTCTCATCCACTACACGCTGACCGACGATACCGGCAAGAAGCTCGACAGCTCCGACGGCACGCCGCTCGCGTACCTGCACGGCAACGGCAACCTGATTCCGGGCCTGGAGCGCGAGCTCGAAGGTAAATCGGCCGGCGACAAGCTCGACGTGAAGATCGCCGCGGCCGATGCCTATGGCGAGTACGACAAGTCGCTGGTCCAGCGTGTGCCGCGCCGTGCACTGAAGGGAATCGGCAATCTCACTGTCGGCATGCAGCTGCACACTCAATCGCCGCACGGCGTGCGGGCGGTGACTGTCACGCAGATCGCCGGCGACATGGTCACGATCGACGGCAATCATCCGCTCGCGGGCCAGAACCTGAATTTCGAAGTCGAAATTGCCGAAGTGCGGGCCGCAACCGAAGAAGAGCTGGCGCACGGCCACGTCCACGGGCCGGGCGGCCACCACGACCACTGAAAAAGCAGCGGTTAATTACCCGCATTGCAACGTTGGCGATTTTGCGCTGATCTTGGCGCTCAGGAGGGTACGACGATGCTGCGCGTCAGATACCTGCTGGCCTTCAAGCCCAAGAGCGTCTGGACCATCGGCCCCGAAGCGCCGGTCCTCGAGGCGATCCAGGTCATGGCCGACAAGCACATCGGCGCGCTGCCCGTCATGCGCGAGGATGAGCTCGTCGGCATCCTCTCGGAGCGCGATTACGCGCGCAAAGTGATCCTGCTCGGCCGCTCCAGCTCCGACACCCCGGTGTGGCAGATCATGACGTCGGAGGTCGTGACCGTGTCGCCTGACGACGCGGTGCACCGCTGCATGGAGATCATGACCGAGAAGCGCATCCGGCACCTCCCGGTCATGGAGCAAGGCAAGCTGATCGGCATCATCTCGATCGGCGACCTGGTGAAGGCCGTCATCGACGAACAGCAGCAGACGATCACGCAGCTGGAGCGATACATCTCCGGATAGGCACTCGCCACCCAATCGTCGTCATCAATTTTGATGACAGCGACGCACGCACGGATTCGTAGACTGGATCGGGCGTGACAAAAAGAAGTTGGTGGCGTGCCATGCAGCGGGTCAAGGCGATCCTTGTTCTGTCCGGGGTGCTGTCACTCGCCGCGTGCAGCGGCGGCAGTGGCGACACGGCCGCGAGTCCGCCTGCGCCGCCGCCCCCACCGTCGCAAACGACCATCCTCGGTGGCAATGGATCCTCGGCAGCTCTCGCGGTTCTCCCGACGAAGACAGCAACTGCGGCAGCCGCTGGCGACGAGTCGAACGGTTACCTGCTCACGCGAGTGATTGTCCTGTTGCAGGCGAATGCGACCGTCGATCAGTTCAATGCCGCGGCACGCAGCGTGAATGCTGCGAGCATCCTGTCCTCGCGCCCCAATTTCCCGATCTTGACGCTCGAGGTGCCTCGTCAGGCGGACACTGCGGCCCTGATCTCACTCGCCCGATCGCTGCGTTCCCAGCCCGGTGTCGCCGACGCCTTCGCGGCAAAAGCGCTGGCGCCGGCAATGCTGCCGGCAACGGGGCCGCGCCAGCCCGCCGCATCCTTGAGCCATCTGCTCGCAACCCGGTTTCCGCAGGCCTGGAACGCGCATGGCGCTGCCGGCCGTGACTGCTCGGCGCTGCAGGGCCGCCCGATGCCGGTGTACGTCGCGGATCGCTTTGGCCCGTCCAGCTTGGCGATCCTCTCATTCGCCACCGAGCCGCCGGTGCAGCTCGGGCCGACGGGCGATGATCCTGCCGGGTATCACGGCATGCGTGTGGCACTCGCGATCGCCGGAGCGTTCGACGACACGGCGCCCACGGGCACGAGCCCGTTCGCGCATTGCGTGCAGATCCGCCTCGTCGATGCGGAGCTGACGGATGCGACCTCCGCCGCCTTTGTTCTGGTCAATGCGCTCAGTGCCGAGACCGGTCACTTCATCGTCAACATGTCGCTCAACTTCGCGGACCCGTCGAGCACTGCGCAGACCTTGGATGTAGCGGCCGTGCGTGACGAGATCATCGAGCGCGCTGTGCTCGCTCAGACGCTGATCGAGGCGCTGCGGCTCCTGGCCGACGTGAGCGACGAACGCATGCTCGTCACCGTGTCAGCCGGCAACGTCGCCGAGTCCGACGTCGAGGGCTCCGGGCTCCTGGCGCTGCGCTACCGCGGTTTTCGCGACGCGCGCTTCTCGAATCCGTTCACGCTGGCCACGCTGCTGAGCCAGATCGACGGGCTGGTCCAGGATGCCTCGCTGTGGACTGACAGCAACACGACGACGAACGCGGCGTTCGACGCCCCAGCGCTCGCGCGTCTACACGCTGATCTGCAGGCGGCGGGAACGGCGACGCTCGGCCTGGAAAATGTCGTCGTGGTCGACAGCGGAACCGTCGCCGAATCGCCGGAAGACGTGTCGCCCTCGGACTTCGATTTCCTGAACGCGGACGTGCGCGCCGTCGCCGACCCCGTGAAGCTCACTGGAGTCGACAACCCGTCGGACCTGAATCAGGTGCAGTTCGCCGCCGCCGGCACCAGCCTCGCGGCGGCGCAGGTCGCGGGGCTCGCGGCCTACCTGTGGTCGCTATCGCCAGAGTTGGCGAGCAAACCGACGATAGAAACACAGCGACTGATTCTCGGCACCGCGCACGCGCATGCCGGCAGCGGGCTGCTCGGCGTACCTCTGCTGGACGCCTATGCCGCGACGCTCGCGCTCGACGGACCGGATGGCGCGCTCAAGATACGGCGCACACTGCTGGATGCGAATGACGACGGACTCTTCGATCGACGCGACCTTGCGCTGTTCGCGGAGGCGTACGACCTCGCGAATCCGAATCGCGCCACGATTCCGACGGCGCGGGACTTCAGCCGATTCGACCTGAACGGTGACGGCTACACCGGCGGCATCGTATTCACCGCGTTCGATCTCGACACGGACGGTTTCGACACCGTCGAGCAGACGGTCGAAGGCTACGCGATCGACTTCAACGAAGCAGCGCTCTCGGATCTGCAGGTTCTTTGCTACTACGCTTACTCGTCGCTGTATTTCCTGGACTCGGCGGGACAGAACGATTTGGAGCGAACGCGGTTGCTCGGCACCAGTCAATGCATCGGCGCGCAGCTCGATGTGCTATTTCCCGCGCAACTCTCAGCGCCTGCGACTCTGAGCGCAGTTGTCGAAGTACCCGACGGTAACGGCAGTTTTGCGCCTGCGCCGAATGTGCTCGTGGATCTCGAGTCCACGTGCGCGGCGGTGTCGCCCGCCAGCGGACGCACTGATGCCAACGGCGGAATTTCTGCAACCGTGACACCGTCGAGTGGCTGCACGTCAGTTTCGGTTCGCGTGACCGCCCGCGCGGATAGCGGTACGCGCCCGCTGGCCGAGGAGGTTGTCACGGCCGCGGTCTCGGGCGGGCCCCGCTGTCCGAGGAATGACAAGGAGCTCGCCTATTCTCTTGCCAGTGCTACTGAGGCGACGCCGCCGCTGGTCATTGACCGCACCGCCCCACAACTCACCAACAGCCTGTCCGATGCTGACTCCTCGGCTTCCATCACCGTGAACTACGGTACGGTCGATGCCCGCGCCTTCTTTGAGGGCACGCTGAACCCGCTCCAGTTCGCAAAGAGCCTGGGCGAGTTCAGCGATGCACTGGTCATCAACCCCGCCGACACAGCTCTGATCGACACGCAAGGGACGGCGACCTACACCTTTCGCGTGCTTGCCAATTCGACGGTTTCCGGTCGGCGGGCAGCGGCACGCTGGGGAGTGGACTCGGGCTTTCCCGACGTCTTCGCCACGTCGGCCATTCGCTCGACGATCGCCGGCCGGACCACCGGCGATCTCAACGGCGGAACGTACTCGGTGACGGCTCCGATCCGGTTCGGCCGGCAAACCGGCTTCAACGTGGAGCTCATCACCTCGGTCAGCTACGAGTGCGACTTCGATAACTCGTGCTCGACCTCACCGAACGCCGGCGGGTCAGGCACCATCACCGCCTCGCTGCACTGGGAGGGAATGACAGTGCGCGATCAAACGGGAAACAGCGTCTCATTCACTGTTTGCTCTGCGAGCGGCGTTGACTGGTCGGTCGCGCGTTGAGCGATCGTCCACCTATCCCGTTGCTGCCGGCATCGAGTCGTCCAACAATCCGCGCTGCAACGCCCGATTCACCGCGCTCAGGATCGCCATCAGCGACGCGGTCACGATGTTCTCGTGCAAGCCCACGCCGAACAGCGTGGTGCGCGCCGGCGTCGTGATCTCGACGAAAGCCACTGCGCGTGCATCGCTCCCCGAGCCCATCGAGTGCTCCTCGTACGACAGCACGTCGAAGCGCAGTCCCAGCGCGTCGACGAGGGCATCGATCGGGCCGTTACCTTCGCCATGCAGCAGCGCGCCCTGGCCGTTGCACTTGAGCTTCAGCGTCAGCCGCTCCAGGTGCTCGCGCACCGGCGACAACTGGTGGCCGCCGTAAACGTACGCACCGTTTTCGCCGAGATACTCGCGCTCGAATAGCGACCAGATCTGCTCCGACAACAGCTCTTTACCCGTCGCATCGGTCACGGCCTGCACGACCTGGCTGAACTCGATCTGCAGTCGCCGCGGCATCGTCAGGCCGTAGTCGCGTTCCAGAAGGTAGGCGATGCCGCCCTTGCCGGACTGGCTGTTGACGCGAATGACGGATTCGTAGGTGCGTCCGACGTCGCGCGGGTCGATCGGCAGGTACGGCATTTCCCAGAGGTCGCCGTCGCGGCGCGCCGCAAAGCCTTTCTTGATCGCGTCCTGATGAGAGCCGGAGAACGATGTGAACACCAGGTCGCCGACGTACGGATGGCGCGGATGAATCGGCAGCTGATTGCAGTACTCCGCGCAGCGCGCCGCCTCGTTGATGTTGGAGAAGTCCAGTCCCGGGTGAACGCCCTGGCTGTAGAGATTCAATGCGAGCGTCACGACGTCGACGTTGCCGGTGCGCTCGCCGTTGCCGAACAAGGTGCCTTCGACGCGTTCCGCGCCAGCCATCACGGCGAGCTCCGCAGCCGCAATCGCCGTGCCGCGGTCGTTGTGTGGATGCACCGACAGCACGATCGAGTCGCGCTTGGCGATGTGACGGCCGAACCATTCGATCTGGTCCGCGTAGATGTTCGGCGTCGCCATCTCGACGGTCGCCGGCAGGTTGAGGATCACCTTGCGCTCGGGTGTCGGCTGCCAGACTTCGTTCACGGCATCGCAAATCTCGACTGCGAAGTCGAGCTCGGTGCCGGTGAAACTCTCCGGGCTGTACTCGAAGTACCAGTCCGTGCCGGGCTGCTGCGCGGCGAGATCGCGCACGCAGCGTGCGGCCTGCACCGCGATGTTGACGATGCCGGGCCGATCGAGACAGAACACGACGCGCCGCTGCAGCGTGGAGGTCGAGTTGTACAAATGCACGATTGCGCGCCTGACGCCGCGCAGCGACTCGTACGTGCGCTCGATCAACTCCGGTCGCGCCTGCGTCAGCACCTGGATGGTCACGTCATCCGGAATGAGGTTGCGCTCGATCAGCTCGCGCACGAAATCGAAATCCGTCTGCGACGCAGCGGGGAAGCCGACCTCGATTTCCTTGAAGCCGGTGCGCACCAGCATGTCGAACATGCGGCGCTTGCGCGCGGCGTCCATCGGTTCGATCAAGGCCTGGTTGCCGTCGCGCAGGTCGACGCTGCACCACAGCGGTGGCGTGGTGATGACCTTGTCGGGCCAGGCCCGGTCGCGAAGGTCGATCGGTGCGAACGGGCGGTACTTGTTCTTGGGTTCCTGCAACATCGTAGGCATTCCTGTGCTGGGGGCGGCCACTGAGGCCGGAGCAGACGGATCGAGATTTTTAGCGCCAGTCCCTGGCGAACGGTCGGGGGGTTTGCGTCTTAGCGACGCAGGTGCAGGCGCGTACGCAGCAGCTCACTGCCTCGGAGGGGCAGCGCGGACTGTTGCTGAATCGTACGCATGGGCCGAATCTAGCAGCAGGCCGCCGCGCAAGGCAAGAGAATGGAGGCCCGGATGAAGCGAGTCGATGCTCTTTTGCTCACTCTTTTGCTCTGGGGCTGCTGCCCGGGAGCTGTCGCCCAGGACTTCAAGGTGCTCTGGACCCCGGTGGGCGAGGTCGTTTCGGCGGGCAAGGACGCGGTGCCGATTCAGGCCGGCGCCAAAGTGGTGCGCGTCGACGTGGAGCCCGCCATCGTCCCCACCGTTGTCGGCAAGCAGATCTGTGTCAGCACGCTGCAGCTCCGCGCGTTCGGTCCCGATGGCCGTGCTCTCGCGGGGGTGCCGTTGTCGATCATCATTCGCGACGATCAGAAGGCCCGGCTGCAGCTCACGCATCCGAAGGGCGACCTGTGCGTGCGTCCCGCGAGCGCTGGCGAGTACCCTATTCGCTTCACCAGCAAGCTGCCGGCCCCCGACGACACCAAGCGCGGTGCGCAGATCTACTTGCGCGTCTCCTGAGCGGGCGTTTTCACGCCTTCTTCACAGCAGCAATCACTTCGCTGTCACGGGCTGCGGGCAAAGTAGCCACCATGACAAGCAGACAGCAACAGGAGCTCAGATCCATCGGAGTCATGCTCGAGGGTGTCGCGGCGATCTGGTGTGCTCGGTCTGCACGGTTACCGCAACTCTGGAGTACTACTCATGAAGTTTCTCAAGCGAATGACTGGCGCCTTCGAAGGCGCATTGCTGGTCGCAACCACGCTCGTAATGATCGCGCCCTTTTTGCTGGTGCGGTGATCGCGTAGCTAATCGCGTAACGACAACTCACCGAGCCAGTCGCGCGTCGGATCGCCCGACACGAGGAAGTGCGGGTTCAGCACTTCCGCCTTGGTGTTGTACCGCAGCCGCTGCCCATCCGTCTGGATCACGCGTCCCCCCGCCGACTCCACGACGGCTTGGGCGGCGGCGGTGTCCCACTCGCTGGTCGGGCCGAAGCGCGGATAGAAATCCGCGCTGCCTTCGGCGACCAGGCAGAACTTGATCGAGCTGCCGACTGCGACGAGCTGATACGGCTCGAGCTGCGGCAGATAGCGATCGAGCACGGCATCGCGATGCGAGCGACTGCCGACGATCCGCAGCGGCGTCGCCGGCGTCTTCGACGTATGAATCGACACCGCCGGCTCGCGCCCGGTCTGCCGTGTCGCGCCGACGTTTTGCACGCCGGTGTACGTCGTGTCGGTGACGGGCACGTGCACGATGCCTAGCACCGCGTCGTGTCCATCGATCAACGCGATGTTCACCGTGAACTCGCCATTGCGCGAGACGAACTCCTTCGTGCCATCGAGCGGGTCGACCAGCCAGTAGCGTTGCCACTGACGACGCTCGCTGTAAGGAATATCGCTGGCTTCCTCCGAGAGCACCGGTACGTCCGGTGTGAGCGCGCGCAGACCTTGCACGATGATGTCGTGCGACTTCGTGTCGGCAAGGGTCAGCGGCGATTGATCGGCCTTGTTCGTGACTTCGAACTGCTGGCCGTACACGCCGAGGATCGCATCGCCCGCGCGCCGCGCGAGCGTGACGACATCGCTAACTAATTTCGCGTCAGTTCCCACTCTGGCTACAGCCTAGGGCCTACAGCCCCGACAACTCGTCCGCCGGGTAGAGCATACCGCTGTCGCGCAGCGTCTTCAGAATCTGCTCCGCCGCTTCTTCCGGCGACTGCAGCACCGTGCGCAGATGGATCTCGGGATGCTCCGGCGGCTCGTACGGCGAGTCGATGCCGGTGAAGTTCTTCAGCTCGCCGCGCCGCGCCTTCTTGTAGAGGCCTTTCACGTCGCGCTTTTCCGCTTCGGCCAACGGCGTGTCGACGAACACTTCGAGGAACTCGCCTTGCTGCATCAGTTCGCGCGCCAGGCGCCGCTCGGACCGGAACGGCGAGATGAACGACACCAGCACGATCAAGCCTGCATCGACCATGAGTCTTGACACTTCCGCGACGCGCCGGATGTTCTCGACGCGGTCCGCATCGGTGAAGCCGAGATCCTTGTTGAGTCCATGACGCACGTTGTCGCCGTCGAGCGTGTACGTGTGACGGCCGAGTGCGTGCAGACGCTTCTCGACCAGGTTCGCGACCGTCGATTTACCCGCGCCCGACAGGCCCGTGAACCACAGCACGCACGCGCGCTGCCCTTTGAGCGACGAGCGCGCGAGCTTGTTGACGTCGAGCGCCTGCCAGTGAATGTTTTCCGCGCGGCGCAGCGCGAAGTTCAGCAGGCCGGCGCCGACGGTGTCGTTCGAAAGCTTGTCGATCAGGATGAAGCCGCCGGTCTCGCGGTTGTCGGCGTACGGATCGAACGGGATCGCGCGGTCGAAGCTCAGGTTGCACACGCCGATCTCGTTCAGCTCGAGCTGCTTGGCCGCGAGCCGCTCCAACGTATTCACGTTCACCTTGTGCTTGGGCGTCGTGATGCTGCCGGTGAGCGTGCGGGTGCCGAGCTTGATGATGTACGGGCGGCCCCGCAGCATCGGCTCTTCGTGCATCCAGATGATCGTCGCCTGGAACTGATCGGCGACGGCAGGCGGTGCATCGGCCGCCGCGAGCAAGTCGCCGCGGCTCACATCGACCTCGTCCGCGAGCGTCAGCGTGACGGACTGCCCGGCCACCGCCGTTTCCAAATCGCCCTCGTAACCGACGATGCGCGTCACGCGACTCTGCCGGCCTGACGGCAACACCCGCACCGCATCGCCACGCCGGATCGTGCCGCTCGCAATCATGCCCGCGAAGCCGCGGAAATCCTGGTTCGGCCGGTTCACCCATTGGACGGCCAGGCGGAACGGCTTCGTCTGCAGGTCGTCCTCGATCTCGACCGATTCGAGATAGCCCATCAGCGTCGGACCCTGGTACCAGGGCGTACGCGCGCTGCTCTCGAGGATGTTGTCACCGCGCAGCGCCGAGAGCGGCACGGCGACGATGTCCGTGAGCCCGATCTGCTGCGCGAACTCGCGGTAGTCGGCGACGATGTCGTCGAACGTCTTCTGCGAATAGTCCACCAGATCCATCTTGTTGATCGCGAGCACGATGTGCCGGATGCCGAGCAGCGACACGATGTAACTGTGGCGGCGCGTCTGCGTGAGCACGCCTTTGCGCGCGTCGATGAGGATCACTGCAACATCGGCGGTCGATGCGCCCGTGACCATGTTGCGCGTGTACTGCTCGTGCCCCGGTGTATCCGCGACGATGAATTTGCGACGGTCGGTCGAGAAGAACCGGTACGCGACGTCGATCGTGATGCCCTGCTCGCGCTCTGCGGCCAGGCCGTCGACCAGCAGCGCGAAGTCGAGCTCGCCGCCCTGCGTGCCGACCTTCTTCGAATCCGCTTCGAGCGCGGCGAGCTGATCCTCGAAGATCAGCTTCGACTCGTACAGGAGCCGGCCGATCAGGGTCGACTTGCCGTCATCCACGCTGCCGCAGGTAATGAACCGCAGCAACCCCTTGTGCTCATGCGACTCGAGGTAGGCGTGAATGTCTGCGGCGATGAGGTCCGACTTGTGGGCCATCGTTCAGAAATACCCTTCCTGCTTCTTCTTCTCCATCGACGCCGCGCTGTCGTGGTCGATCACGCGGCCCTGGCGTTCAGAGCTGGTGGTGAGCAGCATCTCCTGGATGATCGCGGGCAACGTGTCCGCGCGGCTTTCGACCGCACCGGTCAGCGGATAACAGCCGAGCGTGCGGAAGCGCACCCAGCGCATGGCCGGACGCTCGCCGTCGTGCAGCGGCATGCGCTCGTCATCCACCATGATCAACGCGCCGTCGCGCTCGACGATCGGGCGCTGCTTGGAGAAATACAGCGGCACGATCGGGATATTCTCCATATAGATGTATTGCCAGATGTCGAGCTCGGTCCAGTTCGACAGCGGGAACACCCGCAGGCTCTCGCCCTTGCTCTTGCGCGTGTTGTACAGACGCCAGAGCTCAGGACGCTGACGCTTCGGATCCCAGCGATGCTGCGCCGAGCGGAACGACACGACGCGCTCCTTGGCGCGCGACTTCTCTTCATCGCGCCGCGCCCCGCCGAATGCGGCGTCGAAGCCGTACTGGTCGAGCGCCTGTTTCAGTGCCTGCGTCTTCATCACGTCGGTGTGCACCGCCGAACCGTGCGTGAACGGCCCGATGCCGCGCGCCAGCCCGTCCTTGTTGGTATGGACCAGGAGCTGCACGCCGAGCCGGGCGGCGGTGGCATCGCGAAAAGCGATCATTTCGCGAAACTTCCAAGTCGTATCGACGTGCAGCAGCGGGAACGGCGGCTTGGCCGGATGAAAGGCTTTCATCGCCAGGTGCAGCAGCACCGAGCTGTCCTTGCCGATCGAATACAGCATCACCGGCCGTTCGCACTCGGCGACGACCTCGCGCAGGATGTGGATGCTCTCGGCTTCGAGGCGTTGCAGGTGCGTGAGTCGGATCATCGTTTGTCAGTCAAAAGCCGGCCGGTCGCAAAAAGGTTTCACCGCGGTTTGAGGGACCGGATTGTGCGGCAGGGGAGCCTCGTGCGCATATGCCGCCTTGGCTTGGGCGCGCGCCGCCCGAGCATAAGCGCCGCGGTCGCTGCGATAGAGCGGAAATTAAAGGGATTTCAGATACATAAAGTTACATTGAATTACACTTCTTTGCCGCAACCCCGGCGCGAACTTCAGTCTAATAGCCCCTATGGAGCGCAGCATTCTGTCTTTGGTCGTTCTGCTGGCGTTGGCCGGGTGCGCGGTGGGTCCGAACTATCGACCCCCGCAGCCGGTGACACCGGACGAATGGCACGCGCGCCCGGCTGCAGCAGCGCCCGCCAACGAACCCGCCGCGCTCGCGGACTGGTGGAAGACGCTGGAGGACCCGATCCTCGACCAGCTCATCGACAAGGCGCTCACCTATAACAAAACGGCGAAGCAGGCGTATGCCAGCGTCGCCGAAGCCCGCGCCCGGCGC
>DATENH010000151.1:0-10928 GCA_035275145.1 Steroidobacteraceae bacterium | reverse complement strand
ATGTGGCAGGAGAGCGATTGGGAAACCGCGCTCAATGTCGTCGCCGAGCGGCTCGGCAAGGTCGTGAAGCAGCACGGCGGCGCTCAGGTCGGCGCGCTCGCCGCACCGACGTCGACGCTCGAGGAATTCCATTTGCTGGCGCGCATCGCGCGCGGGCTCGGCAGCGCCAATCTCGATCATCGGCTGCGTCGCACCGACTTCCGCGACGAGGCGAACGATCCGCTGTATCCGGCGCTCGGCTGTTCGATCGCGGAGCTGGAGCAGGTGACGAGCGCGCTGGTCGTCGGCTCCAACCTGCGTAAGGAAGTGCCGCTGCTCGCACATCGCCTGCGCAAGGCAGCACTGCGCGGCGCGAAGATCTCGTTCGTCAACCCGCAGCGTTACGAGTACTTGTTCCCGGTCGCCAACTACCTGCCGGCAAACGGGCTGGACATGTTCGGTCAGCTGGTCGCCGTCGCGGCGGCCGCAAGCGCTGCGAGCGGCAAGAGTGCGCCGGAGTCGATTGCAGCGCTCGTTGCCAGCGCGCACCCGACCGATGCGCATCGTGCGATCGCTCAGCAACTCGGCGACGGTTCGCGTCGCATGATCCTGCTCGGCGCCTTGGCGCAACGTGATCCGGCATTCGCTGACCTGCGCCTGGTTGCAGGCGCTCTCGCCGAGCTCAGCGGCGCGACGCTCGGCTACTTGCCCGACGGCGGCAACTCTGTCGCGGCGTGTCTCGCGGGCGTGTTGCCGCATCGAGCGCTCGGCGGCCGCGCTGCGCAGCCGGCTGGGCTGAACGTCGCAGACATGTTTGCCGCACGCCTGAAGAGCTACATCCTGCTCGGCGGCATCGAGCCGGCGCTCGACATCGCATCGCCGGCGGCGGTCGAAGCATTGAAGGCGGCGGAACTGGTCATCGCGCTGTCGCCGTACGGCACGGCCAAAGAATTCGCGCACGTGATCCTGCCGATCGGCACTTTCGCCGAGACCTCCGGCACGTACGTCAATCTCGAAGGCCTGTGGCAGAGCGTGCCCGGCGCAGCTTCGCCCGTCGGCGAATCGCGGCCGGCGTGGAAGGTTCTTCGCGTGCTCGGCAACCTGCTGAACCTGCCGGGCTTCGACTACACGAGCTCGGATCAGATCACCGAAGAGGTGCGCAAGCAGCTCGAAGCGGCACCGGCCTTCGCGATCAAGCCCTCGGCACGCACGCTGCAATCGAAGCTCGCACTGAGCGTGGCGGCGGGCGAGGGCGGCGCATCGCGCGACGTGCCGATCTACGCCACTGACGCGATGGTTCGCCGTTCGAGCGCTCTGCAGGCAACGAGCGAAGCACGCGGCACATCGCGAGGTAGCACCGCATGAGCAGCGGCGTACCGCAATTCGTGTCGCAATTGCTGTCGAGCTTCCCGGAGTGGGTGCAGGCCGTCGTCTATTACGGCGTGGTCGCGCTGGTGTTGTTCATCAGCGTCATCCTCTGCATGGCGTTCCTGACGCTGGTCGAGCGGCGCGTGATCGGCTCGATCCAGGCACGCATCGGTCCGAACCGTGTCGGCGGCCGGCTGGGCATCGGTCAACCGTTCGCGGACGTGTTGAAGCTGCTGTTGAAGGAAATCGTCATTCCTTCCAGCTCGAACAAGTTCCTGTTCCTGCTCGCGCCGCTCCTGGCTCTGATTCCGGCACTGTGCACCTGGGCCGTCATGCCGCTCTGGCCGGGCTTCACGGTCGCCAACATCAACGCGGGGTTGCTCTACATCCTCGCGCTCACCTCGACGGGTGTATACGGCATCATCCTCGCCGGCTGGGCCGCGAACTCGAAGTACGCGCTGCTCGGCGCCATGCGCGGCGCGGCGCAGATGGTCGCGTACGAGATTGCGATGGGCTTCGCGCTGGTCGGTGTCGTGATGGCGGCGGGCTCGCTGAATCTCGGCGAGATCATCGAAGCGCAGCGCGGCGGCTCCTTCAGCTTCTTCATCTGGTGGCTGCTGCCGCTGTTCGTCGTGTACTTCATCTCCGGCCTCGCCGAGACCAACCGCGCGCCGTTCGACGTGGTGGAAGGCGAATCGGAAATCGTGGCGGGCTTCCACGTCGAGTACTCGGGCATGGCGTTCGCCGTGTTCTTCGTCGCCGAGTACGTGAACATGATCCTGATCTCGGCGCTGACCTCGGTGTTCTTCTTCGGCGGCTGGCTGTCGCCGTTCGACGGTTACCCGCTGCCGGCATTGCTGACCGCGCCCGGCATTCACTGGCTCGCGCTCAAGATCTTCTTCTTCCTGTTCTGCTTCCTGTGGTTCCGCGCCACGTTCCCGCGCTACCGCTACGACCAGATCATGCGGCTCGGCTGGAAGGTGTTCATCCCGGTGACGCTGGTGTGGATCACGGTGGAAGGCGTGCTGAAACTATACGAGGTCGGGCCATGGTCAAAATGACCGGGGTCGCCGCGCTGACATGAGAAGCCTTTTAAAAACATTCTTCCTCACCGAGCTGTTCCAGGGCTTGTGGGTGACGCTGCGCCAGTTCGCAGTGCGGCCGAACATCACCGTGCAATACCCGGAAGAGAAGACTCCGCAATCGCCGCGCTATCGCGGCCTGCACGCGCAGCGTCGCTATCCGAACGGCCAGGAGCGCTGCATCGCCTGCAAGCTGTGCGAGGCGGTGTGCCCGGCGCTGGCGATCACGATCGAATCCGACGTCGCCGCCGACGGCACGCGCCGCACGACGCGCTACGACATCGACCTGTTCAAGTGCATCTACTGCGGCTTCTGCGAAGAAGCGTGCCCGGTCGACGCGATCGTCGAGACGCGCATCCACGAGTACCACATGGAGAACCGCGGCGAGAACATCATGACCAAGGACAAGCTGCTCGCGGTCGGCGAGCGCTACGAAGCGATGATCGCGGCGGACAAGGCCGCGGACGCGCGGTACCGCTGACATGAACATCGTCGAGCTCCTCTTTTACTTCTTCTCGGTCGTGCTGGTCGGTGCGGCGGTCGGCGTCATCACCGCACGCAATCCGGTGCATTGCGCGCTGTTCCTGGTGCTGGCGTTCTTCAACAGCGCCGTGATCTGGCTGCTGATGGAAGCGGAGTTCCTCGCCATCGTGCTGATGCTGGTCTACGTCGGCGCGGTCATGGTGCTGTTCCTGTTCGTCGTGATGATGCTGGACGTGAACCTCGCGGCGCTGCGCGAAGGGTTCACGAAATATGCGCCGCTCGGCTTCGTGGTCGCGGCGCTGGTCGTGGTCGAGATCGGCAGCGTCGTCTGGGTGAAGAGCCTCGGCGGTGCCGCGCCTGAAGCTGCGGCGAGCGTTGCGGTCGAGGGCTACAGCAACACGCGGGCGCTCGGCGAGCTTCTCTACACCAAGTACCTCTATCCGTTCGAGCTGGCAGCCGTGCTGCTGCTGGTCGCAATCGTCGCAGCCATCGCGCTGACCATGCGCCATCGCGTCGGCATGAAGGCGCAGGATATCGCCGGCCAGGTCGCGGTCCGCGCCAAGGACCGCATCCGCGTCGTCAAGATGCCCGCGGAGACCGAGCAATGATCCCGCTGCACAGCGTCTTGCTGCTCGCCGGCGTGCTGTTCGCGCTGAGCGTTGCCGGCATCTTCCTCAACCGCAAGAACGTCATCCTGCTGCTGATGTGCATCGAGCTGATGCTCCTCGCGGTGAACTTCAACTTCGTCGCTTTCGCGCACCAGCTCAACGATCTGCACGGGCAGGTGTTCGTGTTCTTCATCATGACGGTGGCGGCGGCGGAGTCGGCGATCGGCCTGGCGATCCTCGTGGTGCTGTTCCGCGAACGGCGCAGCATCGACGTCGAAGAGCTCGACACGATGAAAGGCTGAGCATGCTCCAGGAATCCATATTGCTGACGATCGTCCTTGCGCCGCTGTTCGCGGCGATCGTCGCCGGCCTCGGCGGACGCGTCATCGGCCGCGCCGGCGCGCATAGCGTCACGATCGCGGGCGTGGCTCTGTCGTTCGGGTTGTCCGCCTATGTGCTCTGGCAATTGGTCATGGACGGCGTGCCCACGTACGACGGCAGCGTCTACACCTGGCTGGTCAGCGACGGCATCCGCATGGAAGTCGGCTTCCTGGTTGACCACCTCACCGCGCTGATGATGACGGTCGTGACGTTCGTGTCGTTGTGCGTGCACGTCTACACGATCGGCTACATGCACGACGATCCCGGCTACCAGCGCTTCTTTTCGTACATCTCGCTGTTCACGTTCTCGATGCTGATGCTGGTGATGTCGAACAACTTCCTGCAGTTGTTCTTCGGCTGGGAAGCGGTCGGCGTCGTCTCCTACCTGCTGATCGGCTTCTGGTACACGCGGCCGACGGCGATCTTCGCGAATCTGAAGGCGTTCCTGGTCAACCGGGTCGGCGACTTCGGCTTCGTGCTCGGCATCGCCGCGATCGTCTACTACACCAACTCACTCGACTACTCGACGGTATTCGGCCTGCGCGATGTCATTGCGGCGGACACGATGCAGATCTTCCCGGGCGTGGAGTGGCAGGCGATGACTGTCGTCTGCATCTGCCTGTTCATCGGCGCGATGGGCAAGTCGGCCCAGGTGCCGTTGCACGTGTGGCTGCCGGACTCGATGGAAGGCCCGACGCCGATCTCGGCACTGATCCATGCGGCAACGATGGTGACCGCCGGCATCTTCATGGTCGCGCGCATGTCGCCGCTGTTCGAGCTGTCGGAGACGGCGCTGAACACCGTGCTGTTCATCGGCGCGACCACGGCGTTCTTCATGGGCCTGCTCGGCATCGTCAACAACGACATCAAGCGAGTCATCGCGTACTCGACGCTCTCGCAGCTCGGCTACATGACGGTGGGGCTCGGCGCGTCAGCGTACGCCGGCGCGATCTTCCACCTGATGACGCACGCGTTCTTCAAGGCGCTGCTGTTCCTCGCGGCCGGCTCGGTGATCATCGGCATGCATCACGAGCAGGACATGCGCAAGATGGGCGGCCTGAAGAAGTACATGCCGATCACCTATTGGACTGCGCTCATCGGCTCGGTCGCGCTGATCGCCGTGCCGGGCACCTCGGGATTCTTCTCGAAGGACATCCTGATCGACGCAGTGGGCGAGTCGCACCTCGCGATGGCGCCTTACGCTTACTGGTCGGTGCTGCTCGGCGTGTTCGTGACGGCGTTCTACAGCTTCCGCCTCGTGTTCATGACGTTTCACGGCGAGGAGCGCTTCCACGCCGACGAGCATCACAAGCCACACGAGAGTCCGTGGGTCGTCACGCTGCCGCTGATCCTGCTGGCCATTCCTTCGCTGGTCATCGGCTGGCTCACCGTCGAGAGAGTGCTGTTCGGCGGCTACTTCGGCAACGCGATCGCGGTGCTGCCGGCGCACGACGTGCTCGAGCACGTCAAAGAGGAATTCCACGGTCCGGCGCAGTTCGTCGTGCACGCGTTCACCGGTCCGGCGGTCTATCTCGCCGCGGCGGGCGTGCTCGCGGCGTGGTACCTGTACATCAAACGCACGGATCTCCCAGGGCAGATCGCCGAGCGCCTCTCGGCGCTCTACAAGCTCCTGGCGAACAAGTTTTACTTCGACGAGCTCTATCAGGCCGTGTTTGCCCGCGGCAGCCGCGGCGTCGGCACGGCGCTGTGGCGCGTCGGCGATGTCGCTTTGATCGACGGCGGGATGGTCAACGGTTCGGCGCGCGTCGTCGGCTGGCTGTCGGGCCTGCTGCGCCACCTCCAGTCGGGCTATCTGTATCACTACGCGTTCGCGATGGTCATCGGGCTGTCTGCGCTGCTCGCGTGGTACGTGCTGCGGTAACGAGAAGCTATGGAATTGACCTGGCCGATACTCAGCGTACTCATCTGGCTGCCGATCGCCGGCGGTGTCGCCATGCTCGCGCTCGGCGAGCGCGGCGTCGTGCTCGGCCGTTGGGTCGCATTGCTCACGACGGCGGTGACGTTCGGCATCTCGACGCTCCTGTGGGTGTATTTCGACAGCAGCACGGCGCTGATGCAGTTCGGCGAGGAGCGCGCCTGGATCGACATCCCAGGCACGCTCGTCTCCACGTACTCGCTCGGCGTCGACGGCATCTCGATGCCGCTGATCCTGCTGACGACTTTCATCACGCCGCTGGTCGTGATCGCGAGCTGGACCGTGATCGAGAAGAAGCCGGCGCAGTACTACGCCGCCTTCCTGATTCTCGAAGGCCTGATGATTGGCGTGTTTGCGGCGCTCGACGCGCTGCTGTTCTACGTGCTGTGGGAAGCGATGCTGATTCCGATGTTCATCATCATCGGCATCTGGGGCGGCCCGCGGCGCGTCTACGCCACCATCAAGTTCTTCCTGTACACGTTCCTCGGCTCGGTGTTGATGCTGGTGTCGCTGATCTACCTGTACCAGCAGACCTGCAACGCCGGGCAGTGCAGCTACCTGATCGCTGATTTCTACGATGTGCCGCTCGATCTGAATACGCAGATCGTCATCTTCCTGGCCTTCCTGACCGCCTTCGCAGTCAAGGTGCCGATGTGGCCGGTGCACACCTGGTTGCCGGATGCGCACGTCGAAGCGCCGACCGGCGGCTCGGTGATCCTGGCGGCGATCATGCTGAAGATGGGCGGCTACGGCTTCCTGCGCTTTTCCCTGCCGATCACGCCGGACGCACCGGGCACGCTCGACTGGCTGGTGATCTCGCTGTCGCTGATCGCGGTCGTGTACATCGGCTTCGTCGCGCTGGTCCAGCAGGACATGAAGAAGCTGATCGCGTACTCGTCGATCGCGCACATGGGCTTCGTCACGCTCGGCTCGTTCCTGACGTTCGAGCTGATGAGCGTCAACGGCGATACGCGCGGCGCGGCAATGGGCATCGAAGGCGCGATGGTGCAGATGATCTCGCACGGCCTCATCTCCGGCGCGTTGTTCTTCTGCGTCGGCGTCCTCTACGACCGGGTGCACAGCCGCGAGATCAACGCCTACGGCGGCGTCGTCAACACGATGCCGATCTTCGCGGCGTTCGCGGTGCTGTTCGCGCTGGCGAATTCCGGTCTGCCGGCGACCTCCGGCTTCGTCGGCGAGTTCCTGGTGATCGTCGCCAGCTTCCGCGCCGACTTCTGGTATGCATTCCTCGCGGGTCTGACGCTGATTCTCGGCGCGGCGTACACCCTGTGGATGGTGAAGCGCGTGATCTTCGGCGCGGTCGCCAACGACAACGTCGCGACGCTCACGGATCTCAACGCCCGTGAGTTCGTCGTGCTCGGCGTGCTCGCGCTGGCAGTGCTGGCGCTCGGCTTGTGGCCGGCGCCGATGCTCGAAGTGATGCACAAGACCGTCGAGAACCTGGTGCAGACGATCACGACACCGAAACTATGAGCAGCTGGGCGGAAATGGGCGGGCAGTACGCGGCGGCGGAGGTATTCGTCCTCACGGCGCTGTGCGTCATCCTCGTGGTCGACGTGTTCCTGACGGAGCGCTCGCGCTGGCTCACCTATGTGCTGTCGCTGCTGACGCTGGCGGGCGCGGCTTACATGACGGTTCGCCACGGCGTGCAGGCGCGCGTCACGGCGTTCGACGGCATGTACATCGCCGATCCGATGGGCGATGTACTCAAGCTCTTCTCGTACGGCACGGTCGCCGTGTCGTTCCTGTATTCGCGCGAGTACCTGCAGCGGCGCGGGCTGTTCAAGGGCGAGTACTTCATTCTGGGCCTGGTCGCGCTGCTCGGCGTGATGGTGATGGTGTCCGCCGGGAGCCTGCTGACCGTGTATCTCGGCGTCGAGTTGCTGTCGCTGTCGCTCTACGCGATGGTCGCGTTCGATCGCGAGTCGGGCGTCGCCGCCGAGTCGGCGATGAAGTACTTCGTGCTCGGCGCGATCTCCTCGGGCACGCTGCTCTACGGCTTCTCGATCGTCTACGGCGTGACCGGCACCCTGCAACTCGACGAGCTTGCGGTCGGCGTGCGCGAAGTCGGCGCTGCGAACCTCGGCCTGATCTTCGGCCTGGCGTTCATCATCGTCGGCATCGCGTTCAAGTTCGGCGCCGTGCCGTTCCACATGTGGGTGCCGGACGTCTATCACGGCGCGCCCACGCCGGTGACGCTGTTCATCGGCTCGGCGCCGAAGATCGCTTCGTTCGTGCTGGCGATCCGCGTGCTCGCCGAAGGCCTCGACGCGATGGTCGCGAGCTGGCAGGACATGCTGATCGCGCTGGCGCTGCTGTCGATGCTGATCGGCAACGTGGTCGCGATCGCACAGTCGAATCTCAAGCGCATGCTGGCGTATTCGACGATCTCGCACGTCGGCTTCATCCTGCTCGGCATTCTCTCGGGCACGAACGAAGGCTACCGCGCGGCGATGTTCTACACGCTCGCCTACGTCATCATGGCGGTCGGCTCCTTCGGCATGATCCTGCTGCTCTCGCGCAGCGGCTTCGAGGCCGACCGGCTCGAGGACTTCAAGGGTCTGAATCGCCGCAGCCCGTGGTTCGCCGCGATCATGATGATGCTGATGTTCAGCACCGCGGGCGTCCCGCCGTTCATCGGCTTCTGGGCGAAACTGGCCGTGATCGGCGCGGTGCTCGACGTCGGCCTGGCCTGGCTCGCTGCCGTTGCCGTGCTGTTGTCGGTCGTTGCGGCGTTCTATTACCTGCGCGTCGTCAAGCTGATGTACTTCGACGATCCCACCGACAGTCACGCGATCGAGGCAGGCGGCACCCTACGCGCCGTGCTCAGCGCTAATGGTGTGGCTGTCCTGGCTTTGGGCGTTTTCCCCTCCGCATTGATAGATCTCTGCGCGCGCGTTCTGCCGTAGAATCGCGCGTCATGCGCTGGCTTCCTTACAGGGCGGTTCTGGCGGTCGCGCTGCTTGCGGTTGCGCTCGTGTCGGCGCGTGCCGCATACGCCCAACGCACGGAAGAGAACGTCACCACGGGCTCGGAGGACGCTTTCGGCCGCAGCATCGGCCACGAAAGCATCGGCATCTACAACGAAGGCGACGTGCGCGGCTTCTCGCCGATCGAGGCCGGCAACGTGCGCATCGAAGGCCTGTATTTCGATCGGCTCGGCTCGCTGACCTCGCGCCTGGTCGAAGGCTCGACGATCCGCGTCGGCATCGCCTCGCAGAGCTATCCGTTTCCTTCGCCCACCGGCATCGTCGACTACGACCTACGCCGGGTCGGCGAAAACCAAGTCATCAGCGCGCTGCTGAATTACGGTCCGTACGGCGGTCTCGGTGCGGAGGTCGATGCGCAACTGCCGCTGAGCCGCGAGCTCGGCTTGACGATCGGCGCGGGTCTCTACCGCGATGCGTTTCCCTGGGGCGGCGAGAACAAATCGACCTCGTTCGCCGTCGCGCCGCAATGGCGTCCGACGGAGAACCTCGAGCTGCGGCCGTTCTTCAGCCGCATCGCCTACACCGAGGAGGAGGCCGAGCCGCTGATGCTGACCGCCGGCGAAGCGATGCCGCCGAAGATCCGCCGCGAGCACTATTACGGCCAGCCGTGGTCGCTGAACGAAGCCGAAGGCCTCACCTACGGCGTCCTCGGCGCAACGACCTTCGATAAATGGACCGCGCGTCTCGGCCTGTTCGAATCGGTGTTGGACTCGGACGCGCAGTTCGCGGAGCTGTTCACCGACATCGACCCGAGCGGGAACTCGAACGAGGTCGTGGTGGCCATTCCGCACTCTCGCTACTCGTCCAGGTCGGGCGAGCTGCGCCTGTCCCGCCTGTTCGGCGATGGCGTGCACCGGCACATGCTGGAGCTCGCGGCGCGCGCGCGCATGCAGAAGCGACTCTACGGCGGCGAGGATGTGATCGACGTGGGGCAGGTGCAGCTCGGAGTAGGTCGCGCCATTGCCGAGCCGGCTTTCGTGTTCGGCGAGCAGTCGCACGACGAAGTGAAGCAGCAGACGCTCGGTGCTGCCTACCGGCTGCGTTGGGCGGACGTCGGCGAGATGAGCGTCGGCTTGCAGAAGACTTCGTATTCCAAGTCCGTGGACACGCCGGCCGGCGCGCTCCCCGAATCGCGCGCCAAGCCGTGGCTCAAGTACGCGACGGCGACGGTGAATGCCAACGAGCGCCTGGCGTTCTACGCCAGTTACACCGAAGGGCTGGAAGAGAGCCCGGTGGCGCCGAACAACGCAGTCAATCGCAACGTCGCTGCGCCCGCGCTCGAGACCGAGCAGTACGACGCCGGCCTGCGCTGGGCCGCGTTCGCCAACATGAAACTGATCGCCGGCATCTTCAACGTCGAGAAGCCGTATTTCGATCTCGATGCAGCCGGCTTCTTCACCGAGCTCGGCACCGTCGAGCACCGCGGCGTCGAGGTTTCGTTCGCGGGCGATCCGCGCGAGGACCTCACCGTGATCGTCGGCACGCGCTGGCTGGACGCGACGGTATCGGGTCCGACGGTCGACGCCGGCCTGATCGGCGAGAAGCCGGTGGGCTCCGCGCGGCACTATTCGATCGCCTCGGCCGACTATCGCTTGCCCGGCGTTCGCGCATCGATCGATGCCACCCTCGAGAACATCAGCAGCCAGGTCGGTAACAGCGCGAACACGGTCGAGGTGCCGTCCCGCTCGGTCCTGCACATCGGCGGCCGCTATCGATTCCAGATGTTCGGCAAACCGGCGACGCTGCGGGTGCTGGTACAGAACGTCACGGACAAGTACGGTTGGACCGCGCTGAGCAGCGGCGCGTACGTCTACAACTCGCCGCGCCGGCTCACGGTGTACGTCGCCGCTGACCTCTAGTTCCTTGAATTTGCAGCCCGCAGGCCGCATCAACGGACGGTGCGGAAGAGGGCGGCGGGCACGGATGCCGTGCCGGGATCTCGCCTTGTGTTGGCCACCCCAGGCCCTTACAATCCGCGCCCTCTGTTGCGGGGTGGAGCAGTCTGGCAGCTCGTCGGGCTCATAACCCGAAGGTCGTAGGTTCAAATCCTACCCCCGCTACCACGCTTTCGAGGCGTGAA
>DATENH010000150.1:0-41845 GCA_035275145.1 Steroidobacteraceae bacterium | reverse complement strand
GGAGAAGAAAAGAGGGGAAACTCAGCAATGCAGCATGAGGCGGCGGCCATCACGAGCACCTCGAAATTTCACAATGCTGCAGCGCTGAGTTTCCCCTCTTTTCTTCTCCCGGCACCCTCTCAAAACCGGGCTTCGACGCCGATGCCCATGAAGTTGATGCCGCCCTTGGTGTCGGCGAAGACGCCGAAGACGCTGGAGCGGTGCCAGACGGTGAAGCCGACGGACATGTCCTCGATGCCGCCGCGGAACAGCGGCTCCATGACCTGAAACTGGCGCAGCGGCAGGTCGACGGTCCACTCCATGTAGTTCATGAGCTTCTCGGAGTGCACGTCCGGGCCCTTCTTCGCGAAGTCGCGCTGCTCGCTCATCGGGATGCGATCGACATAGCTCAGGCCTTCGCCGAGACCCAGGGCGATGTGCTTCTTGGTCCCCGGCACCCGCAGCAGGTAGTTCGCCTTGACGAACCCGGTCAGGCCCAGTGCGTCCGGCTGGTAGCCCTGCTCGTTGAACCACTGCACCCCGACGTGCCAGGTCATCGGAAACGGCAGGCCGAACAGCGTATCGCTCAGATCGTGGCCAAAGGTCGCGCCGATCAGGTAATTGTTCTCGGGCGATTGCTGGTAATCGCCGACCACGACGGTCACGAAGTCGGTCTCGGAGGACTTGGAGAATTGCAGCCGCAAGCGGTTGTGCCCGTCGTGACCGTCCGCGTCCTCGGCATGAACGACGCCCGCCCACAGCAGCGCAGACACAGCAAGGGGCAGAACAGACGACTTCATGGCTCTCATGGCGGGGAACTAGCGTATGGCCGCGAAGCATAGCTTGCGCGGACCTGACGCTCACTACGGCGGAACCTTAACCCTCGGTCTTGCGCCGGCCGCGCCGGGCGCCGCCCGGCCAACAGATTGGACAAGGTCCGGGTCCCCGGTATTTGTGGCCCCGGGTACACGTTTTCCAGCCCCCGCTGCGTGTAGCCATGTCTGCCTCCGACTGTCGCAACGGGCAAGACAGCCGCCGGGATCCCTGCCAGGATCCGGACGGGAGCTTCGATTCATGAACACTCACGCCTTTCTCCTCACCGCCCTGACGGCTGCCGCCGTCGCGCTCGCCTGTCCCGCGCAGGCGGCGCCGAAGGCGCCCGAGTTCACGCACTCCAGCCAGGCCGAATGGCTGAACTCCAAACCGCTGCGGCTGAGCCAGCTGCGCGGCAAGGTGGTGCTGGTCGAGTTCTGGGCGTTCGAGTGCGTCAACTGCCGCCGCAGCCAGGCCTGGCTGCACGCGATTCAACAGCGCCATGCCGACAAGGAATTCGTGATCGTCAGCGTGCACACGCCGGAGCTGCCGGAAGAGCGCTCGATTGCCAACGTGCGAGCCGCGGTCAGCGAACAGCAGATCACCAACCCGGTGATGGTCGACGGCGACTATTCCTATTGGAACGCCATGAAGAACCAGTACTGGCCGGCGTTCTACGTGATCGACAAGCGCGGCCGCATCGCCACCACCGCTATCGGCGAAATGCACATCGGCGAGGCGCGCGCAGCGGAACTGGAACAGGCCATCGAGGAAGAGCTCGCCGCTGACGCTTCTTGACGTCGCCGCTGCGGCGGTTGCGGTAAACACGGCGCGACTCAGTCACCAGAGAGTGTCCGTCGCCCATGCTCGCACTCGCTTCCTCGATCATTCTCGCGGCTGCCCAGGCAGCCACCGCCGATCACCCCGGTAAAGCCGTCTACGAGCAATATTGCGCGGCTTGCCACAACATGCCGGCGACACGCGCCCCGGCACTCTCTTCGCTGCAGCAGATGAGCGCGCAAACGCTGCGCTTCACGCTCACCGAAGGGATCATGCGTCAGCAGGGATCGGCTGTGCCGCGCGAGCAGTTCGAGCAGCTCATCGGTTATCTCGCGGCGCCCGACACCAGCGGCGACTGGGTCGCGGCCATGATGTGCAAGCCCGACCAGCGCACCGTCGATCTGAATCAGCCGATCGCGATGTCGATGGTCGGCACCGATGCCCGCAACAGCCGGCGCTTGACCGCGCAACAGGCCGGACTCACGAGCAAGGACCTCGGCAATCTCGAGCTCGCGTGGGCGATCGCGTTTCCGAAGACTGCAGCGCTGCGGACTTCCGCGGCGATCATCGGCACGACGATGTTCTACGCGCCGGCGCCGACCGGCAAAGTCCTCGCTCTCGACACGCGCAGCGCATGCGTGAAGTGGGCTTACGACGCCGGCGTGCCGCTGCGCTCGTCACTTTCATATGGTGAGCTCGGCAGCACCGGCAAGTTGGCGCTCGTCTTCGGCGACGCACGCGGCAACGTGCACACGGTCGACGCGAAAACCGGAACGCAGATCTGGAAGGCTGAAGCGCGTCACGACTCGTTCGGCGGCATCACCGGCGCGCCGGTGCTGGTCGGCAATCGCATCATCGTGCCGATCTCCTCCTCCGGGGTCGGCCGCGGCGCCGATCCGAAGTACGAATGCTGCGAAGGTCACGGCGCCGTCGTCGCGCTCGACGCGAGCGACGGTCACAAGCTGTGGACCGCGCACACGATGGAAGACGCGAAGTACACCGGCAAGGTCAGCTCCACCGGCGTGAAACAGCGCGGTCCCTCCGGCGCGCCGATCTGGTCGACACCTTCGGTCGACATCAAGCGTGGGCTGGTCTACTCCGGCACCGGCCAAGCGACTTCGCTGCCTGCGACCAACACGAGCGACGCAGTGCTCGCGCTCGATCTCGCGACCGGCGAATTGAAGTGGAGCTTCCAGGCGCTGGCGCGCGACGTGTGGCACCTGGGCTGCCAGTTCGATCCGTCGAAGTCGGGCCCGAACTGCCCGAGCGCGGAAGACAGCGTGCTCAAGGACTACGACATCGGCGCCGGCATCGTGATCGGCAAGCGCCGCGACGGGCGCGACATCCTGCTGGCAGGCCAGAAGTCGGGCGATCTGTGGGGCCTCGATCCCGACGCGCAGGGCAAAGTGCTGTGGCGGCAGACCTTCGGCACGGGCACGCCGCTGGGCGGCATTCACTGGGGACTCGCGATCGATGACGAGCGCGTGTTCGCGCCCATCAACGATCCGGCGCTGCCGGTTGCCGGTTACGTACCTCAGCCGGCGATGAATGCCGTCGACATCGAGACCGGCAAAGTCGTGTGGAGCAAGCCGGTGCAGCCGGATTGCAAGAACGGGCGCCAGGAACGCTTCCCACTGTGCGGCGAGCGCTATGGCTTGTCTGCCGCGCCGCTGGTCGTCGACAAGTCCGTCGTGGCAGGCGCAATCGATGGACGCCTCTATATCTACGATGCCGCGAGCGGCGCGATCGTCTGGCAGTACGACACGCTGCGCGACTTCCCGACGCTGAACGGCATCGAGGGCAAAGGCGGCAGCATCGAGAGTCAGTCGGTGTTCGCGGGCGCGGGTATGCTGTTCGTCGGCTCGGGCTATGGCCAGTTCAGCCAGGCGCCCGGCAACGTGCTGCTCGCATTCCGCCCGAAGGGGAAGTAATGCATCGTCCGCCTCGCATCTTTGCCGCGATCGTCCTGCTGGTCGCGATCGCATTTCTGTACGGCGGTGTGCTGCTGGTCGCGGTCGGCGGCTCGCTCTACTACGTCCTCGCGGGCATCGCGCTGCTCGCTTCCGGGATCCTGCTCTGGCGCGGCAACAAGCTGGGCTCGCACATTTTCGGCCTGCTGCTTGCGGTGACGTTGCTGTGGTCGCTGTTCGAGGTCGGCACTGATCTGTGGGCACTCGCGCCGCGATTGTGGTTGTTGGCCTTGCTCGGTGCGTGGCTGTTGACGCCGTTCGCGCGTCGCGGGCTCTACTCGCCGCAGCAGCCGCCGGCGGTGCTCGGCAGTCCTCGCAGCAGGTCGATCGCTGCGTCGAGCGCGCTGGCAGTTCTCGCAATCTTCATCGTCGGCTCACGCAACACAGCCAACGAACTCCCAGCGCGCAATGCCGCGAAGACGCCCACCGCGGCGGCGGAAAGCGCGCCAGAAAGTGGGCAAGGAGAATGGCATCACTACGGCAACACCACTCGCGGCACGCGCTATGCGCGTCTCGACCAGATCAATGCGTCGAACGTCGGCGGACTGCAAGAGATCTGGCATTACCGCACCGGGCGCACGGGTCAATTCAAGGCGACGCCGCTGCAGATCGGCGACCTGCTGTACGTGTGCACGGCGATGAACATCGTCGTCGCGCTCGATGCCGAGACCGGCGCAAAGCGTTGGGAGTTCGACCCGCAGATGAAGATCGCGCCGGTCGGCTTCAACGGCACGTGTCGCGGCGTGAGCTACTACCATGCGCCTGAGGGTTACAGCGGCGATTGCCCCTCGCGCATCATCATGGGCACGACCGATGCGCACCTGATGGCGCTCGATGCCAACACGGGTGAGCGCTGCGCGAGCTTCGGCAACAACGGCGAAGTCGACTTGATGAAAGGCATCGGCGAAGCGAAGCCGAACATCTATCTCGTCACCACGCCGCCGCTGATCGCACGCAATCTCGCAGTCGTGGGCACGCGCGTCGCCGACAACTTCGAGGTCGGCGAACCGTCCGGCGTCATTCGCGCGTATGACGCAATCACCGGCAAGTTCACCTGGGCCTGGGACATGGGTCGTCCCGGCATCAACACCGAGCCCGCCGAGGGCGAGCAATACACGCGCGGCACGCCGAACGTCTGGACGCTGATGAGTTACGACGATGCGCTCGGACTCATCTACGCGCCGACCGGCAACAGCACGCCGGATTTCTTCGGCGCGCATCGCATCGACGCATCCGAGAAGTATGCGAGCTCGGTCGTGGCGCTCGACGTCACCGATGGCTCGGTGCGCTGGAGCTACCAGACAGTGCATCACGACGTCTGGGACTACGACGTGCCGTCGCAGCCGACGCTCGTCGACCTGCCGCAGCCCGACGGCAGCGTCGTACCTGCGCTGGTGCAACCGACCAAGCGTGGCGAGCTGTTCCTCCTCGATCGACGCACCGGCACGCCGATCGCCGACGTCGAGGAACGGCCGGTGCCGCAGAACCCCGTGGAATACGAGTGGCTGTCGAAGACGCAGCCATTCTCGACCGGCATGCCGAACTTCCGGCCCGACGTCAGCGAAGCGGACATGTGGGGCCTGACGCCGTTCGATCAGATGTGGTGCCGGCGCGAGTTCCGCAAGATGCGTTACGAGGGGCATTTCACGCCGCCGTCGCTGCAAGGCACGTTCGTGTTCCCCGGCAACGCCGGCGGCTTCAACTGGGGCGGCGTCGCGGTCGACGAAGACAATCAGCTACTGGTCGCGACCCCGCTGATCATGGGCAGCCGCCTGGCGCTGATCCCGCGCGACAAGGTACCGAAGGAAGTGAAACGCTACTTGCAGCTCGGCACGCCGTACGCCGCCGACATCAAGATGTTCATGTCGCCGCTGCAGATGCCGTGCATGCGGCCGCCGTACGGACGCATCGCCGTCGTCGACCTGCAAACGCACCAGGTGCTATGGAACAAGCGCCTCGGCACGACGAATGAGAGCGGACCGTGGGGCATGAAGATCGGCCTGCGCCTGCCGATGGGCGTGCCGCTCGCGGCGGGCTCGATCGTCACGCACGGCGGCCTGATCTTCTTCGGCGGCGGTCAGGATCGTTACTTCCGCGCGTTCGACGTGAAGACCGGCGGCGAGCTGTGGCGCGACTACTTGCCGGCTCCGGCGCAAGCCACGCCGATGAGCTATCTCTCGCCGAAGACGCAGCAACAGATCGTCGTGATCACGGTGCCGGGCTTGTCGCGCTTCGGCATGGCGGAGTCGGACGACAAGTCGCCGCCCGATCCGCTCGGCGGCCACATCATCGCCTACGCGCTGCCGCGCCGCTGACGCCCCTCAGCGCGGCGGCTTCGGTGGCTGTGTCGTGGTCACACCTGCCGGCAAATCGTCGCGCACAGTATCGCGACGCTCACACTCCGACTTCTCGATGCTGCGTAGCTGCGAGCAGTCCGGCCGATTCGCCGTGGTGCCGACGCCGCGCGATGCGGGCGGTACGGTGGCCGTCTGTCTACCGGTTCGAGCGCTGTTTGCGCTCGTGGTGTCACGTGCGGTGCGCGCAGAGTTCGGCTGATTCGGAACGACAGTTTGCTGCGGCATCGAGCTCGACTCCGGAGTAGGAGTCGACGGAGGCGGCGAAGTATTGGCAGGGGCCGGCGTCGGAGTCGACGGCGGTGGAGATGTATTCGCCGGAGGCACTGGAGCTGACGGCGGTGGCGACGTGCTCGGCTGACGCACCGGCGCCTGCGCTCCCGGCATGCTCGAATTCCCTGCGTTGTTCGCCGGCGGAGCAGACTGATTTCGCGCACCGCTTGCAGGCTGCGCCCCACCCTGCGCCCCACCCTGCGCTCCGCCCTGCGCTCCACCTTGCTGGGCCGCCGCCGCCCCGCTCCACACCAGCGCGATACACGCTATCAGCAGCAGACTTTTCCTACGCATGATGGCCACCGTTTCGCAGTCCCTGACTCAAGCGAAACGGCCGGCCTGCACCTGTGTTCCGCTCAGGTCTTGCCGAGGAACTCCTCTGCCACGGCCTTCTCCAGCAGGTCGAACGGCAACGGCCCCTGCGCGACGATGAAGTCGTGGTACCGATGCCGGTCGAAGCGACCCGCCAGCGCCAGCTCGAGGCGCGTGCGCAGCGCATTCAACCGCGAATAGCCGTAGAAGTAGGACGTTGCCTGGCCCGGCGCCTGGAACGTATAGCGATCGACTTCCTGCTTCGCCATCGGCTCGGACAGCATCACTTCCTGCATCAGGAAGCGCTGGGCGGCGTCCGGCTCGATCAGCCCCAGGTTCAGCATCGGATCCAGAAACGCGCGCGCTTCGCGCATCATCCGCATTTGCAGCGCGCCGAGCTGACCTTCCGGCGGCAGGTACTGCTTGAGCTCCGCCTCCGCATACAGCGCCCAGCCTTCGACGTTCGCACTGTTCAACGCGAACACGACCCGCGCCGTCGACACGCCGTGTTCGAGCATGTTCGCGAACTGCAACTCGTGGCCGGGCCGTGCCTCGTGCGCAGTGAGCGTCCACGCGATCGCATCGTAGTTGAAGTCGTCCATGACCGTGCCCGGCGCCGCGTTCGGGTTGCTCGTCGGCAGAACGAATTCTGCCGGCTCGCCTGTGTTGCCGATCAAGCGCGGCGGATCGATGTGCGGCGCCGGAGTCGCAGCCGACTCTGCCGCCGTTGCCAGCCGGATCACCGCTTTACGTTGTGGCAGCGTCACGAAATTCTCACGACGGATGATCGCCTCGATCTGCTCCAGCCGCCCGGTGTAGAGCGCCAGCAACTTGTCGTCCGCGATGCGCTGCTTCTTCAGCTCGCGGATCACATCGCGATAGTCGGTCTTGGCCCACTTGCGCTCTTCCGCGATGCGCCGTGCGAGCGGCTCGATTTCGCTGCGCGTCTGCTGGTAGCTCGCCAGCGCGCGCGCCATGATCTCGTGCGGATCCATCTGCACACCAAAGCGCTTCAGAGAATCGGCGTACAGCTCGGCTGGCAACTGGTTCGTCTTGCGTGCGCGCGGCAACACCGTCGCGGTTGCCCACTTGGCGTATTCGTCGAACTGAGCGCGCAGCGACTGCATGTCCTTCTGCCACCCCTTCAGCCCGCTGCCTTCGAGCAGCTTCTGGATGCCGTCGAGGTAGCGCGGCTGGTTGTCGAGGTATTGCTGCGCCTCGACGATCCAGGGGCCGATCAGTTGTGCGTTGCCCGCCTGCTCTTCGTAGCGCGCACGCGCCAGCACCGTGACCGGCTCGTAACCTTTCTCCGCGCCCACGTAGCGATGCAGGCGCGATAGCACTGCTTTTTGCCGCGGCTTCGGAATGCGCGGGTCGAGCAGATCCTGAAAGCCGCGGAACACCGCCTGCCCGAGATCGAAGAACGGCAGCGCCAGCTGCCGATTCAACTCGGTGCTGTGCTTCTGGTCGCCCGCGGCGCCGATCAGGATGTCGAGATCGCGGCGGACCAGCGGATCCGTCGCGCTGCCGCGCAACTGTTCGAGCTGCGCGATCGCCGCGCCGAGATCTTGTTCCTGGCGCTCGGAGAACCGCGGCTTGAGATCGAAGATCTCACTGTCGTGGCCTTCCACTCCGAGCGACGCGGCAGTTTCGGCGTTGTAGCGCGCCATCACCTCGAGCAGGACCTGCGCGTGACGATTGCTCTCTTCGATCCAACTCGGTTGCGCCGCGAACGCCGCCGGCGCGATGAGCGCAACGATCAATACCGCAGCTCGAAACATGTCTGCGTCTCCCTCTTAGGTGGTATGTGAGAAATCGGCAAATGGTGCGATGCTGAAATATATCGAACGGTGTAGCTTCTGCCGATCCTCGTCGTCGGAAAGATTGCCGGCAAAAGTCACGCCTTTTGTCGGCGTTGTCGAAAGGGCCTCGGCCGCTTTCGACCGAAAATATGGGGGCTGAGGCTGCACGGTCGGGCGGTCTAATTCAGGCGGGCAGCGGAAATGCCTGCATAGCAATGCCTGGAGGGCGCCCATGGGTAATCAGGGTAAACACACACCAGGACCGTGGATCATCGGCACCGACCCGAGATATCCGTCGGAACCGTGTGTCGATGCAGTGGTGGACGGCGTGGTGTGGCACATCGCGCTCTGTCACATGGGTCTCGGGCCCGACGACACTTCCGCTGAAGCGAATGCCCGTCTCATCGCCTGCGCTCCCGAGTTGTATGCAGCGTTGAAGGAAGCGCTGCCGAATCTTCGTGGCGAACGCTACGAGCAGGCTCTCGCCGCACTCGAGAAGGCCGAGGGAGTGCGCCCTCTCACGCGGCGCAACGGTAGCATCCACAATCACAGCTAGCGCAGCCGCGCTCGCAATCGAGCAATTTTGGCGCCACTCAGACCGATGGCGTGGAGGTAGCCTGCGGCGCCTCCGTATTGCGTCAGATACTCGAGCATGTTGTGCACGCCCTCTTCCGGACAGCGCAACGCTTCGAAAATTTCGGCGCGCTCGAGATTGGCGTAGCGCACGAGGTACGCCTCGACGAGATGCCTGGTACTGGCCGCGTAGTCGGCGGCTATCGCATCCGGCTCGACGTCGGCCAGCGCGAGCAGCAGCGCCGCGATCAGTCCGGTTCGATCCTTGCCCGCCACGCAGTGAAACAGCAGCGGCTCTGCCGCGGCGTCGGCGATGACATCGAGCACTTCCTTGAGCTGCGGGCGCGTGTGCTCGAGTACCGCGATCTTCCACATCTCCTTGGTGCACTCGCCCGAGAGCGCGGCCCACTGCATCTCGTCGCTCGTGAGCAGCGAGATGTGGTGATAGCGCACGCCGTGCGTATTCCCCAGTACCACCGGATGCGGCCGCGCTGCGACTTCACCCGGCCAGCGCAGATCGATGACGGTGCGCACCCCATAATCTGCGAGCGCCTGCATGCCTGCTTCGGTGAGCTGCACGAGATCGTCGGCGCGCAGCAGCGAATGCGAGCGCGTCTTCGCGCCGTCGCGGGTCGGATGCCCGCCCAGCTCGCGCACGTTCAACAGACCTGGAAACTGCAACGAGCTCACTGGCCTCGGCCGCGCCGTTGCACGTAGTCGTCGAACTGGCGCTGCCGCGCAGGGTCGAGCGGATAGCGTCGCAGCAGCGTGCGCGCTCCTTCCATGTCGTTCTGCGACAGGCGCATCGCAGCCATCAGCACGGCGTGCGAGCGGCGCTCGGGCGTCTGGATTTGATTGATGATCGGCACCACATCGTCGACTGTACCACCGCCGCGCTGGACCAAGGTCGTCAGCGCCTGGTCCTTGGCCGGACCATCCCCCAGGGACAGGGCCCACTTGCGGGCCGCTGGCAAATCATACTGCGCCCAGGTGTTCGCGACTTCGCTGATCGATCGCGCTCGCAGCTCGTCGTCCGTGACTCGCTCGGCCCAGCGCGCAGCGAGCGCGGGCGAGTGCTCGGCCAATGGCTGCAAAATTCCGCGCAGCATGCGGTCGCGCTCTTGATCGTCGGCGATGCCGTCTACCAACTGCACGGCGAGATCGGGATTGCGTGCAGCGACCGTGCGCGCGAACTGGAACGTCGCATCGCCCGGCTCATTGGCGTAACGCCGGACCCACTGACGACCCTTGTCGACGTCCACATCCGCATAGGCGAGCGCGACCGCTGTGATCCAGCTCGAACGCGCTTCCTTCGGAATGCGATCGACGAGCTGGGCGGCCGCTTCGACGTTGCGCCGCGCGAGCTGCCAGCCGAGCGATTTCGCTGCTTCGACCTGCGTCGACTTCTCGTCGATGTCGTTGAGCCAGTCGAGCGCCTGCGTCGGCGTCAGCGCCGCAACGCTGCCGGCGATCTCGCCGAGAATCTCCGAGCGCGCTTCGCCCGCGGGAATCTTCTGCAGATGAGTCATTGCGAGCGCTGGATTGGTCTCGGCAATTGCGGCGAGCACCTTGCCCAGCGCTTGCGCCCGTTGTGCGGGACTCTCCGCCGCCTGCGCAATCTGCAACGCCTGGTCCGGATCGTACTTCGCCATTTCGCCGAGCATCGACGACCAGAGGAACTTGCGCGGCGAGCCCGCCAGCCGCAATCCCCAAGCGAGCGCTTCGCTCGGCTTTTGCGCCACATACGCTTCGGCGACCCGATAGGCGTAACGAGCCTGCTCCTGACGCGGCAGCCCTTCGACCCAGCGCGCCGCCTCGCTCGGGTTGCGGCGCGACCACTGGGTCGCGATCAGATCGATGAGCGAAGCCGATACGATCGACCCCTGTGTCTCGGCCAGCTTGATCGCGAGACGCGGATCGCGATCGGCAATGCTGGTGACGACTGCTTGCAGCAACTCGCTGCGTTGCCATTCGGCGGGCAGATCGGCGACCTTGGCGAAGGCACGCTCCGGATCTTCAGCCGCCAACGCTTGAACCACTGCATCGAGATAGGCGAACCGCTCCGCCGGATTCGTCACCTGCTTCGCGCGCTCCCAGGTCTGCTCGGGTGCGACCGAGGCAAGCACCGCAAGCAGATGCGCAGCCGTCTCGCGATCGAGCTCGAGCGCCTGTTCGAGCGCGCCGTTGGTATCGAGCTCCGCGTAACGCAACAGCAGGATTTCCAGAGTGCTGCGACGCTCGACCGGATTCGTGAGCGCGCGTGCGTCCTTGATCATCGAATCGAGTTGCTCGCGGTCGGCACGCTTGGCAGATTCGTAAAGCGCTTCGCGATGCGAGAAGTCCGATGACGACGCGCCTTCGCGCTCGGGCCCGCCCGGACTGCGCGGCTCGGTCAGATAGGTCGTGTGCTCTTCATGCCGCTGCGTGAACGGCGAACGGATCGGCTCGCTCGGAATCGTCGCTGCTGTAGCAGGCGTAACGTCGTCCGGGCGCTCGCGATTCCACAGATAGCCGCCTGCGATGCCGGCGGCAATGCCGGTCATGATCCAGACGAGCGAGGAGCGGGTCACCATCGACGAGAACTTCCTGGAACGAGTCTGCGCCCTAACGGGGCGTAGGACAACCGCCGTGGAGCGAGGCAATCCACTCGCGGATCAGCGAAACTCCCTCGGCGTGGACCAACGATCGACCGAGCTCCGGCATCGCTACATCCGCTTCCGTGGAAAGCATCCTGTGCAACAGAATGGATGCGTCCGGGGTTCCCGGCACGATGTCGAACAGTGCGTCGCCCGAGCCGCGGCCCGTCGCAATCGGGATCTTGCACTCGCCGAGCCGGACGCGATCGGTCTCCTGTGCGTGCAGGAGCAGACCGGACGTGCTCGCGGCGCCGCGCGGGCGATGGCAGTGTCCGCAATTTACATCCAGGTAAGCGCGCGCACGCGCTTCGAGGTTGGCATCCGCCGGATCATCCCAACGTGCATTGCGCGGCGCTTGCGCCGGATCGGGCGCGCCGGTCAGCAATCCTGCCTTCTGCCAGTGCGCGAGCTGATTCTCCGTTGTCTCGCCGTAATGGAACGTCTTGTTCAAGTGACGCGCGCGGATGCCGATCGGTTCGATCTTCTGCGAATGATGTTCGAGCGCATGACAGCCCGCGCACTGATTCGTATCCGGCACCAGATACGCGAACGGCTGTCGGCCGTCGTCGCTGACCAGCTCCAGCGATAGCGTGTCGCCTGCGAGCGCAAGCGTCGCTTCGGTCTGCTCGGCATTCCACACGTATGGAATTGCGACCCAGCCCGACGAGGTGTTGATGAGCAAACGAGTTTCCAGCAGTCGCACTCGATCGAGATCGAGCGCTGCATCTGCAGTCTGCGCTAGATCCTTGCGCACACCGATGCGTCCTTTCGCGGATCCCTCTGCGCGCGGGTAGTAGAACGTTTTCGAAATCACCGTGCCGACCGGAAACTCGAACGCATCCTCGCCGTACTTGATGCTCGTGCCAGGCGGCAGCAACACAGTTCGCAACTTGTGCGCGTAGTCGCTGAACAGCGGCGAATTCAGATCGTACGGCGTGACGCCCTCGTTCGGCGCGAGCTTGCCGTCGCGCTGTTCGAGCAAATGCCACTCGCTCAGACGCTCGGGGAAGTCGCCGGTGAAATCGAGGCCGGTGCGCGGCGCCTTGTGACAAGCGCTCGCCGCGAGCAGCGCCAGTGCCCAGATGAGATGCTTGCGGCGCAAAGTGGTCTCGCTAGCTGGACGGCGCTGCTGCGTCCAGTCCGGGCCAGCTCACGGGCTGCAATGCAGGCAGCTCGCAATCGTGCGGCTTCATGTCGGTGCTGAACTTGTCGAGCTTGCCGGCGTAGTCGATGTTGGCGAAGTCCGCATCGCCGTTGCCATGAATGCAGATCTGCGTCTTCGCGACGTCGAGGTCCTTGGCAACCGCACCGTCCCAGAGGATGTCAGGGAGGTTGCCGGTCAGGCCGAACTTCGCGACCTTCATCGCCTTCAGCTCGAGCTGGTCGGGGCTGTCGCCGCCGCCGGCGAACTTGTTGTCGTGGATGTAAATCTGTTGCGGATACGGATCGAACGCGGCGTCGTTCGCCGGCTTGCCGGTGCTGTCGAACGACAGGATCAACGCGTTTGCCGTGCGGTTGTTCTCGACCTGGTTGTCGAAGAACTCGACCTCGTCGTTCGCGAGCACCATGAAGCCGGTGCCGGTCGGCACGGTCGCGACGATGTTGCCCTTCGGCGCGAAGTTGTCCGTGTTGTTGTCGTGGATGTGGTTCGAGTACACGCGTGTCTTGCGGCCGTCCTTCACCGGCAGGCCCGGCAGGTTGAAGACGAGGATGCCGCCGGTGTTGTTCGTGACGGTGTTGCGATAGACGTCGGCGTACGTGCTGTTCTCGATCTCGATGCCCGCGACGTTCATCTCGGCGCGGTTGTCGCGCAACACGATCTGCGTCGACTGGCCGACGTAGATGCCGGCGTCGGACGCGCCGATCGCCGCGGACTTCTCGATGAGCACACGCTCGCACTGCACCGGGTACAGCCCGTAAGCGCCGTTCTTCTCGTCCGGCCCGCCGGTCCATTCGACGCGCACGTTGCGGATCGTGAGGTCTTTGCAACCGTTTGCTTTGAGTCCGTCGCCCTTCGTGTCCTCGATCGCGAGGTTCTCGACAGTCACGTGCTCTGCTGCGTTGATGAGCAAGCCTTCGGCACCCTGCACCTGGCCCTTGAACGACAGCACCGTCTTGTCCGAGCCCGCGCCGCGGATCGTAACGTTCGATTTGTTGAGGCTGAGCGAGCGGTCGAAGGTCCATTTGCCGGCGGGCAGCTCGATCACATCCCCGGGCTTGGCCTGGATCAGCTGCAACTGCAGCTTCTTGTGGAATTCCGCATCGGACTGACTGACCTGCACCGGCTTCTTGCCGCAGCCGACCAGCACGAGCGCGAGCGCGAGCGACGCGCAGAATGCAATCCGCATGAGTCTTTCCCCCTATTCGACAATCGTGGACTCGGTCCGCCGGATGAAATCTTCCCACACCGGGAAGTCATTGCCATGCCAGATCGAGTCGCGGAACTCCTCCGCCCGCGTCCGCGACCAGCCGAGATGCTTCATTGCATACAGCGCATAGAACGCAGTGGCGCGGAAGTTCGCCGCGCAATGCACGAGCGTCTTGCCGTCGCCGGCCGACTGCATCGCCTGCTCGAAGGCCGCGAAATCGGCCTCGCTGGGCTGATCCCACGGCACCGGGATGTGGTGGTACTTCATGCGCAGCGCCGAAACCGAAGCTCCTTCGTCCTGCAACGAATAGCGCGGATCGATCGTGGCGAGGTTGATGATGGTCTCGAAGCCCTCCGCGGCTGCAGCTTTCAGCTGTTCTTCCGTGGGCTGGCCGCCGGTCGCGTGGCGCTCGTCGACTTTTCTATAGTTATAGATCGCCTGTGTGCCCATTTCCTGCGCTGCCGTGAGGTGCGCGAAACTGCACAAGATTGCCAGGGCGATGATGCGCATAGTCACGGCTCGCTCGCAGTAGTCACTTCCACCTACATTCGCTGCTAGATCCAGCGCCGCACGCGGCACTTGTAGCCGCGATACTGCTCGCCGAAGATTTCGTCGAGAAAGCGCTCCTCGCCGCGGATGAAGCCCGACTGGATGATTCAGACGAAAATCGCAATCGAGCGCGGGCGAGCGGAATTGCGTAGTGCAGACCGACCATCGCCAGCAGCGCGAACAGCATGGGTGGAATGAGTTTGCGTTGTTCTGCCACGGCGCCTCCCCAGAAGAGCCGCCGGGCAGTATAGCCCCCTCCGCCCGGCCCCGGAGTATGATTCCCCGCCATGACATACGCCGCCATCACCGGCTGGGGCAAATGCATGCCTCCGGCCGTCCTCGACAACGCCGGGCTCGCCAGCTTCATGGACACGAGCGACGAGTGGATCACCACTCGCACCGGCATCAGGGAACGCCGGGTGTCGCATGTGCCGATGACCATCCTCTCGCACGTCGCTTCGATGCGCGCGCTGGCGTGCGCGGGGATGGATCCGAAGGATATCGATTTGGTGGTGCTCGGCACGTGTTCGGCGGATGAGCAGGTGCCGAACACAGCATCGGCCATTCAATTGATGATCGGCGCGACCAAGGCCGCGGCGATGGACATCAACACCGCGTGCACGAGCTTCTTGTACGGGATGTCGACGGCGACGGCGATGATTCGGACGGGCGTCGTGCGCAATGCGTTGGTCGTTGGCGTCGAAGGCATCACGCCGTACATGGATTGGAGCAATCGCAACGTCGCCGTGTTGTTCGGCGATGGAGCGGCGGCGGTCGTCGTGCAGGCGAGTGAGAAGCCCGAAGGCGTGATTGCGGAGAAGCTTGGTTGCTATGCCGATGCGCGTGCGATCTTGCGCGTGCGCGGCATGGGCACGATTTACGGCAATGCCGGCGTGCAGCTCGGCGATACGACTTGGGACTTCGACGGTCAGGAAATTTTCAAGCGCGCCGTGCACGGGATGACGAAGGCATCGAAGGACGCACTGGAACGCGCAGGTATCGCGACGGATCAGATCGATCTGGTCGTGCCGCATCAGGCCAACCTGCGAATCATCGAGTCGGTTGCGAAGCATTGCGGCATCTCGATGGAGCGCGTGTACGTGACGGTGCAGAAGTACGGCAACATGTCGTCGGCGACTGTGCCGGTGGCACTCGTGGAAGCGCTCGAAGAAGGCCGCGTGAAACCGGGATCGATTCTGTTGACGCCGGCGTTCGGTGGCGGACTGACGTGGTGCTCGCACGTGATCCGCTGGGGCGATCGCGTCACGCCGCTCGGCACGACTGACATCGACCTGCCGCCCTGCACGAAGACGGCCGTCGAGATCGTGAAGGACATCATCGCGAGAAAGAGCAGCAGCAGCGCGGCGCTGCAGAAGATCGCGTTGCCCACGGGCTAGCCGTGTCGGTCGAGTTCGAAATTACTTCTCGTCCTTATAGATCGCGATCACGACCGGCTGATCCTTCGACATCCTTGCTCGATACATCCCCGACGTATTGAAGCTCCACGCCATCTGACCATCCGGCGCGACAGCAACGATGCCGCCATCGCCGCCCAGCGCTGTGAGCTGCTTCTGAATCACTTCGTCCGCGGCCGCTTGCAGCTTCATTCCCTTGTGCTCGACCAGCGCGCAGATCTCGCGCGCGACGGTGAGGCGAATGAAATACTCGCCCGTGCCCGTCGCGGACACTGCGCACGACGTGTTCGATGCGTACGTCCCCGCGCCGATGATCGGCGAATCGCCGACTCGGCTCCACCGCTTGCCGGTCGTACCGCCCGTCGATGTGCCCGCCGCGATGTTGCCGTTCATATCCAGCGCCGCGACGCCGACCGTCCCTCTCTTCCCTTCATCATGGGCAAGGTTCTGCGCCGTGCCGCTGTCGTGCGCGCCGGCCGGCTTCGGCGGGATCAACAGGTTCTTTTCCTTGAGAAAGGTCTCGAGCGCGCGCCAGCGCCGCTCGGTGTAGAACCAACCGGGCTCGACCTGCTCCAGCCCCTGCTCTTTCGAGAACGCGTCCGCGCCTTTCGCTATCAGCATCACGTGCGGCGACTTCTCCATCACGCGCCGCGCGAGTGCTATCGGATACCGCGTGCGCGTAACCCCAGCGACGGCACCGGCCGCGAGCGTCCCGCCATCCATGATCGCGGCATCCAACTCGTTACGACCCTCCGCCGTAAACACGGACCCGCGACCCGCATTGAACAGCGGATCGTCTTCCATCACCTGGATCGTCCGCTCGATCGCGTCGAGCGCAGAGCCGCCCTTGCTGAGCACCGCACCGCCGGCCTGAATCGCGCGATTCATGCCCGCACGGTAGGCGGTCTCTTGTTCGGGACTGAGGTCCTTGCGTTGGATGACGCCGGCGCCGCCGTGTACGACGATCGCCCAGGTCGAAGCAGCTTGCGGGGGAATCGCTGAAGTCATGATGAGAGCTGATTGAACGAATGAGTTTCACGAGTCGGCTCCAAGACGCAGGAAGGCGGTCTTCATGCCCTGAACCCGGTTGAGATAAGCGCGCGCATCGTGATCGCCGCAGCGCTGATGCGCAATCAGGCGCAGCCCGCGACGCGCATAGCGCTCGCCGGCGCCGGCGCCGCACAGATGAATCAGCGCCGCGAGATCCTCTTTCTGCCGCAGCGTAGCCTTTTTGATCCCGGCGTTCGCGAGCGCCTGCGCGACTTTCCGATCGAGATACGCGGACGTCAGCTCGACGGAGTCCGAGGCGATGACGCGTGTATACAGGCCGTTGAACCAGCACGAGTGAATGTCGTGCCACGGGCCGTCCTCGACGACGGCGTGATCGTGGATGCAGTACTGCCGCGCCTCGGCGAACGTCCCGTCGGTGATCTGGTACATCCCGACAGCGCTGGACGCCGGCCGGTACAGGTCGAACGGACCTTCCGTCATCGACCAGCGCCAGTAAGTGCGCGCGATCGGATTGCCGGACGCCTCGATCTGCGCCAACGCGGCGAGGAAGGCCGGCGTGATCGTGGCGGTGGAATGCTTGCGAAACACCGACGCGTAAGTGTCCCAGGTCTCCTGCGGCATCTTGTAGAGCACGCCGCTGACCGGGAAGAACAGCTCGGACGGCTTGCGCACGACCTGGTAGATCCAGTTGAGGCCGAACCATATCGCGATGAGCACGGCAGCCAGAACGCTGAACTGCACAGTCGCGGGCGTATTGTTGAACGCGCGCATCCAGCGCCGGCGCACCGCGACGCTCGGCCACCATTTGCGCAGCCACTTGAACGAGGAAGTACGGCGGCGCGCACCCGCGCGCTTACGCCTGGCCATCAGTTTGCCGGCGCGGTCTCGGCCGGCCGCGAGCACTGGGCCGCGGCAGCTTGCGCCAGGCGCGCGAAGCCGTGCTGCGGATCGGCGAGATAGCAGCGATTCGGACCGGCCTCGGCAGAGCACGTCACCATGAGGTCGCGGGACTTCGACGCGCCCTCGGGAATGCAGCGTACGAGGTACTTCGTGATGCCTGCGCCGCTGTCACGCATCTCGTCACGCAGGTACCACGTGTCGCCGGCCATCCGCGCGGTGCGCTGGACGCGCGTGCGGCAATCCGCGTCGATTCGTTCGCGGCAATAACGCTGTTCGCACGCGGCGAGCGAGCCTGCTTCGCAATCCTGTTCGCTCTTGCGCTCGGTGTCGCGCAACATCTCGGGACCGCCGCCCATTGTCCAATCCGTGCACGCCTTCATGTCGCCGCCGTTGCAAGCTTCGGTGAGCAGCTCGAGCTCTTCGGCTGAGCGGCGCGTCTTCACGGGTTTGGCGGAGGTGCCTTTCGGCGGCGGACGCTTCGGCTTGGCGTAGTCCTGCTTGACCAGTTCGGCATCGGGACCGCAGCGCTTGTCGGAGAACACGCGCGAGCCATCCTTGCCCTTGCAGGTATAGATCTGCGCCTCGCTGCTGGCGCACGCCAGCAGTGCGGTTACGAACAAAATCCAGGCAGGCGCGTGCACGCGCCAAGGATATCAGACCAGTTTGAAACCGGACGCGCTGAGAGGCAGTCGACGGATGCGCGTCCCGGTGGCCGCGAAGATTGCATTGGCGACAGCGGGTGCGACCGGCGGCACCGGCGGCTCGCCGACACCGCCGACGGCTTCCGTGGGGCTTTCGAGAATCTCCACCTCGATCTGCGGCGCCTGGGGCATGCGCACGACGGGATAGTCGTGGAAGTTGGACTGCTGGACCCGCCCGTTCGCAACCGTGATCTCGCCGAGCGCGGCGGCGCTGAGACCGAAGATCACGCCGCCTTCGAACTGCGCGCGCACGGAGCTGGGATTGACGGCCGTGCCGCAATCGACGGCACAGCACACGCGATGGACACGGAGCTGCTTGTTGGCCGCGACCGAGACTTCGGCGACCTGTGCAGCCAACGAACCGTAGCCGCGGAGGAACGCGATGCCGCGACCGTGACCTTTCGGCAGTTTTTCATCCCAGCGTGCGAGCTTCGCGGCGGCGTCGAGGACGCGCAGTGCGCGCGCGTTGTCGCTGAGCAGGTTGCGGCGGAAGGCGAGCGGCTCCTGTCGGAGCTCCTGCGCCAGCTCGTCGATGAAGCTTTCGAAGAAGAAAAGATTCTGCGAAGCGTCGACCGAGCGCCAGGCGCCGAGCGGCACGCCGGGATTCCAGCCTGCATAGCTGATGCAGATGTTGGGTATCGCGTAGAGCTGACCGGCCATTCCGCCAACGGGCGTATCTCCGTCCAGGCAGCCGATCTGCGCTCGGAGTGCAGTGATGGCATTGTTGTCGTCCAACGCTGCACGCAAACGGACGGCCGCGGCCGGTCGATAGAACCCGTGCTGCGTGTCTTCCTCTCGTGTCCAGATCAGCTTCACCGGCACGCCCATTTCGCGCGCGATGAGCGCGGCTTGCACACCGTAGTCGACCTGCAGACGGCGGCCGAATCCGCCGCCGAGCTCGGTCGTGTTGATGGTCACGGCGGATTCGTCGAAGCCGAGCGCCTTCGCGACGGCGGTGCGCAGCTCAGATTGGACTTGCGTCGGCACCCACAGCTCCGCCCGGCCGTCGCGGACGAATGCGGTGCCGTTCATGGGCTCCATCGGCGAATGAGAAAGAAGCGGCGCTTCATAGGTTCGCTCGACGACGCGGCGCGCTTTGGTGAGCTGCGCATCGGATTGCTCACGGATTTTCGCCTCGTCCTCGCCTTCGTTGACGTACACCTTGCCGGGGTCGCGTGTGAGTGCGCGCAGGCGCTCCGAGATGTCGGCGGAGCTGACGCTCGCCATCGCGCTTTGTCGCCAGACGGGCTTGAGCTCAGTCAAGGCTTTCTGCGCGGACCAGAAGCTGTCGGCCACCACGACGACGGCACTTTCAAGCTTCAACACGCGGCGGACGCCGCGATGTTTCATCGCCGGCGCTTCGTCAACACTTTCGAGCGAGCCCTTGAACACAGGCGACTGCGCGATTGCGGCGTAAAGTATTCCAGGCCGACGCACGTCGATGCCGTACGTCGCGGTGCCGGTGACTTTTGAGAGCACATCGAGCCGATGCATCGGCTTGCCGATGAGCTGCCACTCGCTGCGCGGCTTCAGCGGCACATCCTTCGGCACCGGCAGTCGCGCCGCGTCGCGGGCGAGCGCGGCGTACGACGCGCTTTGCGAAGACTGCGCGTGACGCACGTAGCCGCTGTGAGCGACACATTCGTCGACAGGCACCTTCCAACGCTGAGCGGCCGCCTGCAGCAACATCGTTCGAGCAGCCGCACCGGCCTGACGCAGACGGTCGAACATGCCGCGAATCGAACCGCTGCCGCCGGTCTGATACGTCTCCCACACACCGTAGTGCTCGCGGTCGATCGGCGCGAAGTCGACGCGCACCTGCGACCAATCCAGATCGAGCTCTTCGGCGAGGATCTGCGCGAGCCCCGATTGTGCACCCTGCCCCATCTCGGTGGCGTTCGTGAGCAGCGTGAGGTTGCCGTCCACATCGATGCGGATCCAGCCGGCGATCACCTCGGCGACGCTGCCGTCGGCGGCGCGAAGCGGCACGCGAACATCGACCAGGAGGATGCCGCTGGCGAGAGCGGCGGAGTGCAGGAAAGAGCGGCGAGATAGCTTGGCGGACATATCGAACGATCTTCGATCAGTAGCAAGCGTGGCGAAAGACTCTGACACCTCTCTCCGGCGCGTGCGAGGCACGGCTCGCCGCAGGCGGTCAGCCGCCGGGCACGCGCACGACTAGCTGCACTTCGACGATGCCGTTGGTCCCGAGCAGCCCGGTCGTTCCGACCGCCGTCCACGCCGGGTACGGCGACTTCATGTAGTTGCCCGCGACTTCCTCGAACAGTGCGAACTGCTCGCTCTTCGTGCCTTCGAAATCCGGTCCTTGCCAGACATGAAAGCTATTGATCATCACGACGTCGTTGAAACTCGCACCCGCCGACTCGAGCAGACCTTTCAGCCGCTGGAATCCGCGGTCGACCTGCAGCTTGAATGCTGCCGCATCCTTCCCCTCATCTTCGCGCCGTCCGATGACGACGCCGGAGATGTAGAGCATGTTGTCGACGCGACGAATCGCGGCATAACGCATCTCGTCATGCGCGCGCTTGGCATTCTCGTTCGGCAGGATGACGCTGCCGTGTGGCGCCGGAAGGACCAGCGGCCACTTCACAGGTTCGGCTGAGTGCACGGTAGCGGCCACGAGGAGAAAGGCGACAATAGACAGACGTTGAACGCTCATCGGCATTCCCCTCGGTCATCGTTGTGGGTCATCGTTGGCGGCGGAAATTCTACACTCCTGCCGCCGCAGATGAATCTCCTCCCGATCAACCATCACCTCCTTCGGCGCTTCGACGCCGAGCTCGACGCGACTCGGCGTGATGGCGAGTACGGTGACGCGCACTTCGCCCGCGATGACGATGGCCTGGTTGAGACGCCTGGATAGAACCAGCATGGGGAGCTCTCCTTGTGCTTCCATTCTGGGAGCAGCGGCCGTAGTGTACGCATGCTCCGATAATGGGAGCAAGAGCAAGTTCGCTTATACATGCGCTCCCGGAATCGGAGCGCGCCATGAAGGCATTGCGCAGTCGCGAACATCGTATGTTGTGTACCGTTCTTGCGGAGGCGCGGATGCAGGCCGGGCTGACACAGCGAGGCCTGGCGGAGCGGCTGAAGCGCCCGCATTCGTACGTCGCGAAGATCGAAGGCGGCGAGCGCCGCATCGACGTCATCGAGTTTGCCGAGCTGGCGCGCGCGTTGCGCCTCGATCCGTGTAAGCTGCTCGGCGAAGTGCTGTCGAAATAAGAAAGGCACCGGGTGAACGGCCCAGTGGGGATTCGAGCGTGACCATTCTTAGCCTGATCCTTGCCGCCGTCGCGGTATGGATAGTGTTCGCGTACAACCGCCTCGTCCGCTTGCGCAATCAGGTGCGCACCGCGTGGGCGGATATCGATGTGCAGCTCACGCGTCGTCACGATCTCGTGCCGCAGCTCGTCGCCGCCGTGCGCGGCTACGCGAGCCACGAGCAGGCGGTGTTGCAGGCCGTCACCGATCTGCGATCACAAGCGGTATCGCAGCAGAGTCCCGCGAAGCTCGGTGAAGTCGAGACGGCCCTGGAGCAGGCACTGACGCGTGTGCTGGCTCTGAAGGAGGCCTATCCGGATCTCAAGGCGAACGAGAATTTCAGCCAGCTGCAGCGCGACCTGGTGAAGGTCGAGGAGACGCTCCAGTACGCGCGCCGCTTCTACAACGGCGCGGTGCGCGACCTCAACGATGGCGTGCAGCGGGTGCCCGATGCGGTGATCGCGAAGGCGTTTGGATTTTCGGCGGCGGAGTTCTATCAGGCGCAGGACGATGAGCGTCCGTCGATACAGGTGAAGCTGCAATGATTGCGCGCATAGTTGTCGCACTGGTCGCAGTGCTGGTGTTCAGTGGCGCGCTCGCGGACGAACGCATCCTTGGCTATGACATCGAAGTGCGTGTCGACAAGGACGGCGCGCTCGATGTGACCGAGCGCATCGCCGTGCGTGCGGAAGGCAACCAGATCCGCCGCGGCATCTATCGCGACTTCCCGACGAGATATCGCGACCGTTACGACAATCGCGTCGTCGTCGATCTGAAAGTGCTGAGCCTGCTGCGCAACGAAGCGCCTGAACCGTGGTTCACGGAGGAGCGCGCCAACGGCGTGCGGATCAATTTCGGCAACGACAACTTCCTGCCGGTGCCGGCGGAGTACACGTACACCCTGCGTTACAAGACGACGCGTCAGCTCGGCTTCTTCAAGGACCACGACGAGATCTACTGGAACGCGATCGGCACGGGCTGGGCGTTCCCGATCGATCGCGGCACTGTCGACGTGTATCTGCCCGCGCCCGTCGAAGTCGAGCGCCTGCACGCCGAAGGCTACACGGGCTATCAAGGTTCGAAGGGACAAGACTATCGCGCCGAGATCGTCGAGCCCGGTCACGCGCGCTGGCAACTCACGCGTCCGCTGCAGCCGAGCGAAGGGTTCACGATCGTGATGACCTTTCCGAAAGGCTTGATTGCGGCGCCCAGCGCCGCGCAGCGGTTCGCATGGATACTCAAGGACAACCGCGGCGTTCTCGTCGGGCTGCTGGGCCTGATCCTGCTGATCGTCTACTGCGTGCGCGAGTGGTCGCGCGTCGGCCGCGATCCACACAAGGGCGTGATCATCGCGCGCTATGAGCCCCCGGAAGGCCAGACGCCGGCGAGCCTGCGCTTTCTGATGCAGATGGGTTACGACATGCGCTGCTTCTCGTCGGAGGTGCTGGCGCTCGCGGTCGCCGGTTGCCTGCGCATCGTGCGCGACAAGGGACTCTTCAAGGACGAGTGGCGGCTGGAGCGTGCGGCGGTACCGCCCGAAAGCACCGCGCCCGCTCAGCGCGCGCTGTTTGCGCGTCTGTTCAAGGATGGCTCGCCGACGCTCGTGCTCAAGAACACCAATGCTTCGACGGTATCCTCGGCGCGCAGCGCGCATTCGAGCGCAATCGATCGCGCCATGGAGCCGCGCTACTACAAGCAGAACAACGGCTCGATCGGCAAGGCAATCCTGATCGGCGCCGTGCCCGCGCTGCTCGCATTCTGGCTCGCGGGGGACGCGGGCAAGCCGGCGGTGATCGTCATCGGCGTGTTGATGGTGATCACGCTGATCATCTTCGGGCGACTCGTGAAGGCGCCGACCCTCGAGGGCCGCAAGCTGATGGACGAAGTCGAAGGCCTGAAGCTCTATCTAAGCGTCGCCGAGCGCGACGAGCTGGCGCGCATGCAAGGACCGGGTGCGCCGCCGATACTCGACGACAAACGCTACGAGATGTTGCTGCCGTACGCTGTCGCGCTGGAAGTCGAAGAAGCCTGGACCGACAAGTTCACCGCGGCCGTCGGCGCCGCGGCAGCCGCTGAAGCCACACGCAGGATCGGCTGGTACCACGGCGGCAACGTCAGCGACCTCGGCAGCCTCAGCCGCGCCATCGGCAGCAGCCTCACTTCGCAGATCGCATCATCCGCCAAAGCACCCGGCAGCTCATCGGGCTCCGGCGGCGGCGGATCTTCGGGAGGCGGCGGTGGCGGTGGTGGCGGCGGCGGCCGTTAAGCAGCGACCGGAGTAGGCGCGGCGATCTGCACGCAGTTGCGGCCGCAGCGCTTGGCGGCGTAAACCGCTTCGTCGGCGCGCGCGATGAGGTGTTCGCCCCAGACGCCGAGCATGTCGCTCGTCGCGATGCCGATGCTGCACGTCAGGTGGATCGCTGCGCCAAAGCCCGGGACGCTGATGTCCGCGACGCGCTGACGGATGCGCTCGGCGATTGGCTGCGCGGCCGCGGCGTCGGCGCTGCTCAGGATCACCACGAACTCCTCGCCGCCGTAGCGCCCGATCACATCCGATTGCCGCAGCTCAGCCTGGATCGGGCCGATGATGGCCTTGAGGCAGGCATCGCCCGCCGGATGTCCGTGCGTGTCGTTGATCTGCTTGAAGTGATCGAGATCGATGAACAGCAGCGCGATCGGCAACCCGCGCGCCCGCGCACGCAGACACGCGCTGTCCAGACGCTCGAGCAGCGAGCGTCGATTGAGCACGCCGGTGAGCGCATCGGATTGCGCACGACGCTCGGCGTCGGTGAGCGCGAGACGCTGATCGCGCAGCCGATCGGCCACGCCCAATGCAATCAGCACAGCAGCAGCGACCATCGACGCCGGCAGTCCGTAGTAAAGCAGCGTCGCCGACTCGCCATCGTCGCGCGAAAACAAGAGGTGCACTGCCGTCGCAATCGTCAGCGCTTCGAGCAGACCCCACGCGACCAGGAACCACCCGGCGGCGCGATTGTTTCGGCGCCAGGCGAGAAACGCGACCACCAGCGTCGTCACCGCCGACGCCGCGAACACGATGTTGCCGATCGCTGCGACGATGCCGCCGAGCCCGACGACATCCAGGAAGTTGCCGAACGCCAGCACCACGAACGCCATCGCGAACCAGCCGAACACCGCATACACGCGCGGTGAAAATCTCTGCAGCTCCGCGATCTCGCGTACGAACAGGCACGCCACTGCGCCGCTGAACGCGGCGGCAATGTTCCAGGTGTAGCCGATCGCCGGCAAGGCGAGCGAAAGGATCGGCCACTCGAAGCCCTGGCCCGAAAGGTAGGCAACGTACAGCGCCTGCAGCGTGAATATCGCGGCGTAGAGCAGCAGCAGTCGATCCGACAGCACGAACCAGATCAGCAACGCCGCAGCAGACATCGCCATCAATGCCCCGAACGACAGCGCGATCATGCGCGCGTGATCGGCAGACAGCGTCATGGTCTCCGGCAACGTCGATGTCACAAAGCGCATGCCGGTCGGACCCGACGAATTGGCGGTGGCGTGCACGTATACAGGCTGACCCGCCTGCAGACCCGCCGGAAGAATGTAGACCGCGTCCTGCGCGCCGACGAATCCCGGAACGTGCATCGCAAATCGTAGCGGCGCTGGCTGACCGTGATCGACGACGAACATCTCGACGTTCATATTGCGTCCTTTACGCACGTTCACTGTCGGAACGTCGCGAGGCTGGAACGCTTCGGGAAGGGTCAGCCGCAGCCAGTAGTCGGTCGCGTGCGGCCAGGTCTTCATGGCGTTGCGCGGCAGGAAGCGGTCGTCGAGGGTACCGCTGGTGATCTCCGCGGCGCTGGCCTGAGCCAGCTCCGGATCGAGGCGCTTGACCTCGAACGTGGCTCCCGCGGCGCTCGCAGCCGTGGACAGGAAGGCGAGCAGACCGACCGCGAGGAACGTGCGCATGGCGGCAATCCTAATCAGGCATTCCTACGGATAGCAACGAACGCGTCGCAAACTCGGAGATTCTGTAATGTTGCGGTATGACTAAAATGGCCGCGCTGCTGGAGGAACAAGAATGAATGGCACTGCTGCGGCGAGCCTGGCGCTCGCCGGAATCATCCTGACCGGCCCGGCCCTCGCGCAGACCTGCCCGCCCGCGGGAACGTCGCGCGAGCAACTGCTCGAGCTGAAATCCCACGAGTTCAAGCTGTCCGACACGGCGCGCCGGCAAGCCTTGGCGCTGGATCTGGTCGCTTGCCTCGGCAGCACCGACCCGACGCTGCGCGACGGCGTTGCGTTCGAGGCGCTGGCCGCATGGATGCGAGACAAACAGCTCTCGCCGGCGACGGTCGGCGCGATCCGCGACCGGCTGGTCGCGCTGCTCGCGCCCGACCATCCGGACCCCGCTGGCGTGCAACGGCCGTTTGCGGCGCTGGTGCTGGCCGAGGTCGCACGCGTCGACCGCATCGAGCCGTTCATGACCGATCAGCAGCTGCAACAATTGGTCGACGCGGGTACGCGATATCTGCAATCGGTCCGCGACTATCGCGGTTTCGATGAGCGCGAAGGCTGGCGCCACGGCGTCGCCCACACTTCCGACCTGCTGCTGCAGCTTGCACTGAATCCACGGACGTCGAAGGCGCAACTGGATCAGATGCTCGCCGCGATCGCCACGCAGATCGCACCGGCGGGCGAGCACTCCTACATCTACGGCGAGGGCGACCGCCTCGCGCAGGCGGTGTTCTACATCGCGAAGCGCAAGCTGCACACGGCGGACGAGTGGCACAAGTGGTTCGAGCAGGTCGCCGCGCCCGCGCCGTTGGCAAACTGGGGCGACGCGTGGACTTCGCAGCGCGGGATCGCGAAGCATCACAACACGATGCAATTCCTCACGACGCTGTATCTGTACGTGCGCGAGAGCGGCGCCGAGTTTCAGGAACTGGTGTTGCCGTCGATCGTCGCTGCGATCAAGCCGCTGCTATGACTTTGCGGGTGGCCGCGAGACGTGAGTGTAGATCACCTGCCACTTGCCGTTGCGCTTCGCCCAGATGTCGGCAAAGCGCAGCGTCACCGCGAACGGCTTGCCGCCGTCGGTACCGCGTAGATCCACGACGCCGCCCATCACTGCGCCATCGCTCCACGCTTTCTCGACAGGCTCTTTGATCTCAAACGGCTCGATCTTGTAGCCCGGTGCCGTGTAGTCGGCGATGAGCTCCGCCTTGTTCTGAACGCGGCCCGAACTGTTCACGAGCGTGTAGTCGTCCGCAACCAGCCGCTGCAACTCCGCCTTGTCGCCGTGAATCTGCGCCTCGTCATAGTCTCTGACAGCTTTCGCAAGATCGGCCGGCAAATTCGCAGCATTGGACAACGACCCCAGCATCAGCGCTGCAATCAGCACAGCTCCACGCGCACTCCCCATGACGCCTCCACCCGAGAAAACGAAAGCGTCAAATATAGCGCGTGATCCAATTCGGGCGCTCGCGCTTCTTTCGGTAGTACCAGGCGCACGGTCCGATCATGACAATGAGCAGCAACAGCCAGATTCCAAACGTCTCGGCGAGACCGAACTTCGTGCGCAGAATCGCGGCCGCGATGCCGAGCACGTAGAAGTGCACGATGTAGAAGAAGAACGGGACACGTCCGAAAACGGCGAACGGCCGCAGCAGCGCAGGCGTGCCGTTGCGCGTGATGGCCGAGAGCGCGATCAGCGTGACGAAGATGCAGCCGAACGACCACGCGAGGAACGGCAGGTCGGGCGGATACTTCGAGAACTCCCAGAACTGCACACTCGCGACGCTGGAGTACGAGTACGCGTTGCCATAGCCACCGTAGAGGCGCACGGCGAAAAAGAACGCGAAGCTGACCGCAGCAAGCGCTGCCCACAGTTTGCTGGGATGCGCACGCTGCATCGAATCGCGTCCGACGACGAATCCGAGCAACAGGATCGCGCTCCACGGGATGATCGGATACAGCGAGCGGAATGCACCTTCTCGCACCGGCTCGTAGAGCATCGCGCGCAGCGGCAGCGGTAACCACGAGACGTCGAGCAACGGATGCAGCAGCAGAATGCCGAGCGCGACCGGCACGAGAATCCGACTCGACACGTCGCGCAGCAGCGCGGTCAGGATGATCGCCACACCGATGCACGTGAGCACCATGAACGAATAGAACCCCATCAGCGCGCGCGGCAGCCCCATCACCAACGCGTCAACCGCGATCAATACGAGACCTCGTATGAGCAGGCGTCGCGTGACTTCTGCATGCGTCACACCGCGGTTCTCGCGAGCCAGGCTCGTCAGCGCGACCATGAAGCCCGCCATGAAGAAGAATCCAGGTGCAACAGGCACGCCGGTGAAGCGCGTGAGGAACTGGAAGATGCCGCCGAACACGGGCGCAGGCCCGGCAGCCAACTCCTCGGCGGCACGGCCCGCGTTGAACATGAGCGACGCGTGATCGAGCCCCATGTGCGCGATCAGCAAACCGCGGAACACGTCGACGTAGGCTTGACGCGCACCGGGCGCGCTGACAAGTGCGGCGGCTTGAGCGCGCGCGGCGGCAGACAGATTGTTCGTCATGGCCATATCGTCCATCCACCGCACCGCGGCCGGACATTGCGTCCGGCCGGGATCGACCCCTGACGAAGGACAGGGTCGTGGTGCGTTACTTGCCGGTCGCGTAGCGCTTGACCAGCCGATACAGAAAATCTTGCGAATCGTAAAACTGCGCTACACCAACGCGCTCGTCACGCCCGTGCGCCCGCACGTCTGCGATGTCGCCGAACAGGCCCGACACGCCATACATCGGAATACCCTTGGCGCGCAGGTACGCGCTGTCGGTCGCGCCTGTGCCCATGATCGGAATCACCGTCACGCCCTTCCACATCTTGCCGGTGAGCTCCTCGATCGGCTTGATCACGATCGGGTTGAGCGCCGAGACAGGCGCGGGCGGCGCGCCGGCCTGACTGCGCAAAGTCACCTTGATCCCGTCGTCGGCGAACACCTTGACGAGCGTGCGCTGCACGTCCTGAACCGATTCCTGCGGCAGGATGCGACAGTTCACGTTCGCAGTCGCCTTCTGCGGCAGAGCATTGCGTGCGTGCCCGGCCTGCAACATCGTCGCGACGCACGTCGTGCGGAGCATGGAGTTGTACGCCGGCGTTTGCGCCAACGTGGTTACCGCGTGTGCGTCTGCCCCATTCGATTGCACGACCGCTTGCATCGCCGCGCCGAGATCGCCGCCTTCGAGTGCGGCCGTGCGCTCGAAGAACGCATGCGTGACCTCGTTGAGATTCACCGGAAAATCGAACTTGCCGAGCCGGTCGAGCGCGGCCGAGAGCCGATAGATCGCGTTGTCGCGGACCGGCACGGAGCTGTGGCCACCCTTGTTGGTGATCTCCAGGTCGAAATCGCGATACAGCTTCTCGGTGGCCTGCACGGCGTTGAACAGCTTCTTGCCATCGCGCTCGCGGCCGCCGCCGCCTTCGTTCAGACCGAACTCGGCTTCGATCAGGTCGCGATGCTGGTTGGCGAGCCACGAGACGCCGTTGTAGTCGCCGCCCTCTTCGTCCGAGGTGAGCGCGAGGATGATGTCGCGCTTCGGCTTCAACCCTTCCTGTCGGTAACGAATCATGTTGGCAACGAAGATCGATGCCATCGCCTTGTCGTCGCCAGTGCCGCGGCCGTAGTAGTAACCGTCGCGCTCGATCAGCTTGAACGGATCCAGATCCGCCGACCAATCCTCCTTGTGCGCCTCGACGACATCGAGATGCGCGACGAGCAGCACCGGCTTCTGCGAACCGTTGCCGCGCAGGCGCGCGACGACATTGCCCTTCTTCGCATTGCCGGGCGGCACCAGGACCTGCACGTCTTCCTGCGGAAAACCCGCGGCCACGAGTCGCGCGGCCACCGCACGGGCTGCCTGCGTGTTGTCGCCGACGGAATCCGTCGTATTGATCTCGACCAGCTCTTTGTAGATGTCGTACAGCGCGCGCTGCTCGGGCTTGAGATCGGCCGCGGCAGCGACGCTCACAGCGCCGAATGCAGTCAACAGAGGAAGGAATGTTCCAGCAATCGTTCTTTTCATGACAGACCGCCCGTGTTAGCCGGCAAAAGCCACGCCTTTTGACGGCGTTGTCGAAAGGGCCTTGGCCGCTTTCGACCCGAGAGCCAGCGATCCGGCATGATAGAGGAAATCAGAGCTCGACGGTCTGGCGACGCTCCAGGCCTTTCGCTACAGCTTCTGCGCGCGTGCGCGCGCCGAGCTTGCGAAACAGGGATTCGATGTGGAACTTCACGGTGTGCAAGGAAATGCCAAGATCGCGCGCGATGGCCTTGTTGCTCGAGCCCGCGCCGATGGCCGCGAGGACATCGAGCTCGCGCGGAGTCAGCAACACGCCAGCGGCGCGCTCGGCCAATTCTTCGAAGCCGCGGGGACGTTGCTCGATCGCAGGTTCAGGCGCGCCGCGCACCGGCGAACCGCCGGCCACTGAATGCAAGGCAGCCTCGATCTGCTGTGCCGTCGCTGCGCCATCGAGCAACACGACATCGGCCGAGGCTACATCCGCAATCGCGTGACCCGCATGCGCGACGATTCGCGTGAGCTCCTCGCGGCGCGCGGGGTCGCGCGTCACGATGGCTACGCCAAGGATGTTCGCTGGTTTCTGCTTCGTCACCCGCAAACTCATGGAATTCCTGTCATCACTGTCGTGGGCGGGCGGTGATCACCACATTCAGCGTCAGCACCTCGCCACCACGGATCAAGCGCAGCGCGACGGTCTTGCCCACGCTCTCATCGTCGAGCTGAGCGATGACCCGGCGCAGGCCACGCATCGATGCCCCGTCGATCGTCAGCAGGATGTCTCCCGCCTTCACACCTGCCACTTCACCAGGACCGCCGGCGGCGATCGACATCACCATCATCCCGGTCGCCTCGGCGGCGTCTGCGCGCAGCGGCTCCGGGACGGCAACCGGCTGCAGCCCGAGGCCGAGCCAGCCGCGCGGAACCTGACCGTCGCTCAGAAGCTGCGGCACGACTCGTTCGAGCGTCGCGACCGGGATCGCCAGTACGACGCCCGGCGGCCCGAGCGTCGACATGCCCAGCAACGCGCCGGACGCATCGAGGACTGGCCCTCCTTCTTCGGTGCGGCGCAGGCGGATATCAAGGGCGATGCGTTGTTCCAGGCGACCACCCGCCCGGCTGTACCATTGCGGACCGACGGAACTGACGAGCCCAAGCCGCGCAGTCGTGGCGCCGGCGGCATCGGCGCCGAGCGCCAGGCAGAGCGCCCCGACTCGGGCGGTCCCGCGTGGAACACTCGTGGCTGCAAGCTGGGTGTCCGTTCGCAGCACCAGGAGGTTCGTCCCAGGGTCACGGCCGGCGATCCGCGCCTTTGCTGTGGCACCCGAGGCAGTCACGACCTCGTATTCGTCGCGATTACCGACGACCTGCTCGGAAGTCACGATGGCGTCGGGCTGCCAGAGCAGCGCGCTGACGTGTCGATGCGAGGCGTTGCGAACCGCCACCGCGAGACCGCGCGCAGCGGCGACCTCCGTCTCGATGGCTTGCGAGAGATCGCTGAGGGGATTGATTGCGTTCATGGGCGCAGACGATGCGCGCCTCACCGCTCGTTACCCATCGGGCAGTTGACCGGGGCCTGGGCGAACGGCCGGGTGGATTCGTCGACCCCCGGCGCGAAGATCGCCCGCATGCTCAATCCATCGCGCGTCGAGCCGCCCGCCCTCGACCCCTATTCCGAAGTCGTCGCCCAGGCGTTCGACTTCGTCAGTCCCGCCGTCGTCAGCATCTCGGTGCGATCGCGCCGCGGACCTTCCGGCGTCGGCTCCGGCGTGCTCTACACACCGGACGGTTATCTGCTCACGAACAGCCACGTCGCGAATGGCGCGACCGAGCTGCGCGCAGCACTGACCGACGGCCGCGAAGTTCCAGCGACGCTGGTCGGAGATGATCCGGAGACGGACATCGCAGTGCTGCGACTCGCGGGCAACGGCTTTCCTTACGCGACGTTCGGCAGCTCGTCGGCCTTGCGCGTCGGGCAACTCGTCATCGCGATCGGCAATCCGTTCGGCTACCAGGCGACCGTGACCGCGGGCATCGTGAGCGCACTCGGCCGCAGCCTGCGCACGCGCTCGGGGCGACTCGTCGAAAGCGTGATTCAAACCGACGCGCCGCTGAATCCCGGCAACTCGGGCGGCCCGCTCGTCGACGGCGCAGGGCGCATCGTCGGCATCAACACCGCGATCGCCGGCGGCGCTCAGGGCATCTGTTTCGCGATTGGCATCGACATCGCGTCCAACGTCGCTGCGACACTGATGCGCGAAGGTCGCGTGCGCCGCAGCCGTCTGCGATTCGCCGGACAGACGATCATGCTCGACCGCCGCATCGTGCGCGGGCTCGGGCGCTCGGCGTCGAGCGCGATTCTGGTGTTGGAAGTGTTAGCGGACGGGCCGGCGCAGCGAGCGGGAATGGAGAAAGGCGATGTGCTGCTGGAGTTCGATGGCGCGGCGATCGAGAGTCTCGATCATCTGCATCGGTTGCTGACGGTGGAGCTCGCGCAGCGGGAGGTTCCGCTGCGCGTGTTGAGGAGGGGGAAGGTCGTCGAGTTGACTGTAAAACCTGTTACGGAATGACCAGAAAAGACTCTCGCCAAGACGCAAAGACGCCAAGGCCGGAATATGAAATCTCGGAATTATTGAATTCAGAATTCTTCCTTGGCGTCTTGGCGTCTTGGCGAGAGTCTCTCCGGCTCCGGTCTTTTACCTACTCCGTCCCCTTCGCACTCACCGGGAACGCCCGCGCCACACGACCGAGCCAGACGCGGATGGCGCCGGTGCGCAGATCCTTCTCCGGTGTGAAGCCGAGCCGCACGATGATGAGGTCCTTCGACGGCACGACCAGCGTGAACTGGCCTTCGAAGCCTTCCGCGCTGAACGCGTCGCGCTCCGAACCGGTGTCGATGCGTGATTTGTAAGGCTTGCCGTCGCCTTCCGCCGGCGTCACCCACCAGCCTGCGCCGTAGATGTCCGCGTTCTCGCTCTTGCCCGGCGTACGCGCAAAGTCGACCCACCCTTCCGGCAGGACGCGCTGACCATCCCACATGCCGTCGCGCAGATACAGCAGACCGAACTTCGCGAAGTCGCGCGCGTTCGCATAGATGAGAGCGCTGCCGTAGTACAGGCCCGATGCATCGAACTCCGGCTGCGGCTTGATGCCGATCACGTCGAACAAGCTCTCGTGCATCCACTTCAACATCTCCGCACGCCGCGCCGTTGGCGACTCCGGATTCGGCACGATCGCGCGCGTCAAGGCATCAGCCGTGAGCACGATGCCGCACGAGTTGTAATTCCAGTGCGTACCGGGCTCATGGATGTAAGGCAAGCCCGCGCAGTAGTTCGCCACGTCCAGCCGACCCGGCCCGAACAGCTTGCGCGACGCGTCGCTGTCCGCGATCGTCTTCGCTTCGATTTCCAGGTAGCGCATGCCGTCCGTCATGTTCAGCCACGTGCGCCAGGGAATCTGCGCCTGCTTGTCGGTCGCGGCCCAGTGCGGGTTGCCCATCGGCGCGTCGACGTTCACTTTGCCCTGCTTCGACGCGATGCCGACCAATGCCTGTGTGATCGACTTCGCCATCGACCATGAAACCAGCTTCATATCGGCGTTGTAGCCAGTGCCGTACTGCTCGTGCACCAGCTTGCCGCCGACGATGATCACGACTTCGCGTGTTTCGCCGAGCCCAGGCGCCTTTTGGCCGAACGCATCGGTCATCGCCGCGTCCAGCGCAGCGCGATCGACACCTTCCGGCAGCGGGCCGGTCGGCCATTCGGCGGTCGGCCACGGAACGTCGGCCGGCTGCGGCGGCAACGGCGCGAGCTCCGCGCGTGCAGTCATTACACAGCAGGAAGCGGCAACGGCAATCCAGATTGCTCTACGGTCGAATGCGCTCATGGAGGTCTCCTCAATTCTCTGGATGGCAGCCGAAGCCCGGCTCGAACTTCGACTGCGCGGAGACCAGGCCCGCGAGCGCGGACACTTTGACGCCGCTGTCGCTCTTCTCGACCGTCAGCGGCTTGAGCGCCTCCGGATCGTAATCCGTGCGGCACGATTCCAACGGCCGGCCGGCGACGAACAGGCACGAGCACGTCTGCTTGGCGACGTACACAGTGCCGATCTTTGCGGTCGCCCATGTATCGCGACCCGCGAACAGCGCGATGGCGACGACCGCCACCACGACCACGATCCCGATCAACCACCCCTTGCCGCGCATGTGTCGAATCCTCCACCTGGTTATTCGTCATGGCTTGTACGTTTTGCCAATCATAGCGCGCTGCGCGACCGAACTTTCAGCGTCGGTCTGATTCCAGCGCCGGCAGGCGCGGCCGATACTGTCTCGTAGCCGGCGAAAGTCGCGTCTTTCGACGGCGTCGTCGAAAGGGCCTTGGCCGCTTTCGACCAGAAAACCAGGCTCGATCAGGTCATGGAGGGTTGCGCGATGGTCCGCTATCCGAGTGAGCAGTTGATGACGGTGGAAGAAGCCGAGCGTCTCTCCGAACTGCACACCGGGCGCACGCGGCGCAAGCAGCAGCCCCGTCAACCGAGCCTGTGGGCCTGGCAGTCCGTATCCGGTGCACTGGAGCAGACAGTGACCGAGCAGCAAGTCGACGAAATGATGCAGACGCTGCGACGGCAGGACCGATAGACGATTCCAAAAGCGGGTGCCCCCGCCTGCTTCCGAGGTAACCCTTCACGCAGGCCTTGCCGCCAGTACACCGGGGTACTGGCGGTTTTCTTTTCCTGCTGTCTGCTATTCGCGGAACCGTTCCTGTCCGGCGAAGCCGATGCGCTGCATGCCGCTCCGTTGGGCCAGCGCCAGCACCTTCGCGACCGCGTCGTAGCTCGCGCGTCGATCGGGCATCACATGCAGTTCAGGCTGATTCGCCTTGCCGGCTTCGACCGCGAAGTAGCGCTCGAGCTGCGCGAGGTCGCGAACGACCGTGCCGTTCCAGAGAATCGTGCCGTCGAAATCGATCGCCAGATCGATCGTGTCGTGCAAGGTCTGCGTCGGCGGGCCCTCGCCGATGTGCAGGTTCGTGCTGTGGGTCATGACCGGCAGCGTGATGATGAACAGAATCAGCAATACCAGCATGACGTCGACCAGCGGCGTCGTGTTCATGTCGGCGATGGGACCGGAATCGTCGTGCGCACTGATGCTCATGGCCATGAGACGTCTCCCTTCTTGCGAGGACTCCGTCAGGATCTGACTGGCCGCAGCAGCGTCAGTTCCGCGGGTGCTTGCGCTTGCGCCATTCCCACGGCTCGATGCGGTCTTTCGACGGCAGTGCCCACAGACCGCGCTTCGCCTCGCGAGCGTTCTGCTCCACGTAGTAGAGCGTCTCGTGGGCCGCATACCTGGAGTAGAACCAGGCTGCACCTCGCTTGACCATCTCGGCATTGAGATACGTGCTGCCATTCCAGATGTGCGCAACGGTCCGCCCATAGCCATCGGTATCGACGGGCCGGATGACGAGCTGCTGCCCTTTCGCGAGCGACTGCAGATCCAGCTTCGCCTGCTCGCCGTACGGCTGGTCGCGCTCCGGGGCATCGATCTCGGCCAGTCGGAAGTCCATCGCCACGCCCTGCACTTTCGCGACCAGCGAATCGCCGTCCTTGACTCGCACCAGCGGGCCGTAAAAAACGCCCTCGTCACCCGGCCGGGGTGGATGCTCCGTTGCGGCGACTGTGAGCAACAGCAGCGCAACCACCGCGACTGTCCGCGACATTGTTGTATGCATGTCCGCCATCCTACTGGACCGGCGCACGAACCTAAGCTAGCGTCCGCACTCTTTCCGTTTCGAGAGTGCCGTCGTCATGCGCAAGCTCATTGCTCTCACGCTCCTTTCCGCGGTGTCCGCATCGGTGCTGGCGACGCCGCCCGATGCGCCGAATCGCCTGTTCCAGGGGCGCGACCTGTTCGCGCTCCAGCTCGCGAGCGATCCGCAGATCCGCCCGGACGGCCGCGAGATCGCCTACACGCGCATCTCGTTCGACATCATGACGGACCGTGGCCGCCAGTCGATCTGGCTCGTCGACGCGGAGACTGGCGAGCAGCGGCCGCTGGTCACAGCGGCGGGCTCGCATTCGCAGCCGCGCTGGTCGCCGACGGCCGATCGCATCGCGTACGTTTCGACGGCCGAAGGCGGCCGGCCGCAATTGTTCGTGCGCTGGCTGCAGAGTAACCAGACGGCGAAGATCGCCGATCTCACCGATGCACCGGGCAATCTCAACTGGTCGCCGGACGGCAAGTGGATCGCGTTCACGATGTTCGCGCCGGATGAAAAGGCGCGGCTCGGCGAGGCGCCGCCGAAGCCGGAAGGCGCCGAGTGGGCGCCACCGCTCGAGCTGATCACCGACATGATCTATCGCACCGACGAAGGCGGTTATCTCAAGCCGGGCTACACACATATATATGTCGTTTCCGCGGACGGCGGTGCACCGCGGCAACTGACGTTCGGCGCCTTCAACGAAGACGGTCCGATCTCGTGGGCGCCGGACGGCCAGTACGTGCTCGTGACCGGCAATCGCCGCGCGAACTGGCAGCGCGAGCCGGTGAATACCGAGGTTTATCGCGTTGCGCTCGCAGACGGCGCGGTCCAGGAGCTCACCAAGCGCAATGGCCCGGATCGCGGCGCGGTGGTGTCGCCCGATGGCAAGTCGATCGCGTATCTCAGCTTCGAAGACCAGTACCTCGGCTATCAGAATGCCGAGCTCAACTTGATGGGAATCGACGGCAGCAATTCGCACTCGCTGACGGCGTCGCTGGATCGCACGATCGACGATGCAACGTGGGCGCATGACGGCCGCAGCTTGTACGTGCAGTACGACGACAAGGCAGTTACCAAAGTGGCGCGCGTGTCGCTCAACGGCAAAGTCGAAACGGTCGTGGCAGGACTCAGCGGCGGGTCGCTCGATCGGCCGTACACGGGCGGTCAGTTCAGCGTCGCGAACAATGGCGCGATCGCTTTCACCAGCGGCTCGTCGCAACGGCCGACTGACATTTCCATCGCGCGCGGCGGCAAAGTGCGGCAGCTCACGCATCTCAGCGACGGGTTGTTGAACGGCAAGACGCTCGGCGACGTGAAACCGCTGGCCGTGAAGTCGTCGGCCGATCAGCGCGATATCTCGGCATGGATCGTCACGCCACCGAATTTCGATCGCAGCAAGAAGTATCCGCTGATTCTCGAAATCCACGGCGGGCCGTTCGCTGCTTACGGGCCGCGCTTCTCGACCGACTATCAGCTGTACGCCGCGGCAGGCTACGCCGTGCTGTACACGAATCCTCGCGGTTCGACTTCGTACGGCAACGAGTTCGCGAACCTGATCCATCACAAGTATCCGGGACAGGACTACGACGACCTGATGAGCGCCGTCGATGCTGCGATCGCCGAGGGCTACGTCGATGCGGACAACCTGTTCGTCACGGGCGGCTCGGGCGGCGGCATCTTGACTGCGTGGATCGTCGGCAAGACGACTCGCTTCAAAGCGGCGGTGTCGCAGAAGCCGGTGATCAACTGGGCGAGCACGGTACTCACTACCGACATCGCGCCGTTCATGCCGAAGTACTGGTTCGGCAAGCTGCCGTGGGAAGATCCGAATGCGTACTGGCAGCGCTCGCCGCTGTCGCTGGTCGGTAATGTGAAGACGCCGACGCTCGTGCTGGTCGGCGATCACGATTTCCGCACGCCGCTGAGCGATTCGGAGCAGTACTACCAGGCTCTGCAGTTGGCAGGCGTGCCGACGGGACTCGTGAAGGTCCCGGGCGCATCGCACGGCGGCCTGACGGCGCGACCGTCGCAGTCCGCGGCGAAAGCGAGTGCGATTCTTGCGTGGTTCAACCGCTATCGCGGCAAGGAGACTGAGACACCCGCTACGACGAGCGCTACGTCAGCCGCGAACTGACGGCGGATCAGCGACGCGCGACGGCCCAGTGCACGAGCGCTGGGACGATCGCGAGCAAGCCAGCGGCTTCGTGCACGATGCTGTTCACGCTACGCGCAGCATCCGAAGTCAGGTAGTAGTTGCCGAGGCCGGTCAGTGCGAGCACGACGAGCAGCGCAATCAGCAGGACGCCGCTGACGCGCTGCGCGCCGCGGTTCCAGTTGAAGCCGACGTGCGAGCCGGAAATCCAGCCGAACAAGAACGTTGCTACGACGGCGAGCACGCCGTGGACGAGCAGGATTCCCGGCTGCCACGGATGAGGCGCTGCACCGAACTCCGTATCGCGTGCGAAGAACAGGTGCAGGACCAGCCACGCGATTCCGCTGAGCCACAGCAGACCCAGGCTTCCATAGAGAGTGCTGCGTAACCAGGTCGGCATGGTCAGCCTGTCGACCCGGCAGCGGCTGACGCAGCAACTGCGGTTTGTCGGATCGCGAGGATGCGACGCACGCCCGCGGTGACGTGCTCGCTCGAAAGCGTCGCGCCGGCAATGTTCTTGATATCCGTACCGAAGCGCAGCTGCTGGACCCTCGAGCGGCCGGCGAACTGTGCGAGCCAGCGCGGATTGCGGATCTCACCGCCGTGACTCTCGCGATATTCGAGCACACGCACCGGCAGCAACTGACCGTCGGCGCGAATGCCGACGGCGTATGTGATGAAGTCCTCGCGTCCGATCACCTCGTCGACGAACACGTGACCGAGCACCGTCGTGCCCTGCCGCGCCGCCCAGACGCTCAACGCGCCGTGTCCGGCCTGCGGGCCTGCAATACGCGCGATCTCCTGCTGTTGTGCTGCCGACAGATTCAACGGAACGGCGTCGAAGGAAGTCGCGTCGGGAAACAGCTCGCGCTGCGCCTGCTCGGCGGTGGCATAGACCGCCGCGCTCGCGACATGCAGGGGCGCCGTCGCCAGCACGCAGATGATGGTCGTGTCAGAACGCATAGCCCAGGCCGAGATCGATGCGATCGGCGTCCGAGTTCAGATCGAACATCTGGTAGTCGAGCTTGAACACGACGCCGGAGGCGATGTTCAGGTTGATGCCGAACGTCGTGATCTCTTCGGCCTCGAGCGCGGCCGGCGTGATGCCGGCGCCGATGAACGCGTAGCCGGCGCCAGTGTTGACGCGCTCGAAGCGCGCGAACGGCGCGAGTGTCCAGGAGTTCGGCAAGGTGGCGACGTATGCCGCTTGCGCGTACCAGCCGTAGAAGCTCTCGGGAATCAACACGGGGTTGCCGACCAGCGTCAGGTTGACGGCTGCGGTATCGGAAATTTCGCCGCGCGCGTAAAGCGCGCTGAAGTCCCAAGCACCCGGCGTCCAGCGCGCATGGCCTTCCCACAGCAGCAGCTTGTTGTTGTCGAAGCCAGGCTGTCCCTGCGAGATGTCGCCGTACACGACGGAGCCGCCGACGCGCAGCCCCGGAATGCCTGTGTAGTTGAGCGCGCCGAAGCTGCTCAAATCGCCGGCGCGCGCGAGCTGACCCTCCTGGTGAATCGCGCCGAGCGGCGATTCGAGCCCCTCCTCCGAGGTCGCATCCCAGGCCGACAGGTCGTGGCCGGTCGTGATGCCGACGTCCCAGCGCCAGCCCGCAGTCGTGTTGCCTTCGAGCGCCGCGCCGATCTCGCGCCACGTCGTGGGAATGATCGCGGTCTCGACGAAGTTGCGGAACACGCCGTAGTAGCGCGTCGGCTCGTGCGACTCGTTGAGCAGCCCGGACGGGATCAGGAACAGGCCGAACTTCGCGTAGATCGTGTCGCTGAGCTCGCGCTCGATCCACGCCTGCTCGACCTCGACTTCGCCGGCGTCGTCGGCGGACGCGATCGCGTGCTCGACCTCCAGCTCGCTGATGAAGCGGGTCTTCTCATCGAAGCGATAGCTCGCGCCCAGCACGAAGCGGCCGACGTCGGCCGTGGTCCCCGCGGAATCGTCGGTGGGACGCGAGTAACTCAGCTCGCCGTAGCCGAACCAGTTGACGACGTTGCTATCGGGCTCGGCCCTGCCAGTCGCTGCCACCGCGGCTGGCGCTGCGACCGCAGCGGCCGGCGCACTCGCCGACTGCTGCTGCGATTTGAGGACAGCCAGCTCCCGCTGCACTTCCTGCAGTTGCTGTGCGAGCTCCGCCACTTTCGCTTCGAGATCTGCCTGCGAAGCCGCGCGCGCCGGCGACACGGCTGCAAGAGCGCAGGCTAGAGCCGCGGCGATGCGCAGCGAGCGGGACATCGTGACGAATCCGTTGCCAGTCATTGGTTCGACTCTCATTGGGTAAAGCCATCGGTCAGGGTCTGCAGGAACGCGACCACATCCTGGATCTCCGGCTCGCTCAGCGCCGGCAGGTCGCCGGGGCTGCGATCGTACGGAGGCTCGGTCGTATTCACGTTGGCGGCGAGCTCGGCGGGCAAGTCGTCGAACTTGCGCGGCAGGCCGGTCGCGGGATCGAGCGGATACCACTCGTCGGGATTCGTGTCCCGGCGCACGTAGAAGCGCACGACTTCGAGCAACGTCGCAAAGCGGCCGTTGTGAAAGTACGGCGCGCTCACCGCGACATTGCGCAGCGTCGGCACCTTGAAGGCGCCGCACAGCTCGCGCATGTCGGTGATGTCGGTGCGATCCGGCCCGCACAATCCCAGGTCGAAATAATCCGCAGCGTCGTTGGCGCGAATGTCGGCGTTGCGCGGCACACCGAGGTTGTCGTACGTGAAATCGGTGAACAGCGGCGGCGTTCCATTTTCACCGCGCGCGCTCGGATGGCACGCGGCGCAATTGCCCTTGCGCGGATCGTTGAACAGCGCGAGACCGCGCAGCTCCGCATCGCTCAGGCGTGTGCGGCCAGCGAGGAACGCATCGTATTGGCTCGAGTACGGCGCAAACTCTGCGAGGTCTTCCTGCTGGTACTTTTGCAGAGCGAACAACGCGCGCTCGAACGCTGCGTCCGGCGTTGCGAAGATCTGCTGGCCGAAAGCGGCGCGAAATTCGGCGGCGTAGGCGGCGCGGCTCAGCTTGTCGACGACGTCGGCGACCGAGGCGTTCGCCATCTCGTGGGGCGCGAGGAACGGTCGGCGCGCCTGCTCCATCAATGAAGCGGCGCGTCCGTCGCGATCGAAGCCGCCGGTCGGCGTGCCTTCATCGTCGAAGAAGAACGCAGGATTCTGCGTGAGGTACTTGAGCGAGGGCGCGTTGCGGAAACCCTGCACGTCGAGTCCGCCGCCGCCGATTGGCACGACGGAGTCGCCAGCGAACGCACGATCGCTCTCGTGACAGCTTGCGCAAGCGAGGCGTCCGCTGGACGACAGCGACGTGTCGTCGAAGATCTTCTCGCCCAACGCCGCGGCCGCGGAAAGATCAGGCGTGGCGACGGGCGGCGCGGAGCTCGCGCCATTGCCGCCGCCGGATGTACAGGCGGCGAGCCCAGCCAGGGTAAGGAGTGAAAGCCAGCAGCGCGGACCAGGGATCATGTTCTTCTCGACTCTTCAGCCCGGGCTCCGACCCGATGCGAGCGCAAATGATAACGAATTGCATTTAGACTAACAGCCCAGATCGCGCGAAACTCGCCCGATGGATAGTTTTCAGCGAGTTACGGTCGCCCTCGGGACGTTCCTCGCCATTCAAGCGCGGGGGGTAAGCGAGACCGCGGCCCAGACGCGCGCCCTCGATCGGGTGTGCGAGGTCTTTCAGACGGTCGAGCGGGCGATGCACCCGACGACGCGCGGGAGCGACCTCGTTCGGATCGCTGAGGCACCCGCCGGATCGCTGCTATCCGTCCATCCTTGGACGTTCGAGGTGCTCGCACTCTCGCTGCGCTTGTGGCGATCGAGCGATGGACAGTTCGACCCGTGCATTCCGGCCAGCCCTGCCCGCCTCGGTGACTTGCAGCTTGTCGATCCCGCTTCGGTCCGCGCTCCGCTCCGCCCTGCTCTGCTGGATCTGGGCGGGATCGCGAAGGGATTCGCGATCGACCGTGCAGTCGAGCTCCTCATCGAGGAAGCCTGCAGCACTGGCCTGGTGAACGCCGGCGGCGATATGCGCGCCTTCGGTCCGCAGGCGTACGAAATCGAGGTAAGGATCCCTGGGTCGTCGCGACGTCTGCAGCTCGCGTCCGGTGCGCTCGCGGTCAGTGCGCCGAGAACAGCGCGCTCGCCGA
>DATENH010000149.1:0-10823 GCA_035275145.1 Steroidobacteraceae bacterium | reverse complement strand
TTCCAGGATCTGGTAGCGCATCGCAAACTTGCGCTTCGGATCGACCGCGCCTTCCTTCGGCACCAGGTCGCGCACGTGACCATACGAAGCCAGTACCTCGAAGTTCTTGCCGAGATACTTCTTGATGGTCTTCGCCTTGGCGGGCGATTCGACGATGACGAGGTTCTTCTGCTCCATAAAAAAGAAAACCGCGGGACGGCCGCGGTGCTTGCCACTGTGCCGGACTTGGGTCCGACCTCAGCTCAGTGCACCGCCTCGGCCCGCCCGTCGAACACCAGATCCTCCATTCGCAACAATGCATTCTCCTGTCCGGGCTGGCTGAACAACACCATCAGCACCACCCACTTCACCTGCTCGATGTCGATCTGCCGTGCATCGAGCGCCAGCAACCGGTCGATCACCAGCTCGCGCTGCGCCGCGTTGACGATGCCGATGTTCTCCAGATACAGAATGTAGCCGCGGCAATCGCTGTCGAGTCGTGCCTGCTCGCGTGCGTCGAACACGCGGATCGATCGCGAAGTCGCCTGATCGAATCCGGAATGGGCTCCGGCACGCTCCGGGTCCGCACACTGCTCGAGCCACTCCAGGGCGCGGCCGACCTCGCGTTCGGAGAAGCCGGCCCGCTCGAGCTCTTCTTTGAGCGTGTCGCGGTCGGGCTCGGGGGCCAATTCAAGCTCGGCGTCGAAATAATTCTCGAATAGGTAAATCAGAATATCGAGAACGCTTTCCTTCATTTCGCTGCCTTGAGGACGCGCCGGACGTAACGCCCGCCGGGACGGGACTCGAGCTGGCCGTCGAGCTCCAGGATCAGCAGCATCGATGCTACCTCGTCGGCCGCGAACCCGGTGCGCTCGACCAGTGTGTCGACGCCGGCCGGCTCGAAGCCGAGCGCATCTAACAGGATTTCATATGCTTTGTCCAATACCGTGCCGACTGCAGCGCGCGATCCGGGCCCGGCCGCCGCTGCGTTTCGCTCATCCGGAACAGCAACTTGCAGCGCGGGCGCCAGTGCGCCGAGGAGCGCGCGCAGCTCGGCGAAGATGTCATCCGCCGTTTCGACCAGCTTCGCTCCTTGCCGGATCAGCTGATGGCAGCCGCGCGCGAGCGGGTTGTGGATCGAGCCCGGAATGGCGAACACCTCGCGACCCTGCTCGGCGGCGAGCCGGGCAGTGATGAGCGAGCCGCTGCGCACTGCGGCTTCCATGACGAGAGTGCCGAGCGACAGTCCGCTGATGATGCGATTGCGGCGCGGAAAGTTCGCCGGCAGCGCCGGCATGCCTAGCGGAAATTCGCTGACGAGCGCACCGCGCTTCGCTATCGCTTCCGCCAGCGCGCTGTTCGCGGCGGGATAGTCGATGTCCAGGCCGGTGCCGCACACCGCAACCGTGATGCCTCCCGCGGCGAGCGCCCCCTGATGAGCAGCCGCGTCGATGCCGATCGCGAGACCGCTGGTGATGGCGAGACCACAGCGTGCGAGATGCGCCGCAAAGCTGGTCGCATTGTCGCGGCCGCCGGCAGTGGGGTTGCGAGAGCCGACGATCGCGAGCTGCGGCAACGACAACACTGTGGGGTCGCCGCGGACGAACAATCCGATCGGCGCGTCGCTGACCTCGGCGAGCAGCGGCGGGTAGCTGTCGCTGCCTAGCGGGACGAAGTGATGCTCGTGGTGCTCGAGCCAGCGCAGCTCGGCGTCGATCGCTGCACCGTGCTCACTACGCAGAGCTGGCAGCCAATCGATGGAATCAACGGAGTCGAATTGCTCGAGGAGCGTGCGCAAGCCTGCAGCATGCAGGCCAGGAGCGCGGAGGAGGGTGAGCCAGGAGGGAAGTGACACAGGTGACACAAGTGACGAAGGTGACACAGGTGACTGCATGGTCACCTATGTCACCCCTGTCACTTGTGTCACTTTCTTAGGGATTTCCCGCCAAATCGCCCTGGCGAATCTCGTGCGAGGTTTCCATCACGAGCGCGTAGCTCATCTTGTCGAAGGCCTTGAAGACCATAGCGAGGCCGATGCGCTCGTCGGGGAGCTGCGTCGGCTTGCCGCGCCCGCGCGTGCTGGTCGTCGCGCTGATGCCGCCCTTCGAGTAACTGTCGCGCACGATGCCGCCGAGCTGGCTGATCGCAACAACGTGTCCGGGCTCGAGGCCGGCGCGTTGACCCTTGTTCAGGGCGATCACCTGGTACTGGCCCATCCTCGTGTGGTCGCGCACGGCGATGACGCGCGCATGGACGTCGGCCGACGGCGCGTGCGGCACGAAGTCGACATTCACGTCGACCGACTCGGGGAACAGCTTGTCGCCCTGCAGTGCCTCGCGTGCCGAGTCGGTCAGCAGCAGTTTCGCAGGGTCGCCGGTGGTGGCGACCGGGCCCGAGCCGACGTACAGGGCGGAGTAGCCGAGCAGGTCGTGGTTATCCGGGTCGTAGAGCTTTTCTTCGACGTGGATGACGCTGTAGCGCGTGTCGGCAGCGGCGCTGCTGATGCCCTTGGCATAGATCTCGTTGCCGGTTGCGCCGACCACGTGACCGTCGCGGAGCGCGACCACGTAAGGGGCGTTCTTGACCTGGTCGCCGTCGAGCAGCGTCGGACGGCCCATGAAGCCGGCAATCACGTCATACGGAATGGCGGTGATCGCCGAGCTGAGCGGCTCGCGACGCACTTGCGGGGACAGGCGTTTGCCGCCGCCGCCCTCGGCCGCAGCACCGCGGTCGCCGACGGTGACGCGCGGCTGGCCGTCGATGTAGACGAGCTTGAGCACGTCACCCGGATAGATCAGGTGCGGGTTCTCGACCTGGGGATTGACGTACCAGATTTCGGGCCAATACCAGGGATCGCGCAGGAACACCTTGGAGATGTCCCACAACGTATCGCCGGTTTTCACCGTGTACTCGTTGGGGGCATCCGCCGTCAGCGGAATATTGCTGCCGGTCGCGATGGTGCGTTGAGTGTCCTGTGCGGTTGAGCTGACAGGAAGCAGACCGGTGGTAACGGTCAGGCCGGCGATCAGGCTGAGAACGATCGCGGGACGGAAGGGCAGATTCGCAGTCTTCATGCGCCGAACAAGCTCCTGATCGTATGATGTCGGCCCGGGCGTTTCGCCAGGGCTGTTGCGACGCGGTACGCGCCTCTCGGCAGCCCGTGCGGAGGCCGATATTAAGTTCAACTGCGGCCGAACTTTAGCAGCATCTTTGCAGCGATTGCACGAATTGGGTTCTTTATAGCGACGTGGTTCTCAGTTTGCCTCGCGGCCCATTCGCGCGGGGCCCGTGAATTGTGCGAATGACCTGACTTTTCCGCTATGGCACTGCTTCAAATTCTGGAATTTCCCGATCCGCGGCTGCGCAACCGTGCGCAGCCGGTCACGCAAGTCGACGCGGCGCTGCGGACTCTCATCGACGACATGTTCGAGACGATGTACGCCGCGCCCGGCATCGGCCTCGCGGCCACGCAGGTGAACGTCGCCAAGCGCGTGCTGGTCATCGACCTGAGCGAGAAGCACGACCAGAAGCTGGCGCTGATCAATCCGGAGATCCTCGAGCGCAGCGGCGTCGAGGAGACCGAGGAAGGGTGTCTGTCCGTACCCGGCTACTTCGACAAGGTGACGCGCGCCGAGAAGATCCGCGTGCGGGCCCTCGATCGCGACGGCAAGCAGATCGAGTTCGAGGCCGAGGGGCTGCTCGCCGTGTGCATCCAGCACGAGATCGATCATCTCGACGGCAAGCTGTTCGTCGATTACCTGTCGGAGCTCAAGCGCACGCGCATCCGCAAGAAGCTCGAGAAGGAGCGCAAGGAGCGCGGCCCGGGCAGCGCGCGCGCCGCGCCGAAAGCCCTCTGAAGAACCATCTGTCCATCGTCTACGCGGGCACGCCGGAGTTCGCTGTGCCGGCGCTCGAAGCGCTGCTGCGCTCGTCGCATCGGGTCCTCGCCGTCTATACGCAGCCGGATCGTCCGGCCGGTCGCGGTCAGCAGCTCGCAGCCAGCGCGGTCAAACAATGCGCGCTGCGCCATGGGTTGCCGGTCGAGCAGCCAGCGTCGCTGCGTGATGCAGCAGCGGTCGAGCGACTGCAGGGCTGGTCTGCCGACATCATGATCGTCGCCGCTTACGGATTGCTGCTCCCGCCATCGGTCCTGCAAACGCCGCGACTGGGTTGCATCAACATTCATGCTTCGCTGTTGCCGCGTTGGCGCGGTGCTGCACCGATTCAGCGTGCGATTGCTGCCGGCGATGCCGAGAGCGGCGTGACGATCATGCAGATGGAGACCGGCCTCGACACGGGTCCGATGCTGCTCACGCGTGCAGTGCCGATCGAGGCGCGCGAGACGGCAGCGAGCCTGCACGATCGGCTGGCGGCGCTCGGCGCCGAAGCGCTGCTCGCCGCCCTCGAAGAGATCTCGCAAGGCACCGCGAAGCCACGCGTCCAGCCCGCGGACGGCGTGATGTATGCGACCAAGCTCCGCAAGGAAGAGGCAGCCATCGACTGGTCGCATTCCGCGGCGGAAATCGATCGCCAGATTCGCGCATTCGATCCGTGGCCGGTCGCGGAGACGCGCTTGAACGGTCAGCAGTTGCGCGTGTGGCAGGCAGTTCCCATCGATTCGCGTGCGTCGCGCGAACCTGGCGAGGTGCTCGCCACCAGCGCCGCGGGCATCGACGTGAGCACCGGCGACGGCGTGCTGCGTCTGACGCGAGTGCAGAGCGCCGGTCGCAAAGCAATGTCTGCAGCGGAGTTCCTCAAGGCGCATCGTCTGGACGGCGCGGTACTCGGATCGTGAGCCGTTCGGCAGCAGTTCGCGCCGCTGCGGCAAAGATCGTTGCGGACGTGGCGCTGCGCGGCCGCTCGCTCGATGCGGCTCTGGTGATCGACGACAAGGCGACGCGCCAGGAACGTGGACTGCTGCGCGCCCTCGCTTACGACAGCATCCGCTGGTATTTGCGACTCGACGCTTTGCTCGAGCGCCTGCTTGCACGTCCCGGCCAGAAGCTCGATCCCGACGTGCGCGCACTCGCGATCGTCGGACTGTGCCAGCTCTTGTACACGGAGATTCCCGCGCACGCAGCCGTCGCGGAGACGGTCGAGGCGGCGCGTCAGATGGGGCACCCGCGCGCTGCCGGCTTCATCAACGCGATCCTGCGACGCTGCCAGCGCGAGCACGCAACTCTGAGCGCGCAGATCGATCGCGACATCGCAGTGCGGACCGCGCATCCGCGCTGGCTGGTCGATGCGATCACGAAGGATTGGGGCGAGCAGGCCGCAGCGATTCTCGACGCGAACAATCAGCGTCCGCCGTTCTGGGTGCGCGTCAACCGGCGGCGCACGAGCGGCGCGCAGTATCGAGCGCGGCTCGCGGCGAGCGGCATCGAGATCGCGGACAGCCAGTACGACGACGAGGCGCTGCTGCTGGCGGACGCCGTGGACGTCGCGGATCTGCCGGGGTTCGCGGACGGGGAGGTGTCGATCCAGGACGCCGCCGCGCAGCTCGGTGCGCGTCTGCTCGCACCCGGGCCCGGCCAGCGGATCCTCGATGCCTGCGCGGCGCCCGGCGGCAAGACCGGACACTTGCTGGAGCTGCAGCCTGAACTTGCAGAGCTGGTCGCGGTCGATGTTTCTCCCAAGCGTCTGACGCGGATCGCCGACAACCTGCGCCGCCTGCAATTCTCGGCGACGCTGGTGGCCGGCGATGCTGGCGAGCCGGCCGGCTGGTGGGATGGGCGGCCGTTCGAGCGGATCTTGCTCGACGTGCCGTGCTCGGCAACGGGCGTCATCCGGCGCCATCCGGACATCAAGCTGCTGCGCCGGCCGGAAGACGTCGCAGCGCTTGCGACCAAGCAACTGCAGCTGCTGCAAGCCTGCTGGGCGCTGCTTGCGCCGGGTGGCCGGCTGGTCTACGCGAGCTGCTCGGCCCTGCAGGCCGAAACCGTAGCAGTGGTGGCGGCATTCAAGGCGGCCGTTGCGCAGGCGCGCGAGACGACGGCGGCTGTGCGGATCGGGGCAGGGACAGCCGGCATGGACGGCTTTTATTATGCTTGCCTAGAAAAACCCGAAGGACAGTGAGTGGCTGCGAGCCCGCTTGAGCGCGAAGCGCGAGATCGCCCCCGTCTGCGACGTGGGCCGGCAGCATTCCATCTGCTGTTCGTGCTCGTCTGCATCGGTCTCTGCTACACGCCGCGTAGCTGGGCGCAGGAGCGTTTCGAGATCCGCTCCGCCTACGTCGAGCGCGCCGAAGGCGTCTACCAGCTCAACACGACGCTGAGCTTCGACATCGGCGAAGGCGCCCGCGCCGCCGTGCGCGACGGTGCGCCGTTCACCCTGCACCTGGAGATCGTGGTCCACCGCCAGCGCTCCTATTGGATCGACGAAACGGTGGCGACCCTCGACCAGAGCTACGAGCTGGTCTATCACGCGCTCAGCGACCGTTACCTGGTGCGGAACGTCAATAGCGGCGAGCAGGCTTCCTACGCGACGCTCGACGCCGCGCTCGATTCGCTGCGGGTCATCAGCAATCTCCCGATCCTCGACCAGGCGCTGGTCCGGCCCGAGCGGCGCCACGAGATCAGCCTGCGCGCCAGCCTCGACGTGCGCACCATGCCGGACACCTTGCGCTTCATCCTGTTCTGGTCGGACGATTGGCGTCAGCGCAGCGAGTGGTACACATGGTCCCCGCGGCTGTAAGGCGGACACTGGTCTCGATCCTCGTCCTGGTCGGTTCGGGGCTGTGGGTTGCCGCGCTCCTCATCATGGCGCAGACCGTGCAGCAGTCTGCGCACTTCAGCGACCTGCATCCGTTCATCGTCGGCGTCAACGTCGCCGGCCTGCTGGTGCTGCTGATCCTGATCGGCGGCCGCGTCGTGCAGCTCATCCGCGACTGGCGCAAGCGCGTGGTCGGCTCGCGCCTCGAAGCGCGCATGGTGTGGATGTCGGCGACGCTCGCGATGCTGCCGCTGCTGCTGGTGTTCTATTTCTCCGTGATGTTCCTCAACCGCGGCATCGACAGCTGGTTCCACGTCGAGATCCGCGAGGGCCTGGAGAACGCGCTCAACCTGTCGCGCGCGGCGCTCGACCTGCGCCGCCAGGAGTACATGGAGCGCACGCGCACGATCGCCAACGATATCGCTACGCGCCACGATCCCGTGGCGGCGCTCGACGAAGCGCGCAAGCAATACGGCGCGATCGAGCTGACGCTGCTGGGCACGAATCAACGGATCATCGGCACGAGCTCGGAGCGCTTCGGGCAGATCGTGCCCTCGCGTCCGAGCGATGAGATGGTCATGCAGTCGCGGCAACCGTACGTGACGCTCGACCCGGTCGCCGGCGGCGGTTTCCTGGTGCGCACGTCGGTGCCGGTGCCGCTGACCTCGCCCGGCGACGAGCCGCGCATGCTCGAAGCCGTTTACCCGGTCGAGCGTCGTCTCGGCGAGCTCGCCGACACCGTCGAGTCCGCGTATCAGCGCTATGGCGAGAAGGCGCGGCTGCGCGAACCGCTCAAGACGAGCTTCACGCTGACGCTCACCTTGGTGCTGCTGCTCTCGTTGTTCGGCGCTCTGTACGGCGCGTTCTGGGCCGCGCGGCGCCTGGTGCGGCCGATCCAGGATCTGGTCGCGGGCACGCGCGCAGTCGCGAAGGGCGATTTCGACATGCGCCTGCCGCTCACTTCGCACGATGAAATGGGCATCCTGATTCATTCGTTCAACGACATGACCAAGCGACTGGCGCGCGCGCGCGAAGAAACCCGGCGGAGTCAGCACGCGGTAGAGGCCGAGCGCGCCAACCTCGCAGTCATCCTTGCGCGCCTGTCGACCGGCGTCATTTCCCTCGAGCCCGACCGCACGGTGCGCACGGCGAACCAGGCGGCCTGCACGATCCTCGGTGCCGACGTCGAGAACGTCATCGGCAAGCCGCTGGTGGAGGCAGGCAAAGGCAGCTCGCTGTTCGAGCAGTTCGATCTCGCCTGCAGCTCGCATCTGGACGCGGGTCAGACCGAATGGCGCGAGCAGCTCGTTCTGCAGGGGGAATCCGGGCGCCGCATCCTTATGTGCGCATGTACGACACTGTCGGGCGAAGACCGCAGCCCCGGCGGCTTCGTCATCGTGTTCGACGACATCACCGCATTGTTACAAGCCCAGCGCGACGCGGCCTGGGGCGAAGTCGCCCGCCGCCTGGCGCACGAAATCAAGAACCCGCTGACGCCGATCCAGCTCTCGGCGGAGCGTATCCGCCGCAAGCTCCTCGGCTCGATGAACGAAGGCGAGGCGCAGATGCTGGACCGGGCGACGCACACGATCGTGCAGCAGGTCGAGGCCATGAAAGAGATGGTCAACGCCTTCAGCGAATATGCGCGCGCGCCGGAGATGGATGTGTCACGCTTCGACCTGAACCAGCTCATTGCCGAGGTCGCGGAGCTGTACCGCGCAGGCCCGCGCGAGGCGGGCCGGATCGCCCGCCCGAAGCTGAAGCTGGATCCCGCATTGACCGAGATCGAGGCCGACCGCGGGCGCCTGCGGCAGATCATTCACAATCTGCTTGCCAACGCCATCGAGGCGTTGGAAGGTGCACGGGATCCGGAAATCCGCGTCGAGACGCGGTTGGTCGAGCGGGCCGAGGGGCAGCTTGCCGAGATCACCGTCGAGGACAACGGCCCGGGCTTCCGGCCCGACGTCATCGGGCAGGTGTTCGATCCGTACGTGACCACGAAATCGAAGGGCACCGGCCTGGGGCTGGCGATCGTGAAGAAGATTGTCGAAGAACATGGCGGCAGAATCGAGGCCGACAACGCGCGCACCGGCGGCGCGCGCGTGCGGATCGAGCTGCCGCTGACCGCTGGCGTGCGAACCGGACCGACGCGCGAGCGGCGCACGGGAACGAGGAGGGAACGTGCATGAGCGCTGCGCGCATACTGGTCGTCGACGATGAATCCGAGATCCGCGGGCTCCTCAAGGAGATCCTCGCGGACGAAGGCTATGAAGTAGACGTCGCCGCGGACGCGTCCGAGGCGCGCGCGATCCGCACGCAGCACGACCCCGATCTCGTGCTTCTCGACATCTGGATGCCCGACACCGATGGCATCACGCTGCTGCGCGAATGGGCGCAGCCGAACGGCGCGTCCTGCCCGGTCGTCATGATGTCGGGCCACGGCACGGTCGAGACCGCGGTCGAAGCGACGCGGCTCGGCGCATTCGATTTCGTCGAGAAGCCGCTGTCGCTCGCCAAGCTCCTGCGCACCGTCGAGCGCGCGCTCGACTCCGGTCGCAACCGCCGCCAGTCCGGCCGCTCGCTCGTGCCGCCGCTGATCGCGCCGGTCGGCAAGAGTCGCGCGATGCATGCGCTGCGCGAGCAGGCTCAGCAGATCGCTCCGCACTCGACGCCGGTCCTCATCGTCGGCGAGCCGGGCTCCGGGCGCGAATCGTTCGCGCGTTACATACATTCGTTGAGCCCGCGTTCTGCCGGACCGCTGGTACAGCTGGTCGCGACGGGCGTCAGCGACGAAGGTGCTGCCGCGGCATTGCATGGGACCGAGGACGCGAGCGGCGTTCACGCCGGAGTGTTCGAACAGGCCGCTGGCGGTGTGCTGTTCGTCAACGGCATCGAAGACCTGCCGCCGAAAGCGCAAGGACTGCTCGTCGCCGCGCTCGAAGCACAGACCTTCACGCGCGTCGGCGGCGCGACGCCGGTGAAGTCGAACGTTCGCATCATCGCGTCGGCGACCGCGCGCTTCCTGAATGCCGACGATGCGTCGGGTGTGCGGCTCGAGCTTCTTTCGCGCTTGAACGTGATCACGCTGCAGGTGCCGCCGCTGCGCGACTACGCGCAGGATGTGCCGGATCTTCTTCGCTATTACGTCGATCGCCTGGTCGACGAACAGCATCTGCCGTTCCGCCGCTTCGGCGTCGCTGCACAGAACCGGCTGCGCAACTATCCGTGGCCGGGCAACGTGCGCGAGCTGCGCAATCTCGTGCAGCGGCTGCTGATCATGGGCGGCGAGGAAGAGATCCGACTCGAAGAAATCGAGCGTGAGCTCGCCGCGCACACGCCGACCAACGAACCGCTGGTGAAGCAGGACCTCCTCGCATTGCCGCTGCGCGAAGCTCGCGAGCATTTCGAGCGCGCGTACCTGCAGCAGCAGCTGATCCTCTGCAACGGCAAGGTCGGGCAGCTGGCGAAGCGCGTCGGCATGGAGCGCACGCATCTGTATCGCAAGCTGCGCTCGCTCGGTGTGGACTTCCGGCAGCTCGCCGAGGACTGATGCCCCGTTTCATCGAGGTCAGCCACGTCATCGAGCCGGGGATGGTGACGTATCCCGGGCTGCCGGTGCCCGAGGCGCACGTCTTCGTCGATCACGACACTTCGCGGGCGCGTTATCAGAACAAGTCCGAGTTCCTGATCGCTTCGCTCCACCTGTGCGGCAACACGGGCACGTACGTGGATTCGCCTTTGCATCGCTATCGCGGCGCGACCGACCTGGCCGGCCTGCCGCTCGAGCGCGTGGCGCACGTGCCGGTGCGCGTGTTCGATGCGCGTTCGCTCGGTCGCGCGGTGGGGCCCGATCTCTTCAAGGGTGCCGATTTGCGCGGCGCGGCCGTGCTGGTCTGGACTGACTTCAGTCAGCACTGGCGCACCGAGCGCTATGGACGCGACAACCCGTTTCTCACTGCCGCGGCGTGCGAGCATCTGGTCGATGCGGGAGCGGCGTTCGTCGGCATCGACTCGGTGAACATCGACGACGTGACGGACATGGTGCGCCCGGCGCACACGATCCTGCTGCGCGCGGGGATCCCGATTTGTGAGCACATGACGAATCTGGTTGCGCTACCGCCGCAAGGCGGTCG
>DATENH010000148.1:0-11509 GCA_035275145.1 Steroidobacteraceae bacterium | reverse complement strand
ATTGACTCACAGAGCACGCTGACCTCGTGATCGATCAGCTTCCATTCACCTGAAGTTGACGCAGCAAAACCACCGGCGCTACAGTCACCGCCGGTCGTTCAGGCGACCGTCGGTCCGCGAAAAGGGTTGAACCCGCCTGCGTCGAAACATTGCTCCGACCTTCTTTCTGCCCGTCACGCGGACACCGGGCGCAACGGAAGGAAGGTGTCATGGCTCAAGCACTCCCTGCACGTCCCAATCTCGACTGGCTTCGGAAGACCGCGAAGGATCATCTTCGCGAGCTGCGCGCGCAGGATCCGCAGCGCAAGCTTGCGGAGGCGCAGTTCGCTGTCGCGCGCCAGTTCGGATTTTCCAGTTGGCGCGCGCTCAAGACGCACGTCGATCAGCTGCACCCGCAGTCGCAGACGCTAGCTGACGAGGAGGTCGCCGTCTTTCTACGTCACGTCGGCGCGGGGCACATCGACGCTGTCAAAGCGGCGCTCGCGAAATCGCCGGCAATCGTGAATGCGGTCGGTCCGCATCCGTACTGGGGCGGGCGGCCGCAGGCGTTGCACGTCTCGATTGAAACGACGCGGCGCGATGTGTTCGATCTGCTTCTGAGTGCGGGCGCGGACGTCAACGGCGACAACCGACTCTACGAGCACTGGTCGCCGCTCATGATCACGTATGACAAGGAGCGGCCTGACATGCGCGAGACGCTGCTGGCGCGCGGTGCGCGCATCGGTGTTGTCGAGGCCTTGATGGCGGGTGATGACGCTGCAGTAACTCGCATGTTGCAGAGGGGTAAGTCAGCACTTCCGCCTGGGCCGAACGGCGGCTCGATCCTCGCGTTCGCGCGCACGCCGTTCGCGATCGATCGTCTGCTCGAGCTCGGCGCTCCGTTCGATATCAAGGACCGCTGGGAGACGACGCCGATGGAGGCCTACAGCCGTCTCGGACCGCGTGGCCAACATCTCGTCGAACACCTGCGCAGCCGCGGTGTCGCGGCACCGGCGGAAGTTCACGCGCGCGTCGGCGACAAGGACACTCTTGCACGGATGCTCGCTGCCGATCCGCAGCTCATCAGGAATGACGAGATCATTCTCGCCGCCGTGGATTTCGGCCATCGCGAGTTAGTGCAGTGGCTGCTCGATCGCGGCGCGAATCCGAATGCGCGCTCGCGCATCGGGTCGGAGGGCACGGCGCTGCACTCCGCAGCGTTCGAGGGCAACCTGGAAATGGTGAAGCTGCTGGTCGCGGCTGGCGCCGACATTCACGCCATCGACCGCGAGCATCAAGGCACGCCGGAAGGCTGGGCCAGGGCTGCGATCGAGATCACGAACAATCCGCAGTGTGCCGTGGTCGCCGACTACTTGAGAGAAGTGCTCACTTCGGGGCCTGTTCCGCCAACGCGGGGCGAGCCTCCGCCGACGACGGCTTGAGGGAATTGTTGCCGGCCTCGGTCGCATACACGGTCGCCAGCTTCTGCTGGTTGTCGCGAACGCTGACGGTTGCGAGGTGATAGAACTCGCACTGCGCACGGTCGCGCGTCACATCGAGGATTCCGTAGCCTCGGCTGTAGCGCTCGATGTATTTCATGTGGGGCGAGGTCGACCGCAGCTTCTCGGAATTGGCTGCGGCCTGCGCCTGATCGCGTTCTCCGGGTGAGCTGACCGCCGGACCGACGAACTCGACGCCGACGATGCGTGCTTCATCTGCCGTCGCCGACGTGGCCCAGGGATTGGAGCTCAATTCGTTGCACCAGGTGGAGTGAATATCGCCGGTGAGCACGACGTTGTTGCGGATGTCGCGCTCACGCAGGACTTGGAACAGTCGCTCGCGCGCCGGACCGTAGCCATCCCACTGGTCGGGATTGCGAATCGTCTGGCCTTGCGTGCGGCTGAGCTGCGCCATCATCACTTGCTGGCCAAGGATGCGCCATGGCTGCTTGCGGTCGTTCGACTTGCGCAGCTCGCGCGCGAGCCACGCTTCTTGATCGAAGCCGAGCAGCGTGCGCTTGGGATCTGTCAGTCGCGAATCGGTCGCCGGAATATCCGACTCGCCAGTCTTGAACGGGATCTGCTGGTCGCGGCCGATCAGTCGCGTGTCGAGCATGACGATGTCGGCGAGATTGGCGAAAGCGAAACTACGATAGATGCTGTCGTCGCCCGGCGCGCTGTTGCGAATCGGCATGTACTCGTTGTACGCCTGGACGAAGCCGGTGCGTCGCTTGCTCCATTCGCCTTCACCCTGGTCCGGGTTGTGATTCTCCGCGCCGCCGCGCCATGCGTTGTTCGCGGTCTCGTGATCGTCCCACACGGTGATGAACGGATGCTGCCGATGGACTTCCTGCAAGTCGGGATCGCTCCGATACAGCGCATAGCGCATGCGGTAGTCATCCAGCGTCAGCGCCTCGTGCGTCGGCAGGACGTCGCGCTTGCCCTTGAGATCCGGGTCCGCGTACTCGCCGAGCTTGTACTCATAAATGTAGTCGCCAAGATGCATCACGAAATCCAGATCGTCACGCTCGGCGATGCGCGCGTACGCGTTGAAGTAGCCCCACGGATAGTTCGAACACGAGGCGAATGCGACGCGCAGGCGATCGGCGTGCCCGACCGGCAGCGTGCGCGTACGACCGATCGGCGACTTCACGCCGCGTGCCTCGAATTGATAGTAGTAGGTGAGACCGGGATCGAGGCCGCTGGCGTCGACCTTGACGGTGAAGTCACGCCGACGGTCGGCGATGAAGCGCCCGGACTGACGGATCTGTTTCATGCCAGGATCGCTCGCGACCGCCCAGCGAACCCGCAGCGTGTCGTTTGGATCGATTGGCGTCACGCGTGTCCACAGAATCACGCGATCGTGCAGCGGGTCGCCGCTGGCGATGCCGTGTGAGAAGGTGAAGCGAGGCTCATCATCGCGAGCCCACGCCGTTGGCCCAACGCCCAGCGCGGCAAGTGCAGCGATCAATTCACGACGATTGAGTTGCGTCACGTAGTTCTCCGGTACTGGCGATCCACCGCATTTGTCTATCGACGACGCGCCAGCTCGTACCGTCCCGGTGCATTGTGTATGTGCCAGCGAGCCTTCATCGCGGCATTATCCCCACACCTCGCCGAACAACCGCGCGAAGTTCGCACCCAGAATCTTCTCGATGCGCTTCGCTGGCCAGCCGCGCTCGTCCAGATTGTTGGCGAGCGTGAGGAAGCGATGCTCGTCGTTGTATTCCGGAACGAGGTTGAACACGTCGGCTGCTTCGCCGGGCGCGGCGATGCCGGCTTTCTGACGATCCTCGAAGAACTTGCGCTGAAACGCTGCGTATTTGTCGTCGAGCTTGATTTCGGAGATGCCGCCATCGGTACCGATGCCGACATGGTCTTCACCGCACACGTTGACGGCGTGTTCCAGATGTCGAATCAGATCCTCGGCGTGCGGCTGGCCGGATGTGCGGAGGAACGGCATGAAGTAGATGCCCACGACGCCACCGCGATCTGCGACCGCCTTCAGCTCACGATCATGCGTGTTGCGCGGAACGTCGACGAGTGCGCGACAACCCGTGTGCGTGATCGCCATCTGCGTCTTCGACGCCGCGATCCCTTCAGCCTGCGTGCGCGCGCCGGCATGACTGAGATCGAGCAGGATCTTCAGCCTGTTGATCTCTGCGATCAGCTCGCGCCCGAGCGTGCTCAATCCGCCATCGGCCGGCTCGAGGCAGCCGTCGCCCATCAGATTGCGGCGGTTGTACACCGGCTGCACGATGCGTACGCCGAAGCCATGAAACATCGCGAGGCGCTGCAGGTCGCCCTCGAGCGCGCTCGTGTCCTGGAAGCCGTAGATGAAGCCCATCCGGCCCGTGGCCTTCGCAGTCTTGAGATCCGCGGCCGTGAGCACCTTCATGAAGTGATCCGGATGATTGGCGATCATCCGTTCCGCGTCCGCGATGCCGACGACTGTTTCTTCGAACTTGCTTGGACCGTTGCCAACGCTGTTGACCGTCAGGTTCACGGCAGTGACGCCCGACGCTTTCACATCGGCCAATGCCTTCGCCGACAAATCCCCGGTCCCGTCCGGCTCGAAGCCGCCCGGTCCGCCGAGCGCGTCGATCACGACGGCCTTGGCGTAGGCCTGTTCCGTGAAGTTGCGTTTGGGTGTTGCAGCCTGGGCGAGCGGGGAGGCGGCGAGCGCGGCGGCCACTGCAGAAGACAGGAATTCGCGTCGATCGAGCACGTGGTTCTCCTTCAGGCGCGCATTGTAGCGCGCTCAGCGTTACGATAGCGGCAAACAGCAAGCGGGGAGGAAGCCATGTTCACGCGGATCTCTCGGAGCTGGGAGCTGATCAAGGCGAGCGGCGCGGTTCTGCGCCAGGACAAGGAGCTGCTGCTGTTTCCGTTTTTCTCGGCCGTCGCGACGCTCCTGGTATCGGCGAGCTTCATCGTGCCGCTGATTCTGACTGGCGCGTTCGAGCAATCCATCGAGCCGGGCAGCGAGACGCCGTACATGGTCTTCCTGTTCCTGTTCTATCTGATTCAGTACTTCGTCATCTTCTTCTTCAACTCGGCGCTGGTCGGTGCGGCCATGATCCGGCTCGACGGCGGCGATCCGACAGTAAGCGACGGGCTGCGCATCGCCAGCTCGCGCATCGTGCAGATCTTCGGGTACGCGGCGATCGCTGCGACGGTCGGCCTCATCCTCCGTCTGATCGAAGAGCGCGCCGGCTTCATCGGCCGCTGGATTGCAGGACTGCTCGGCCTCGCATTCACGGTCGCGACGTTCCTCACAGTGCCGATCCTGGTGACTCGCGACGTCGGGCCGATCGACGCCGTCAAGGAAAGCGCCGCGCTGCTGAAGAAAACCTGGGGCGAGAACATCATCGGCAACGCCGGGATGGGTTTCGTATTCTTCTTGTTCTATCTCGGCACGATCGTGGTCGGCGGGGCGTTGATCGTCGGAGTCGCGCAGACCGGAAATGTCGCGCTGATCGTTCTCGTCATCGCGCTCGTCGTGCTGACGTTTGTCGGGCTCGCGCTGGTGCAGTCAGCGCTACAGGGCGTGTACTCAGCCGCGCTGTATCGCTACGCGACCGAAGGCAGCGCAGGCGGCTCGTTCTCCGATACGTTGCTCGGCGAGGCGTTCCGGCCGAAGCGCTGACGTCGGGAGAGGCGTCCATGCCGCGCACGATCGACAGGGGGATGTTGATCGTGCTCTCCCGGAATGACGGGACGAATCAGCGTGCGCTCTCGTTCGTCGCGACCGTTGCCGGAGCGGGTTGCGGACGCCGACCGTTGAGTGCGACGACCTCGCCCGCGCGGTTGGCGACGCAGACACTCTTCGCGATCTGTCGGCCGCTCGTTTTGCCGGTTGCGATCAGCACTATCCTGTAGGTGCGGGTCTGCGCATCGAGCGGCCCGGTCACGAAGTTCTCCTTGTCGACGACTACGCGCTGCTCTTTTGGAAGGTTTGCGGCGACGAATGCTTGCACGCATGCGTCCATCGCCTGCGCGACCGCGTCGGCGCGGCTGGCAAGCGGGGATCCGAGCAGGACCAGTGTGGCTACGGCAAGAATGGGTCGGTTCATGATTCACTCCCGAACGCTGTGAGAAGAGGCGTTGCGGAGAACAATCTACGAATGCCCCCGGGCCGCGACAAACGATTTGAATTCACGCACCGTCGAATCGGGCTCATGCGGCAATCGTGAACTGCTCGCGGATCCACCGCTCCAGCGCGCGCACGCCTGGTCGCGCGGCATCCTCGCTGCGCAAGACGAGGAAATAGCTTTCGCCTGTGTGCAGCTGCGTGTCGAAGAGCTTGATGAGCGAGCCTTGCAGGAAACGCTCCTGCCCCAGCGGGGCAGAGACGAGCGCGACTCCGACGCCGTGTTCCGCGGCCTCTGCAGCGGCGTGCATGGTATCGAGGCGTACCAGCTTCTTGGGGTGCAGCTCGATGCCGAGCGGCTCCGCCCAGCGCTGCCAGCCATCGCGCCGTGCTTCATGAACGATCAGCGTGTGGCGGTTGAGATCGCTGACAGTGTCGATCGGCGCTCGCTGCAGCAACGTCGGAGAGCACGCAGGCACGAACGTCTGCGAGAACAGCTTGTGACACGCGTGTCCGCTCTCAGGTGTCGCGCCGACGACTATCGACAGATCTGCATCGGCAGCGTGCACCGCGGCCGGGATTGCGGCTGTATCGATGTGAATATCGGTATCCGGTTGCGCTTCCAGAAACGACAACAATCGTGGCAGCAACAGCTCGGTCGCGAAGAACGGCGGGATGCGTAGCCGCACTATGCTGCGGCCATGCCTGATCTGCAGTTGCTCCGTTACCCGCTCCAGTCGCGCGAACAAGGCCTCGACGTGCTGACGATAGTTGCGCCCTGCCTCGGTGAGCGTGAGCGAGCGCGGTCCCCGCTCGAAGAGAACGACACCGAGTTGCTCCTCCAGTGCTTTGATCTGATGACTGACCGCCGACGGCGTGACGAACAACTCCTCGGCCGCAGCTTTGAAGCTGAGCCGGCTCGCGGCTACCTGGAATGTCCTCAGAAACTTCAGCGCCGGCAGTCGCATGACATCGAGGAGCAAATCTCGTGCCGGCCGCGGCAGGCCCTTCAGCCTCGATTTGCCGGCTCTTCAGGCGCAGGAGACCGCGACGCGCTCCATGTCCATGCAACGCGTGCCGCTGAGCGCTCGTTTGCAGTGCGGACGATGGAGGCTACGTCGCGATGCCCTGCGACTTCAGGTACTCGTCATAGGTACCTTTGAAGTCGACTATGCCGCCGCCCGGCCGCAGCTCGATGATTCGATTCGCGAGCCCGCCGACGAACTCGCGGTCGTGCGAGACGAAGATCAGCGTGCCGGCGTATTTCTCCAGCCCGATCTGCAGCGACTCGATCGTTTCCATGTCCATGTGGTTGGTGGGCTCGTCGAGCAGCATCACATTCGGGTTCGTGAGCATCAGCTTGCCGTAGATCATGCGGCCTTTCTCGCCGCCGGACAGCACGTGCACGGACTTGCGGATTTCATCGCCCGAGAACAGCAGGCGCCCGAGCGTGCCGCGAATGACCTGGTCGTCGTGCGCCTTCGCGCGCCACTCGCTCATCCAGGTGAAGAGGTCGACCTTCTTTGCGAACTCCGCCTGCGGATCCTGCGGCATATAGCCGACCTGCGCATTTTCCACCCAGGTGATCTTGCCCTTGGTCTGATGTAGATCGCCTGCGAGCAGGCGCATCAGCGTCGTCTTGCCGACGCCGTTCGGTCCGATGATGGCGATGCGCTCGCCGGCTTCGACGGTGAACGAGATGTTCTTGAGTACTTCCACTTTCGAGTGCGGGTAGTGGAAGCCCAGGTGCTCCACCGTCACGGCGTTGCGATACAGCTTCTTGTTCTGCTCGAAACGCAGGTACGGATTCTGGCGGGAGGAGGGCTTGATCTCCTCGATCTTGATCTTCTCGAGCAGTTTCTTGCGTGAGGTTGCCTGGCGCGCCTTCGAGGCATTCGCGGAGAAGCGGCGCACGAATTCCTGCAGGTCCGAGATGCGATCCTTCGCCTTCGCGTTGGCGGCCTCGACGCGCTCGCGCGCCTGCGTGGACGCGAGCATGAAGTCGTCGTAGTTGCCCGGGTAGATCTTGATCTGGCCGAAGTCCAGATCCGCCATGTGCGTGCACACCTGGTTCAGGAAGTGGCGGTCGTGGCTGATGATGACCATCGTCGCGTCGTAGTCGTTGAGCACGCCTTCGAGCCAGCGGATCGAATTGATATCGAGGTTGTTGGTGGGCTCATCCAGCAGCAACACATCGGGCGCGGAGAATAGCGCCTGCGCCAACAGCACGCGCAACTTCCAGCCCGGCGCGACTTCGCGCATCGGCCCGTTGTGCAACGACGGATCGATGCCCGCATCAGTGAGGATGCTCGCGGCACGCGCTTCCGCGTTGTAGCCGCCGTACTCGGCGAACTTCGCCTCCAGCTCCGCTGCTCGCATGTAATCCGAGTCGCTGGCGTGCGCATCGGCGTAGATCAGGTCGCGCTCTTTCATGGCGTGCCACATCTCGGTGTGGCCTTGCATCACGACGTCGAGCACGCGCTCGTCTTCGTACGCGAACTGGTTCTGATTGAGCTTGCCGAGCCGCAGGCCCGTCTGCAGCATCACCTCGCCGGAGCTCTGCTCCAGCTCGCCGCCGAGGATCTTCATGAAGGTGGATTTGCCGGAGCCGTTGGCCCCTATCAGGCCATAGCGGTTGCCGTCGGCAAATTTCACCGACACCTGCTCGAACAGCGGCTTGGCGCCGAATTGAATGGAGACGTTGGCAGTGGAAAGCATGGAGCCGGCCCGAAAAAGGGGCCGGATCTTACACTGCCGGGGGCCGCGGCGCTTGGCTTTAGCGCTTGCGCGCTAACCCTTGCCGTCCTCGTACTTGAACGAGACTTTCACTTTGGCTCGGTACTTTTCCACCTTGCCCTTGTCGTTGAGCTGCAGATCGAGCTGCGAGACCTCGGCAACCCGCAGGTCGCGCAGGGTCTTGCCGGCTCGACCGATTGCTGCGGCAGCAGCTTTCTCCCACGACTCGGTGCTGGTGCCGATGAGCTCGATGACCTTGTAGACGCTCTCAGCCATGGTCGTGTCCTCCGGGTTATGTCTGCGGTTTGGTGCTCAAGCAACGAAACGTGGTGACCTGCCTGCCGGTGCCCGGCGGGAGGTTGGCGTCCTTGTTCACCGTCGAGATGATCTCGGCGTTCTGGTTACCGGCTTTGCGGCAGGCCCGGCTCGTCAGGTCTTTTTCCTCGCCGGGGTCATGCGTGATGGAGTTGGTGTCGCCCTTGCCGATCTTGACGACGGTGCAGCCGCCGGCGAGGAGCGCGCAGACGGCGAACAGTGCGGTGAGGCTCTTCTTCATGGTTATTTCCTCGCGAAGTCGATGAAACCGCGCTCGGGGTCGACGTGCACGAGTTGGACCTGCACGCGATCGCCCACATCGAGCCCGGTTGAGCCTTTGACGACTTTGCCTTCGGCGATCGGCTCGCTGATGCGGACCCAGGTCCCCTTCTCGGACGCACCTGTGACGATACCCCAGAAGAGCTGGCCGACGCGATGGATCAGCAACAGTGCACTCGCCGCCTTGCGGACCTGGCGCTCGACCTTCGAGGCGTTCTTCTCTTGCATCGTGCAGTGCGCGGCGAGCTCGCGCAGTTCGTCGTTGGAATAAGCAGCCGGCCGTCCATCGAGCGCTGCCTTGAGCAGACGCTGGGTGACGAGATCGGGGAAGCGCCGGTTCGGCGCAGTCGAGTGCGTGTACTCGTTGACGGCCAGGCCGAAGTGACCTTCGGAGACCTGGTTCGGCAGCTCGACCGCATATTCGCTCGAGCCCAGCAGTTTCAGCACTGAAAGCGAGAGCTCGGGAAATGCTGCGGGGTCGGCGGCACGGCGCGAGATGAGAAAGCTGCTGAGCGCGAGAGCATCCGGCTGCGCCGGCAGGCGCTGGCCCACGCTCGCGGCCAGAGCGACGATTCTGGGCCAGCGTTCCGGTGACCGCAGAACCCGGCGCAGCAGACTGCGACCTTTGCTCTGCAAGAAGCGGGCGACCACACCATTGGACGCGATCATGAAATCCTCGATGAGCTCCTTCGCGCGATTCCTCTCGTCGGCGCGCAAATCCGCCAGCACGCCGTCATTGAAGACGGGCCGCGCCTGCACGGTTTCGAAGTTGAGCGCGCCATGCTCGAAGCGAAGGCGCCGCAGTGTTTGTGCGATCTGGTCCTGCTGGCGGAGTTGTGCATCGAGCCCTGCGACTGCCGTGACGTGCGCCGGCGGTGGGGCATGGCCGTCCAGCCAAGCAGCTACGCCGTCGTAGGTGAGCTTCGCCCGATTGAGCACCAGCGCGCGATACACATCGGAGGAAGTAATCTTGCCCGTAGTATCGATGCCCATCTCGACCACCACGGCGAGCCGTTCCTGACCCGGGTGGAGGGACGTCAGGTCGGTCGAGAACTTCTCCGGCAGCATCGGGAATATTTTTGCGGCCGTGTAGACGGAGGTCGTGTTGCTGCCGGCGTGATCGTCGACGGGGGAGCTGCGCTCGACCCAGGCGTCGACGTCGGCGATGGCGACCAGGATCCTGACAGTCCCGCCAGCCAGCGGTTCGGCCACGACGAGCTGATCGAGATCGCGGGTGTCGTCGTTGTCGATGGACGACCAGAGGAGGGCGCGCAGGTCGCGGATCGTCGCTCGGCCATTCGAGTTGGGCTGAGAGGTCGAGTCTGCTTGTCGCTGGGCTTCAGGCGAAAAATCGGGCAGCAGATCGTGATCGATCATGGCCTGCCGGGCGATGGCGGTGAGGTTATCCATTCGCGAGGTGAACGCTCGGGTCAGGTGGCGGTTCCCGGGGCGCGATCGAACTTCAACTTAGCAGATCCGGCGGCGCTGACAGTTCTCTTCCCGCGAACCCTGCATTCGAAATGCACGTCACCGCAATTGATCCCGGCGCCGGCTCCGGGCCAAATGCGGGCATGGCCGCAAAAACCAGAATCATCAATCAAAACTGGTGGATCACGACGCTCATGATCAACGGGCACAAGTACTGCCCACCTCTCACTCAGGACATCAAATGCGACGTATTGATCGTCGGCGGCGGGTTCAGCGGTATCAGCGCTGCCGCGGAGTTCCTGCTCAAGGGTCTGAAGGTCGTACTGATCGAGAAGAACATCGTCGGCGGCAGCTCATCGGGACGAAGTGCCGGCTTCCTCACGCCGGACAGCGAGCTCGAGCTGCATCAATTGGTACGTCGCTATGGCGCGAAGGCGGCCGGCGAAATCTGGGACGCGCCGCTGCGCGGCATCGAGCGATTGGTTTCCACGATCAAGAAGCACGACATCCGGTGCGGCTTGCTCAAGCAGGATTCTTTGTTTCTCGGGCTCGGCTCCGGCGGCAAGGAAGCCGTGGCGTCGGAGGTCGAGTGTCGCGAGAGTGTCGGGTTCACCGATCAGCGCGCGTACGACGAAACGCAACTCAAAACGATACTCGGCGCGCAAGGTTATGCGGCGGGCGTGCGCTACGGCGGCACGTACGGCGTGAACCCGCTGGCGTGCCTGCAGGGCATCAAGGACCTGCTCGTCGACAACGGCATGCAGATCTTCGAGAGCACAGAGATGGAGCGGTTGGAAGATCACACCGCCTATACGCATGCCGGCAGCGTTACTGCGGACAGCATCATCATCGCCGTGGACAAGCTGACCAACTCCATCAGCCCATTCGCTGACGAAGCGTTCCACGCGCAAACCTTCCTGAGCGTGACCGAGCCGCTCACCGACAAGGAGCTGCGCATCCTATTCCCGTCGGGCGAGCAGATGCAGTGCTGGGATTCGAAGCTGGTGTATTCGTATTTTCGGCTGACCGCAGACAATCGGTTGTTGCTGGGAGGAGGGACGCCGTTCACGACGTTTCTGACCGACGCGTATAACAACCCGGGAATCATCAGAAGAGTGATCAAGGATTTCCAGGATCACTTTCCGGAGTTGAGGTCGTTGTCGTTCATGCAGTTCTGGCC
>DATENH010000147.1:0-14587 GCA_035275145.1 Steroidobacteraceae bacterium | reverse complement strand
CGCCTTTCGGATGCGAGCTCCACGCAACCGCGGGCTTGTGCGGATCGCCGTCGAATGGCCCGTTGTACAAGCGCTTCGGCTCGAAGAACACGACCGGATCGTCGTCCTCGATCGAGGAGATCAACAGGCCTTTGGCGTCGTACGGATTCGACGGCATCACGACCTTGATGCCGCAGACGTGCGCAAACAGCGCCTCCGGGCTCTGCGAGTGCGTCTGGCCGCCGCGGATGCCGCCGCCGCACGGGGTGCGGATCGTGACCGGCGCGTTGAATTCGCCGCCGGTGCGATAGCGGATGCGCGCCAGCTCGCTGACGATCTGGTCGTACGCGGGATAGATGTAGTCGGCGAACTGAATCTCGGCCACCGGGCGCAGGCCGTTCACGCTCATGCCGATCGCAGTCGCGACGATGCCGCCTTCGGCGATCGGCGAATCGAGCACGCGGTGCTGGCCGTACTTGCGCTGCAAGCCGTCGGTGACGCGGAACACGCCGCCGAAGTAGCCGACGTCCTCGCCCATCGTCACGACGCTCGCGTCCCGCCCCATCATCACGTCCATGGCGGAGTTGAGCGCCTGGATCATGTTCATCTGCGTCATTTGTCCTTCTTCTCCTGCTGCAGGCGCTCGGCCTCGAGCTGCTGGCGCTGCTTGGCAAGATGCGGCGTGAGCTCCTTGAAGATGTCTTCGAACATCGTGCTCGGGTCGAGGCGAGGCCCGTCGGTCAGCGTGCCGTGCGTGATCGCTTCACGCCACGCGGCGGTCACCTGCTCTTCGCACTGTTTCACCAGCGTCGCTTCGCGCTCCTCCGACCATTCGCCGAGCGCGATCAGGTGCGATTTCAAGCGCTCGATCGGATCGCCGAGCGGCCAGCGCTCGCCTTCGTCTTTCGGGCGGTAGCGTGACGGGTCGTCGCTCGTCGAATGCGGGCCGGCGCGATACGTCACGAGCTCGATCAGCGTGGGGCCGCCACCGGTGCGCGCTCTCTCCGCCGCCCACTGCGTGACGGCGTACACCGCGAGGAAATCGTTGCCGTCGACGCGGATGCCGGGCATTCCGTAGCCGGGGCCGCGCGCCGCGAACGACTTCGGTCCGCCGCCTGCAAAGGCCTGGAACGTGGAAATTGCCCACTGGTTATTGACGACGTTGAGGATCACCGGCGCGCGATACACCTGCGCGAACAACAGCGCGTAGTGGAAATCCGCTTCGGCCGTGCTGCCGTCGCCGAGCCAGGTTGCAGCGATGTCGTCTTCGTTCTTGATCGCCGCCGCCATTGCCCAGCCGACAGCTTGCGGGAACTGGGTCGCGAGATTGCCCGAGATCGAGAACAGCCGCGCTTCCGTCGAGTGATACATGACGGGGAGCTGGCGGCCTTTGCACATGTCCTTCGAGTTGGAAAGGATCTGGCAGATCAGGTCGACCAGCTTCTGGCCGCGCACCATCTGCAGTCCCTGATTGCGATACGCCGGGAACAGCATGTCGGTCGGCCGCAGCGCCATGCCTGCCGCAACCGACACGGCTTCCTCGCCAGTCGACTTGATGTAGAAGGTGGTCTTGCCCTGACGCTGCGCGCGATGCATGCGGTCGTCGTACACGCGCGTCAGCATCATGTGGCGCAAACCGAGCTCGAGGTCCGACGGCGCGAGATGCGGGTCCCACGGCCCGACAGCGCGATGATCGTCGCCGAGCACGCGCACCAGCCCGTCCGCGAGATATTCGGTCTGCTCGAGCGGCGCGTTCGGGTCCGGCCGCTCCATGGCACCGGCCGGCGACAGCTTCAGATAGCTGAAGTCCGGTTTCTCGCCGGGGCGAGCCGGGGCCTGCGGAACGTGCAGTCGGGTTCGGATGGCACTCATTCGTTCTTCCTACGCTTGTGTGATCAGCCGCTTCGCCATCTCGTCGGCGATGTCGCTGGTCGGGCGGTTCTCCGCACGCGAGCGCGCGAAGATCTCCGTCAGGCGCTCGGGAATCTTGCCGATCTCTGCTTCGATGGAGGCAACGCTCGCGCCGCCCAGGTATTCGCGCCCGACGCTGATGATACCCCCGGCGTTGATCACATAGTCCGGTGCATACAACACGCCGGCCGCGTGCAGGCGCGCCCCGTCCGCGGCCGTCGCCAGCTGGTTGTTGGCGGCGCCCGCAATGATAGTCGCCTGCACTCGCGGAATGGTGTTGCTGTCGAACACCGCGCCGAGCGCGCAGGGCGACAGGACGTCGACGCGCTCGAACAGGATTTCGTGCGGCTGCGATGCAAGAGCCGAGAATTCCTTGCAGGCGCGCTGCACGGTTTCCGGACGAATGTCGGCCACCCGCAGGCTCGCTCCGTCGGCGGCGAGCAGGCCGCACAAGGCATAGCCGACGCCGCCCAGCCCCTGCACGCCGACAGTGATGCCGCGCAGGCTGCTGCGACCGAGTTGAAATTGCACGGCTGCCTTGATGCCGAGGTATACACCGAGCGCAGTCTTCGGCGCGGGATTGCCGTCGGCGTCCACTGCAGTGCGCGGCAAGCCGCTCACGTAAGGAGTCTGAGTCGCGACCACTTCCATGTCCGAGACCGTCGCGCCGACGTCCTCGGCAGTTATGTAACGGCCCTCGAGCGAGTCGACCAGGCGGCCGAATGCTTCGAGCAGGCGGGGCGATTTGGGGTGTCCGCCGTCGACCATCACGACGGCTTTGCCACCGCCGAGCGGCAGTCCGGCCATCGCATTCTTGTAGCTCATGCCGCGCGACAAGCGCAGCGCATCGGTCAGCGCGTCGGCGCTCGAGCGGTAATTCCAGAAGCGGCAGCCGCCGGCGCCTGGGCCGCGGCGCGTCGAATGCACGGCGACGATGGCGCGCAGGCCGGATTCCTTGTCCTCGGCGAACACGACGCGCTCGTGCGCATCGAAATTGGGGTTGTCGAACATCGGCTTGGACCCTGGAGTTGAAGCAGAACGTGCTACATTAGCGCCAGTTAGGTAGCAGATTCTTCTAAACGAGCGCCGATCCGGAGTGGAAACTGCTATGACCGCGGAGCCGCAAAGGCGCGAATCCAGCCGGGAATTGGATCGCGTCGACCGCCAGATCCTCTCGCTGCTGCAGGCGGATGGACGACTCACCGTCGCGGAGCTGGCCCGCACGGTCAATCTGACGCTCACGCCCTGCATCGAGCGCGTGCGCCGGCTGGAGCGCGACGGATTCATCGAAGGCTACTTCGCGCGCCTGAACCCACGCCGCCTCGGACTGCAATTGCTCGCGTTCACCGAGGTCACGCTCGATCACGCGAACCCGGACGTGTTCCAACGCTTCAAGGACACGGTGCTGGTCATCGACGAGATCATGGAATGTCATATGGTGGCCGGCGGTTTCGATTACCTGCTCAAGACTCGAGTGCAGGACATGGAGGAGTACCGGCGCGTGCTCGGCGACAAGATCGCCGCCCTGCGCGGCGTGCGTCACACGCAGACGTACTTCGTGCTCGAAGAGGTGAAGTCGACGCACGCATTGCCGATCCGCGGCAGCGACGCCGTCCGCGCTCCGCCCAAGCGTCGCCGCAAGACCGGTTAGCTAAACTACGCCCCCATGTCCCGCTCCCGGATCCTCCTCCTCACCGCGCTCGCGATGCTCGCCTTCGCCGGCAACTCGCTCCTGTGCCGCCTCGCTCTCGCCGGCACTTCCATCGATGCAGGAACCTTCACCGCAGTTCGCATCGTCTCCGGCGCGCTCACGTTGTGGATCATCATTCAGCTCCGCAGCGGCACGCGCGGGCTCGCCGGCACCTGGGCCTCGGCCGCTGCACTCTTCGCGTACGCGGCGGGGTTCTCGCTCGCATACATCAATCTGTCGGCTGCGACTGGCGCGCTGCTGCTCTTCGGTGCGGTCCAGGCGACGATGATCAGCTACGGCTTCTGGAACGGAGATCGCCTGCGCGGCTGGCAAATCGTCGGGTTCGCGTGCGCCGTGCTGGGTCTCGTCGCACTGTTGTTGCCCGGTTTGACTGCGCCGCCGTTGCACAGCGCCGCGTTGATGGTCGGGGCGGGCATCGCGTGGGGCATTTATTCGCTGCGAGGCCGTGGCGCGGGCGATCCGACTTCGGCGACCGCGGGCAATTTCGTGCGCGCCGTGCCGTTCGCCGCGGCCTTGAGCCTCATCATGCTGTCGCGATTCTCAGTCGACGTCGCGGGAGTGAGCTATGCGATCGCGTCGGGTGCGCTGACATCGGGTGTTGGCTATGCCATCTGGTACACGGCGTTGAAGGGATTGAAAGCGACAAGCGCTGCGACCGTGCAGCTCAGCGTGCCGGTGATTGCGACGATCGGCGGCGCACTGCTGCTCGGTGAGCACGTGACGATGCGGATCGTGATCGCATCCGTTGCGATTCTCGGTGGCATCGCCTTGGTGATTCTGAACAGAGCAAGAGTGTCCGGCTGAGCCATGCCACGTCGAATCGCGCTGTTGAGTTGGTTGGTCGTGCTGTTCGCAACTGCCGCTCTCGCAGCAGGAGAAGGCAGACAGGTCGCCATCACGATCGACGATCTGCCGCGCGGCGGCGACAGAGGTCCGAGCGACCTGGCAGGCGTGCGTGCAATGACGGACGAGCTGCTGCGCCCGTTTCGCGAGCAGCACATTCCTGTCATCGGATTCGTCAACGCTGGTCGATCCCAGCTCGACGGTCCGGGCCTGCAGCAAATACTGAGTCTGTGGCTCGATGCGGGCGCCGAACTGGGCAACCATTCGTACTCGCATCCGGACATCAACAGCGTTGCGCTGGACGTCTACTGCGACGACATCGTCCGCGGCGAGCCCGCGATCCGTCAGGCGCTAGCGCCTCGCGGCAAGAAACTGGAGTTCTATCGTCATCCCTTCCTGCACACGGGTCCCACGCCGGAGATCAAGAAGGGGCTGCAGGATTTCCTCGATCGGCATGGCTATCGAGTGGCGCCGGTCACGCTCGACAATGCCGACTACATGTACGCCGTTGCGTATCTGCAGCCTCAGTTGCGCACGCGCGTGCGGGACGAATACGTGCCGTACCTGGAATCGACAGTCGAATTCTTCGAACGGCGGTCGGTCGAGGTGTTCGGGCGCGAGATCCCGCAGATCCTGTTGATCCACGCGAGCCAGATGAATGCAGACCTGATGCCGGAGTTGCTCGGCATGTTCCGCCGTCGCGGATACCACTTCGTGACATTGAGCGCAGCACTGGCCGACCCGGCCTATCGGTCGCCCGACGAGTACACCGGCACCAACGGCTTCTCCTGGATTCACCGCTGGTCGAAGACCAAAGGGAGGGCTCCGAAGGGCGAGCCGGATCCTCCGCAGTGGGTTGAGCAGGCGTTCGCCGCGCCACCGTAGAGTTTCGCCAGGGATCCAAACCGCGATCTCGGTGGTTATGCGTCCTCATGCGAAGACGCGACTTCCTGCAATCGGCGCTGGTGCTCTCGGCGTTAGCGCGCGCCGATCTGGCTTTCGGTGCTGCCGGATTCGACTACGCGGCGCTGAAAGGGCGGGCGCGTGCGCTTGCGGGCGCGGCCTACCGTGCGCCGGAGAAACTTGCGCCGCAATTTCTGCGCGAGTTGACGTACGACCAGTACCAGGCGATCGGGTTTCGCCACGAACATGCGCTGTGGGCGCAGGCGCAGAGCGCTTTCCGTCTGGAGTTTTTCCATTGCGGCCGCGGCTTCAAGGAGCCGGTGGCGCTGTACGAGCTGGTCGGCGGGGAAGCGCGCGAGATCCGCTATCGACCCGACATGTTCAAGTTCGACGGCAGCGGACTCGACTCCCGACAACTGCCCGCCGATCTGCCATTCGCGGGCTTTCGTGTGCATGCCGCGACGAACTGGCGAGAGGACGTCGCTGTGTTTCTCGGTGCGAGCTATTTCCGCGCGCGGGGCAGCGACTCGCGGCAGTTCGGAATTTCTTCGCGCGGCCTTGCGATCGACACGGCGCTCGACGTCGAGGAATTTCCGTGCTTCGTCGCGTTCTGGTTCGAGCGGCCGTCGCCGGAATCGCGCACGCTCGTGTTCTACGGGCTGCTCGACTCGGTGAGCGCGACCGGCGCTTACCGCTTCGCGCTGACTCCCGGCGCACCGCAACTGATGGAAGTGGACGCCGCGGTGTATCCGCGCAAATCGATCCGTCGTCTCGGGCTCGCGCCGCTGACGAGCATGTTTCAATGCGGTGAGAACGACCGGCGCATGGCGAACGACTGGCGGCCCGAGATCCACGACTCCGACGGGCTCGCGATCTGCACGGGCAAGGGCGAGTGGTTGTGGCGACCGCTCAACAATCCGCGCTCCCCGCACATCAGCTCTTATCTCGATGAGGGCCCGCGCGGCTTCGGCCTGCTGCAGCGGGACCGGAACTTCGAGCACTACCAGGACGACGGCGTCTTCTACGATCGACGGCCGAGTGCGTGGGTCGAGCCGAAGGGCGACTGGGAGCAAGGCGCGATCCAGCTCGTCGAGCTGACGGCGCCGAACGAGACCTTCGACAACATCGTCGCGTATTGGCATCCGGCAACGCCGCCGCAGCTCGGCGACGAATTGCTGTACGGCTACCGAATGTATTGGGGCACGCGATTACCGATCGGGCCGATGCTTGCGCAGACCGTCGCGACGCGCACCGGGCTCGGTGGTGTCGTCGGTCACAACCGCGAGTATTTCTCGTGGCGCTTTGCCGTCGACTTTGCGGGCGGCGAGCTCGCCGCCCTGGCGAAGAGCACGGAAGTCGAGCCGGTCGTTACTGTGTCGCGCGGCGCGGTGGAAACTCCATCGGCGCGACCGCTGCAATCGATCGGCGGCTTTCGCGTGATGTTCGATCTGAAGCCACCGGACGAGAGCGTGGAGCCGATCGACGTGCGCCTGTTCCTGCGGCATCGACGGCAGGCGCTCACCGAGACGTGGATGTATCAGTGGACGCCGCCACTGCCGCTGGAGAGGAAGGCGATGTTGGATCTCGCGAGTACGGAGTGAGGAAGACCTCACCTACAGGTCATCAGCAAGCGTCCGATCTAAAGTTTGTGCGTCGAGAGCAGCAAGCTGGTCTCGGTGCTCGAGATGCCTTCGATCAATCGAATGCGGCCGAGCACGCGGTCGAATGCTTCGAGACTGTCCGCGCGCAACTCGGCGACGATGTCCCAGCGACCGTTCGTGCTGTAGAGAGCACCGACGGCCGGATCGCCGCGCAATGCTTTGAGGACCGCCTCAGCCTTGTTGCCTTCCACTGCGACTGTCATCAGCGCGCGGATGCGCTGCTCTTCGACTTGCGGCCGCAGGCGCACCGTGTAGCCCATGACCGTGCCATCGGCTTCCAGTTTGGCCAGCCGGTTCTGCACCGTGCCGCGAGCGACGCGGAGCTTCTTGGCCAGCGTCGCCACGGGAGTGCGAGCGTCCTCCCGCAGGAGGGCAATGAGTTGGCGGTCGATTTCGTCCATGTCTGGTCGAATTGCCAGCGATGGCTGACATTTTGCGCAATCTTATCCTCATTTTGATCAGTTTTCTGGCTATTCGTTGACCCTGTGCGCCCGGAACATGGCCCGGTCTTACGGAGATCTATCCCCATGGTCGACTACATCGGACTGGAACGCGTGCAGGAATTGGTGGCCCGCCTGGGCGCCGCGCGCTTCATCGAAGGTCTCGCGAACGAGATCGAGGCGGACTACCGCCGCTGGCGCGACTTCGACAAGTCGCCGCGCCACGCCACACATTCGTCTGTCGGCGTCATCGAGCTGATGCCGATCAGCGATGGCAACCTGTACTCGTTCAAGTACGTCAACGGCCATCCGAAGAACACTTCGCAGGGGCTGCTCACGGTCACTGCATTCGGCGTGCTCGCCGACGTCGCGACCGGCTATCCCGTGCTGCTTTCCGAGCTCACCTTTACTACTGCGCTGCGTACCGCTGCAATGTCGGCCCTCGCCGCGCGTCACATGGCGCGCCCTTCGAGTCGCTCGATGGCGCTGATCGGCAACGGCGCGCAGGCCGAGTTCCAGGCGCTGGCGTTTTATCATCTGCTCGGCATCCGCGAGCTGCGGCTGTTCGATACCGATGTCGCAGCCACGGAGAAACTCGAGCGCAATCTCGCGCTGCTACAGTTGCCGGCATTGCGCGTCACGCGTTGTGGTTCGACTGCAGAGGCCGTGCAGGGAGTCGACATCGTCACGACTGCGACGGCGGACAAGCGCAACGCGACGATTCTGTTGCCGCACATGGTCGAGGCGGGCATGCATCTGAATGCAATCGGGGGCGACTGCCCCGGCAAGACGGAGCTGCACGGTGATATCTTGCGACGCTGCGACGCGCGCGTCGTGGTCGAGTTCGAGCCGCAGTCGCGCATCGAAGGTGAGATCCAGCAGCTCGAGCCGACGTTCCCCGTCATGGAGTTTGCAGATGTGCTGACCGGCAAAGCGCAGGCACGTAGCTCCGACCACGACGTCACGATCTTCGATTCCGTCGGCTTTGCGCTCGAGGATTTCTCGGCGCTGCGTTATCTGCATCGCCTGCATCAGGAAGAGCGCGGCACGAAGCGCGAGATCGATCTGGTGCCGACGCTGGCCGATCCCAAAGATCTGTTCGGTGAGCTCGCGGGCCGCCTGGCGGCGCGCGCATCGCTCAAGGTCGCACGATGACCAGCGGTCGAGCTGCAGTTCTGATCGGTGCACCGACGGACATCGGCGCCAGCGATCGCGGCGCCTCGATGGGCCCGGAGGCCTTGCGCGTCGCGGGTCTCGGCGAAGCGCTGCGCAACCGCGGCCTCGATGTGGTCGATCGCGGCAATCTCACCGGTCCTGCGAATCCGTGGCAGCCCGCGACCGAAGGCTATCGACACCTCGCACAAGTCGCCGATTGGAACCGCCTGATCTACGAAGCGATCCGTGCGGAGCTCGGCGCGCGGCGCCTGCCGATTCTGCTCGGCGGCGATCACTGTCTCGCAATCGGCTCGATCAGCGCCATCGCGCGTCACTGTCGCGACACGAAGAAGAAGCTGCGCGTGCTCTGGCTCGACGCGCACGCCGACTTCAATACGTCGCAGCTCTCGCCGAGCGGCAACATTCACGGCATGCCGGTCGCCTGCCTGTGCGGATTCGGCCCGCGCGAGCTGACCGGGCTGAGCGGCGTCACGCCGGCGATTTCGCCGAGGGCGATGCGTCAGATCGGCATTCGCAGCGTCGATCAGGGCGAGAAGAAATTCGTGCACGAGCAAGGGCTCGAAGTATTCGACATGCGCTACATCGACGAGTGGGGCATGCGGCACACGATGCAGCAGGCGCTTTCGGGCCTGGATGCGGACACGCATCTGCACGTGAGCTTCGATGTCGACTTCCTGGACCCGGACATCGCGCCGGGCGTCGGTACCACGATTCCCGGCGGCCCGACGTATCGCGAAGCGCAGCTCTGCATGGAAATGATCGCGGACACCGGCCGGCTCGCGTCGCTCGACGTGATGGAGCTGAACCCGGCGCTGGATGTGCGCAACAAGACGGCGCAGCTCGCGGTGGATCTGATCGAGTCGCTGTTTGGGAAGAGCACGTTGATGCGGAAGGATGAGTCAGGCTAAATAGCGGCCCTCTCGAATCAGAGGGTTCGCCATGCGCCTGCTGCTCGCCTGCTCGATCGCCCTTGCCATCTGCGCCGCCGGCGCAGTCGCGCAAAACGCACCCACCATTGCCGTTCGCCAGGTCGGCACGGCGACGCTGCAGAACGTCCCGGAAATTCCTGCAGACGTCACGGCGGCCGTGCAGCGCTATCAGAACTATCGCGCTGCCTCATTCCAGGATTGGTTGTCGGACGGATCGATCCTCATCGCGACGCGCTTCGGGGCGACTCAGCAGATCCATCGCGTGACTGTGCCGGGCGGCGATCGCACGCAGATCACTTTCCAGAGCGAGCCAGTTGGGGGCGCCGTCGCGATTCCAGGGACGCAGCGCTTCGTCTTCCAGCGCGATACGGGCGGTGACGAGTGGTTTCAGAACTATGCCACCGGGCTGACGGGCGATCCGGTGCAGTTGACCGAAGCGGGCACTCGCAATGGCTCGCCGGTATTCACCCCGGATGGCAAGCTGCTCGCGTATTCGCGCGCGACCAAGGGTTCGGCCGAGTACTCGATCTACGTTGCGGATCCGAGCGACCCGCGCAGTGCGAAGAGCGTCTATCGCGAGGCTCACTCGCTCGACCCCGACGACATCTCTGCGGATCGCGGTAAGGTCCTGTTCACGCGCAGCATCTCCAATCGCGAGTCGCAGTTGTTCGTGCTCGATCTCGCCTCCGGCAAGGCTACGCAGATTGCGCCGAAGGCCGGCAAAGTCCTCTATACCAATGCGCGCCTGGCGCGCGACGATCGCAGCGTCTATGCAATTTCGACCAAGGACAGCGATTTCGGCCGGCTGGTGCAGATCGATATCGCGAGCGGCAAAGACACGGTGCTGACGCCCGACGTGAAGTGGGACGTCGAGAAGTACACGCTGTCCGACGACGATCGGCTGCTCGCGTACGCCGTCAACGAAGATGGATTCTCGAGCGTCGTCGTGCGCGACATGGTCACGCGGCGCGCCCTGCCGCAGCCGAAGTTGCCGCGCGGGGCGCTGATGAACATGGCGTTCTCGCCGGACAAGTCGAAGCTCGCGTTCGATCTGTCGACGGCAACCTCGGCCGGCGATGTGTGGACCTGGGACGTCGGGGGCGGCCAGCTCACGCGCTGGACGACGTCGGAGCTCGGCGGCCTCGATCCCGCGAAGCTCGCGGAGCCGGAGCTGGTGCGATTCAAGTCGTTCGACGGGCTGTCCGTGTCGGCGCTGGTCTATCGACCGGTCGGCGTTGCCGCCGACGTCCGCACGCCGGTGATCATGGATATTCACGGCGGTCCCGAAGGGCAAACGCGTCCGTCGTGGAACGTCGGTGCGCAGTATTTCGCAGGCGTGCTCGGGGCCACGGTGATTCTGCCGAACGTGCGCGGCAGCACGGGCTACGGCAAGCGCTATGCCGATCTCGACAATGCGGAGAAGCGCGAGGACAGCGTCAAGGACATCGGGGCGCTGCTCGACTGGATCGCGGCGCAGCCGAACCTCGACAAGAATCGCGTTGCTGTCTACGGCCAGTCGTACGGCGGCTACATGTCGCTCGCGGTGAGCACTCACTACGCCGATCGCCTGGTCGGCAGTGTCGAGCGTTACGGCATCAGCGACTTCGCGTCGTTCCTCAAGAACACGGAAGCGTATCGCCGCGACAATCGTCGCGCGGAATACGGCGACGAGCGCGATCCGAAGATGCAGGCCGTGTTCAAGCGCATCGCGCCGCTCGCCAACGTCGCGAAGATCACCAAGCCGATGCTCGTGATGCAGGGCGCGAACGATCCGCGCGTGCCGAAGTCGGAATCGGACCAGGTGGTCGCCGGCATTCGGGCCAACGGCGTGGAAACCTGGTACGTGGTGTTCGCGGACGAAGGCCACGGCTTCCTGAAGAAGCCGAACAACGATCTGCGCCGGGAGGTGGAGACGGTGTTCCTGAGAAAGCTCTTCAACTCGAAGCCGCGCCCGGTGGGAGAATCGGGCTGATCTCCCCGCCGGGAAAGAACAGCTTCACCGGCCGGATCTCGAAGATCGTGCGCACGCTCGGCAACGAGCGTGCGACTTCGATCGCTTCTTCCAGCGACTTGCAGTCCACGATGTAGAACCCCAGCAGCTGCTCCTTGGTCTCAGCGAACGGGCCGTCGACGACGTGTGCCGTGCTGCTCGTGCGGAACTGCACGGCAGTCGTAGTCGGCATCAGGCGCACGCACGGGCCGAGCCGGCCTTCGGCCGACAGCTTCTCGTGCACCTTCAAGTGCCTGGCGATGTGCGAGTCTTCCTCCTCCTTGGACATCGCGTCGACCAGGTCTTCAGGAACGTAGATCAGGATCGAATAGAGCATTCTGGTGCACCTCCACACCCAAGGACGCATCAGCTCATTGGATCCCGACACGCGCCGCGGCGACGTTTTCCTCGAGGTGGGCGATCGAGGACGTTCCGGGAATCGGCAACATCACGGGCGAGCGGGCCAGCAGCCAGGCGATGGCTGCCTGCGCCGTAGTCATCGAGTGTTGCTTCGTGATGCGCTCCAGCTCGCGCGAGCCCGTGTCGCGGCCAGCATGCTCGCCCGCAGCCAGCGGATACCAGGGAATGAAAGCCAGCTTGCGGTGCTCGCAATAGGCGACGACGTCGTCGTAGCGGCGGTCCGAGATGTTGTAGCGATTCTGGACCGAGACGATCCTGGCGATCCCAGCGACGCGTTCCAGCTCGGCGACGCTGAAGTTCGATACGCCGATGTGACGGATCTTGCCTTCCTGCTGCAGTTTCACGAGCTCGCCGACGGAATCCTCGATGCGCACGCGGGGATCCGGCGAGTGGAACTGGTAGAGGTCGATGCGCTCGACGCGCAGGCGCTTCAGGCTCGCCTCGCATGCCTGGCGCAGGTGCGTCGGGTTGCCGCGTCGCTCCCATTGATCGCGGCCCGGGCGGATCAGTCCACCCTTGGTGGCGATCACCAGGCCCGGCGGATACGGATGCAGCGTCTCGGCGATCAGGCGCTCGCTCACATCGGGGCCGTAGGAGTCGGCCGTATCGATGAAGTTGATGCCGAGCTCCAGCGCCCGGTGCAGCACGCGGCGCGCAGTCTGCGGATCCTGCGGCTCGCCCCAGATTCCCGGACCTGTCAGCCGCATCGCACCGAAGCCGAGGCGATTCACGCGCAAGTCGCCGCCGAGGGTGAGGGTGCCGGCGGCCGCGGCGGGGGCAGGTGTATCGTTCATCGCAAATCTCCGATCTTCATGCTGTCGATGTGGCGCGTACCCAAACGTCTAATCGCTGGCAGGCGTTCCTGGAGTCAACCCATGCAATACATGTTACTGATCTACGAAGACGAGCGGATCTACGGGCCAGACCGCGAGAGCCCGGCTGCGCGCGAGCGCCGTGCGCAGCACGTTGCGTATAGCCGCGAGCTCGGTGCGACGCGCCTAGCGGGCTCAGGTCTGAAGGATTCCACCGCGGCGACGACGATCCGCGCTGCGGCCGGCAAACAGACGATCCACGATGGGCCGTTCGCGGAGAGTCGCGAACAGCTCGCCGGATATTATCTGATCGACGTGACGGATCTCGACGCCGCGATCGCGGTCGCAAGGAAAGTGCCGCTGTCGCAGAACGGCGCGGTGGAAATCCGTCCGCTGCTCGTTCCGCTGTGACGAGCGCAGCGCTGGGCCTCGTGTTCCGTGAGGCGAGCGGCCGCATCGTCGCTGCGCTCGCATCGCGGTTCCGCGATCTCGATCTCGCTGAAGATTCGTTCGCGGATGCGTGTGCCCGGGCGCTCGAAGTGTGGTCGCGCGAAGGTCCGCCACGCGATGCGGCCGCTTGGCTGTATCAGACGGCCTATCGCTGTGCCGTCGACACGTGGCGACGACGCAAGACCGAGCACAGGTTCGCGCCAGAGCTGCAACGAAACGCAATCGAAGAGCAAGCCATGCCGGCCGAGTGGACGCCGATTCCGGACGAACGTTTGCGCTTGATCTTCGTGTGCTGTCATCCGGCGGTAGCGCCCGATGCGCGCGCGGCGTTGACGCTGCGCCTGGTGTGCGGACTGTCGACGCGCGAAATCGCGAGGGCCTTTCTACTGCCGGAGCCGACGCTCGCACAGCGATTGATCCGTGCCAAGCGGAAGATCGCGGAGGCCGGCGTGTCGTTCGAAGTGCCGGAGCCCGAAGCGTGGCCAGAGCGGCTCGATGCCGTGCTCTCGACGATCGAGATTGCTTACGGGCGCGCGCACGAGGATGCAGCCGGATCCGGACCGCACTTCAACTACGCCGCGGAGATGCTCGAGATCACGCGCGTGCTCGCCGAGTTGTTGCCGCACGAAGCCGAGACGTGGGCGATGGCCGCCATCGTGCGCTTCGCCGAAGCGCGTCGGCCAGCGAGAGTCGATGCGCGGGGAATGATGATCCCACTGGCGGATCAAGACCCGGGAGCGTGGGTCGAGCCGCTGATCGCGGACGCACGACGCTGCCTCGATCGCGCCGTCGTGCTGCAACCACGGGCACCGCGCGTTCTCCAGGCCAGCATTCACGCGGCATGGTGTGCGCGACGAGCACTTACTGATCCGCCGCCGTGGTCCCGGATCCTCACGCTGTACGATGAGCTGCTCAAAGTGCGCGACGATTGCATCGTGCGACTCAACCGTGCGGTCGCGCTCGCGGAAGTGCACGGAATCGCTGCGGCGAGTGCGGCAATCGAGTCGTTGACGGCACCGCCGCTCGACGACTTCCTGCCCTACCATGCCGTGCGGGCAGACCTGTTATGCCGCGCCGGTCGTTACGATGAAGCGCGGATTGCATACGACGCCGCGCTGGCATTGGTGGCGACGTCCGCGGAGCGGCTCTGGCTCGAACGGCAAAGAGCAGCGCTGACGGAGTAGAATCTGCGGCAGCATGGCATCGCGCCGCCAAATTCTCACTCTGCTCGGAGCCCTGGGGCTGCCCCTTTCCACCATGACCGACGTGCTAGCTGCCTCGAACGACAAGCTCTCCTCCAAGCCGGTGCGCGTGCGCACCATCACCGCGGGTCTGGAGCTTTCGCCGCGCGGCGAGTCGCAG
>DATENH010000146.1:0-35298 GCA_035275145.1 Steroidobacteraceae bacterium | reverse complement strand
ATGTCGGAGGAAGTCCTGCGCAACGCGCTGCTGCCGTTCTATTCGACAAAACCTGCCGGCGCCGGCCTCGGATTGACGCTTTGCCGCGAGGTCATCGAGGCGCACGGCGGCCGGATTGCGCTGGCGAACCGCCCTGGCGGCGGGCTGGCCGCGACTCTGTGGATTCCGGCCATCGCGCAGGACTAGGCAGATCCCGCCGTCAATCGCCCGGTCGCGGGTGGTGCGATGTCGTGGGGTGCTCTAGGATTGCCCATCGCGGAGCTGCGATCGGGGTAGGGGCGGAAGAATGAACAAAGAGTCCGCGCTGGCAAATCTCGGTTTATCAGGCAACGAAGACACGGCCACCGTGGCGCGCGTCTACGGCGAGCGGCTATCGGTCGTGCAGGACGACCTGATCAAGGCGCAAACAGACGCGGAGCGCGGCGCATGCAGCGTCAAGCTCTCACAACTCGTCGAGTCGTACGAGCTGGTCACGCAGACCGGGCGCTACACGCAAGCTTCCGCTGCGAACGAATCTTCGGCGACCGTCATGCGCACTGGCACCGAGATCGCCCAGCAGACGCCGCACATGGACACGCTGATACGCATGGAGCCGGGCGCTGTTCTGTCAAGTCGATTGGAGATCGGCGCGCTGCTCGGGCAAGGCGGCATGGGCAACGTGTATGCCGCGCGCGATCGTCTCAAAGACGAAGACGTCGCGATCAAGGTTCTGCGCCAGGACCTGCTGTTCAGCACCGCGGCGAAGGACCGCTTCCTCGCCGAGGCCAAAGTGTCCTGCAACTTGTCGCACCCGAACATCGTGCGCGTGTACGACGTCGGCCAGAGCGGCAACTACTACTACTTCTCGATGGAGCGCTTGAAGGGTCACAACCTGCGCAATCGCATCGAGGCTTACGAGCGCGAGAATCGCGCGTTCGCGATCGATGAAGTCACCGACATCGCGCGTCAGCTCATCGACGCGTTGCGTTACGCGCATCGCTACATCGTGCATCGTGACATCAAGCCGGAGAACATCTGGCTCGCCGAAGACGGCACCGTGAAGCTCATGGACTTCGGCATCGCGCGCGCTTACAGCAGCTCGCACATGACTCAGACCGGCATGACGCTCGGCACGGCCTATTACATGGCGCCGGAGCAGCGTGTCGCGGCGAAAGATGTCGACTGGCGCGCCGATCAGTACGCGCTCGGCGTCGTGCTCTACGAATTGTTGTCGGGCCAGTTGCCGACCGGAGCGGTCAAGCCGCTCGAGATGGTCCGGCGCGATCTGCCCAAGCGCTATGCGCGTGCGTTGATGCGTGCCATGTCGCCGAAGCCGGATGATCGCTTCCCGGCGCTCGCCGATCTGCTCGCGGAGATGGAAGGGCCGGACCGCAAGGTTGCAGTGGGGATCGGTGGATTGCTGATGATCGCTGCGGGTGTCGCGGCCGCCGGCGTTGGTGCGTACTACTTCATCAAGCCTGCGGCGCCACCGACAACTCAGAGCGTCGTCGCGACGGAGCCGGCAGTAGAGAAGCCTGCAGAGGTTTCGAAACCCAAGGAGCCCGCGATCACCACTGCAAGCGGCCAGAGCGTTGCGGATTCGATGCCACCGTTGACGGCGCAGAACGACACAGCACCGCCGAAGGAACCGCCAAAAGAGCCGCCGAGCGAACCTGCTGCGAAGAGCGGCGGAGCGGCGTCAGTGCAGTCGGACGAAGCTGCGTCACCGACCAAGGTTGCCTCGAATTCCTCGACGCGGGTGGCCGCAATCAATCCGTCATCGCAGATCGACACGCGTCGCCAGGAATGCGTCCAGCAATGCGAGCGTGATCAAGGCGAGTGCAAGAGTCTCAACCGTCGCGGCAAGCAGGACTGCATGCGTGCGGTGGCCTTTGGCAGTAGCAGCGGGCGACTTTCCACCACGACCTCGTACTCAGCAAACTGCGCTTTCTACAGCACGCAGCGCTGCGACCGCGCGTACAACCGCGACGCGTGCATCTCACGCATGGACACGCGCCACACCGAGTGCGTGCAACTGGTTCAGAACATCGCTTCGGGTCGCCAGGAATGCGAAGAGCGCGCCCGCGATTCCGACAAGATGTGTCTCGACGAGCTGAGAGACTGCCGCGCGGGCTGTTAAGCCAGCGTGTGATACACCTTCTGCACGTCGTCGTCCTGCTCGAGCTTATCGACCAGCTCCATCACTTCCGTTGCCTGTGACTCCGGCAGCTCTGTCGGCGTGAGGCAGATGTATTCATGCTCGGCCGAGAGCGGTGCCAGCTTGCGGTCTTCGAGCGCCTTCTGCACCTGGCCGAAGTCGGCGAACAGGCAGCGGATCACGATCTGCGGCTCGCCTTTCTCGCCGGTGCTCTCGCCCATCTCTTCGAGGCCGTGATCGATCAGGTACAGCTCCAGGTCGTCCTGGTCGACGCCTTCGGGATTCAGGCGGAACACGCCCATTTTCTTGAACATGAAGCTGACGCTGTTGGTCGTGCCGAGATTGCCGCCGTGCTTCGAGAAAGCGTTGCGCACGCTTGCGACGGTGCGCGTCGGGTTATCGGTCGCGGCTTCGACCAGCACGGCAACGCCGTGCGGCGCATAGCCTTCGTACATGATCACGTCGTAATTAGCAGCTTCCTTCCCCGACGCGCGGCGGATCGCCGCCTCGACCTTGTCCTTCGGCATGTTGACCGCGCGCGCATTCTGCATCACGCGGCGCAGGTGGGAATTCGAATTCGGATCGGTGCCGCCGGACTTGACGGCGATCGTGATGTCCTTGCCGATGCGCGCGAACTGCTTCGCCATGCGGTTCCAGCGCGCGAACATCGCATGCTTTCTGACTTCGAAAATGCGGCCCATGAAACGTCCAGAAGGAGGCGGGGGCCGGCATTGTAGCGCGTGTCTCCTACTTCCCGCCCTCCCAGGTCACCGGGACCTTGGCCGCCGCAGCCCGCTTCATCAGGCTCAGCAGCGGCACCGCCCGGACTTCCAGTGCGATCGGCGGCGAGCGATGCAGATCCTTGTCTTCATCGCTCGCACTATCCTCGTTGTCCGCCGGCCGCGCGGCTGTGTCGGCGTTGGTCTTCGCCCTCATCTGTTCCACGGCCGATTCGAGCCTCTGCATCGCGCCCGGCACGTCCTGCTCGCTCAACCCGCCGGGAACGCGACCGGTCGCGCCCATCAGCTTCAAGAGCTGCACGGCATCGTTGTTGAACATCGTGATCGTTTCGGTCGCGGGAGACTTGAATTGCACCAGCATGTGGGACTCGCTCAGGTGCAGCCGCGCAGCAGGAACAGCACCAGCAGTACGGGGATCGGCACACCGAGCAGCCACAGCAGGATCCAGCCTACTTTGCCCTGCTCGCGTTCGCGCGCGAGGCGCAGTTTCGTTCGCAGATACGTCATCGTCAATTCCTCTGGCCCATGCAGGCAATCAACGATTGCTATTGGCAGCCAGTTCCGCGGCAGCTTGCCAGACGGCGTGCGCGGTCTTGCGCGGTAAACCCTGACCGGTCAGCACGGCCTCGGCGGCGTTCCACGAATACGCATCGCGAGCGCCGAGTACCGTCAGCATGCCGGCCAGCTCGCCGAAGTAGGTCGCGCGGCCGAGCGGTCGCATCTGGCCGGGCGGCACGCGGTCCACTTGCTCGCGCAGCGCCGTCGTCGCGAGGTCGGAGAGCTCCCAGGACTGCGCGATCCGGCAGGCAACGTCGGGCGCGTACAGCTGCATCGAGCGGATGAACACTTCGGCCCGCGGCAGAACGTTCGGTTGTTCGCGATACATGTCGACAGTGAGGCGGAACAGCACGATGCGTGCGAGCGAGCCGAGCAGACCGAGCAGTTGTGCGATGAAAGGATCCGCGCTGCGTGTAAAGGCGGCATATTTCTCGGCGCCGGCGGCGCAGCGCTGTGCTTGTTCCCAAGTGATGTCCGCGAAGCTGTCGAAGTAGCCGCGCGGCAGTCGGAAGACGGGCTGCAGAATCGCGACGGCCATCAAGCCGCGCAAGCCGTCGACGCCTAACGTCTGCACAGCGCGATCGAGACTATCGACCGGCTCGCGCGAGGTTCGATACAAAGCATTGTTCGCCCGCTGCAGCACGCTGCCAGCCAGCGCAGGATCCTCCACGATTAAATTGACTAGCGTGCGCCTCGTGCTCTCGGTGTCGTTCAGCGCCTGCATGAGCCTCGGCAGCAGCATCGGTCGTCGCGGGAAGTAGTCGCGCTGATGGATGGACTGCGCCGCGCTCTGGCGCACGCGCTCCATCACTGCCTCGTGCTCGCCGAAGATCTGGTAGTCGAAGGTCTTCACGCCGAATGCAATCTTGTAGCACTCGTCCTGTGCTGCCTGGATCGTGTCGGTGGAATAGGGCGCGTCGGTGACGACGAGCTCCTGCGGCGAAGGTTTGGAGGCGGCGGGCGGTGGAGCGGAGACTGGCTGCTCGTCGCTGCTCGTACTTTGCTGACGGCGCCGATAGGCGAGGAGGGCGACGCCTGCAGCGCCTCCCACCAGCACGATCAGAATGGCTGTCGTAACAGCGATGACGAATGCTCCCCGGCCTGCTCCGTCGGCCCGCGCATCATAGCCGGATTCGCGAGTAACTGAGCTATGCTCGGGCCTCCTCGAGAGGGTTCCATGTCGCTTACATCGGGTCAGTTGGACGAAATCGCGCCAGGCGTACGGCGGCTGGTTGCGCGCAACCCGGGGTTCATGACCGGGCCGGGAACGAATACGTATCTGATCGGTACGCAGCGGGTCGCGGTGCTCGACCCGGGTCCGCACGACTCGATCCACATCGACCGGATTCTCGAAGCGGCCGGCGGAAAGGTGAGCGCGATCCTGGCGACGCACACGCACCCCGATCATTCGCCGGCGGTTGCGGCGCTTGCCCAGTCAACTGGGGCGGAAACCCTGGGGCGCGGCGCGCCGGTGCACGGCCGCCAGGATGCGACGTTTGTTCCGACCAGAACGCTCAATGACGGCGACATCGTGCGAGTCGGCGACTTGGCGCTGCGCGCGATCCACACGCCCGGGCATGCATCCAACCATGTGTGTTACCTGCTCGAAGGTACGGGTTTGATGTTCTCGGGCGATCACATCATGCAAGGCTCGACGGTCGTGATCGGTCCGCCGGACGGCAACATGCAGCAGTACCTGCAGTCGCTCGCGAGGCTGCAACGCGAGCCGGTAACGCGAATTGCGCCTGGTCATGGACTGGTGATTGAAGATGCGCAAGGCGAGATCGCGCGTCTCATTGCGCATCGATTGCAGCGCGAGGCGAAGGTCGCGGAGCGCTTGCGCCGCGCCGGTCGCGCGACTCTGGATGTGCTCGTGACGAGCGTCTACGACGACGTCGACCCGCGCCTGCATCCGGTCGCGAAAGGCTCGTTACTCGCGCATTTGCTCAAGCTCGAAGCTGACGGTCGCGCCGCGCGCGATAACGCGGCCGATGCGACATGGTGGATGAAAGAGTGAGGCAGGGCGCTGCGCTCATCGAGCTGTCCCGCTGCTCCCTGGTTCTCGACGGGCACCGCGTGCTCGACGAGATCGACTTCGCTCTGCATCGGGGCCAGCGCTGGGCGCTGATCGGCCCCAACGGTTCGGGCAAGACACTGCTGCTGAAAATGCTTCGCGGCGACGTGTGGCCGACGCCGACGGGTCGCGAGCAGCGGACGTCGCTGTTGGATAAAGAGCACATCGCGTACATCGGGCCGGAACGGCAGGATAAATATGTGCGCTATGGCTGGGACCTGACTGTCGCACAGGTCGTGACGACCGGATTGTTCGACGAAGACATTCCACTGACGCGACCGACGCGATCGCAACGGCAACGCGTGGCGCGTGTGCTGCAACGATTCGGGTTGTCGGGTTTGCGGCGGCGGCGAATGTTGACGTTGTCGTACGGACAACGCCGGCTCACGCTCGTGGCTCGCGCGTTCGCTGGTGAGGCTCGCGTGTTGCTGCTCGACGAAGTCTTCAACGGTCTCGACGCACGTGCGCGGGAAAAGCTACGCCGCGCGCTCGAACGGCCGCGCGGCGGCCACGACTGGGTACTGACATCCCATCGGCCGAAAGAACTGCCGTCGAACGTCACGCACGTGGCGCGCATCGAGAAAGGAAGAATCGTCGGGGCGCGCCCCCACCCTGTCACTCCCCCGCGAGCGGGGGAGGGGACGAGAAGTTCGCGCGCATCTCACTCCCTCCCCCGTTCGCGGGGGAGGGCCGGGGAGGGGGCACCGCTCCTTCGCATCGCCAACGCCACCATCTATCGCGACTACCGTCCAGTCATTCGCGATCTCAACTGGACGTTGCTTCCAGGCGAACACTGGGCCGTGCTCGGTGCCAATGGCAGCGGCAAGTCGACGCTGCTCAGCCTGATCTACGGCGATCTGCATCCGGCTCTCGGCGGCACGATCGAGCGCGCAGGCCTGGCCGCGGGCGAGCGCATCGAGGATTGGAAACGCCGCGCCGCGTGGGTGTCACCGGAACTGCAGGCCGATCACTTCGCAGCGCATTCGCTTGAGGAGATCGTGATCTCCGGCCGCTACGCGAGCGTCGGGTTGAATGCTCCGCCGACTGCCGCCGATCGACGCAGCGCGCGTCGCTGGCTCGAATATTTCGACATTGCACAACTGCGCGACCGCGGTCCACGCAGCGTTTCGTACGGCCAGATGCGACTCGCACTTTTCGCCCGCGCGATGGCGAACGAGCCCGAGCTGTTGCTGCTGGACGAGCCGTGCACCGGATTGGATGGCGATGTTCGCGAGCGCGTGCTACGTGAGATCGAGAGGCTCGCGCGCAGCGGTACACAGATCGTAATCGCAGTGCACGATGCGGACGACATCGTGCCGGCGGTGAAGAATGTGCTGGAGCTGAAGCGCAACGGGCGCTGGACTGCTAGATCTGCACTTCCGCCTCGTACACGATGACCGCATCGCCAACGATCTTCACCGACTGCACGACCTTGCCCGACGACTCCACTTCGATCTCGACCAGGCCGGGTCGTTGCACCCACATGCCTTGCTGACCGCGGAATCTGACGCGACCTTCCTTCGGCGTCATCAGTCCGTGCGTCACGAGATAGGTGCCGAGCATGCCGTGTGCGTTGCCGCTGACGGGATCCTCCGGGATGCCGAGCGCCGGCACGAACATGCGCGACTCCGTGCCAACCACGCCCTTCTCCTCGACCAGTGCGAACACGAAATAACCTTCGGCACCGACGTGTGAAGTGAGCCGGGCCAGCTCTTCGAAGTCCGGCTTGATCGAGCCAAGCAGCTCCGCCGACTTGAGGCCGATCAGCAGCCGCGTGCCGCCCTTCGCGAGAATCTGCAGCGGACAGTCGACGTGCAGGCTCGGGCTCGAGATGCCGAGCGCGTTCAGCACCTGGCGACGATGATGATCGGGCAGGATCGGACCGAGCGACGGCGGATTCTGCGTGATGCCGATGCGCAGATCGCCCGCGACTTCGTTCACTTCGATCTCGACGATGCCCGCGGCGGTGCGCTGGCGCAGCTTGCCGCGCGGCTTGCCGTCTTTCTTCGCACGCACGTATTGCGCGGCGATCGTGGCGTGACCCACGAATGGCACCGAGTGCCGCGGCGTGAAGAACTTGACCTGCATGTCGTGATCGCCGGCTTCCGCTTCTTCCAGCACGAACGCTGTTTCGCGGTTCACTTCCGTTGCGACCGTCTGCATCTGGTCTTCCGTCAGCTCGTCCGCGTCGAGCACGACGACCGCGGGGTTGCCGCAGAAGCGCTCGCGTGTGAAGGCGTCGACGTGAAAGAGCCGGCAGCGGCGATTGGCCATGAATCCTCGACCTCCCGATTGTTATAGCCACGCTCTTATGGCGGAAGTGACCCAGAACGTCAATCAGTCAGGTCAATGAGCTCGGCTGGCGGCGAGCGCTCGGCAGCTATACAATCCGCTCCGCCTTAGGGGTGGCCCTGACTGGGGCCTGAGATGGCGGCATGCGCAGCGAAGCGCTCAGCGCCGAACCCGTTGAACCTGATCCGGTTAGTACCGGCGTAGGGAGCAGGTCATGCGCTACTTCACTCGCTTTCATTCTATCGTCTTGAATCTGTTCGCCTCGGCGGCTCTGCTGCTGTACGGCGAGATCGTCATTGCCGCGGACGATCAAGTTCTCGAAGAAGTCATCGTCACCGCGACGCTCCGCGAACAATCGCTACTCGAGACGCCCGTCAGCATCACCGTGCTGAACGAGCGGACACTGCAGGATGCAGGCAGACAGCATTTCGAGGACGTGCTCGCCGCGGTGCCGAATCTGAACTGGGCCGGCGGCACTTCGCGACCGCGCTTTTTCCAGATCCGCGGCATCGGCGAGCGCGAGCAGTACGAAGGCGCGCCGAATCCATCGGTCGGCTTTCTCATCGACGACATCGACTTCAGCGGCATCGGCATGCCCGCGACGACGTTCGACGTCGGGCGCATCGAAGTGCTGCGCGGGCCGCAGGGCATGCGCTACGGCGCGAATGCGCTCGCAGGCTTGATCGTGCTGCGCGGGCAGGATCCCAGCGACGAGTTCGGCTTCTCGACCGAAGCGTCGTACGGCGAGTACGCGAGCGAATCCGTCGGCGCCGTCGCAACCGGTCCGGCCGAATCGCTGAACTCCTCGTGGCGCGTCGCCGTGCAGCGCTATCGCAGCGACGGTTATCGTCGCGACGTGTTCCTGCATCGAGACGACACCGACGGTCGCGACGAGCTCACCGGTCGCGCGAAGTGGCGTTGGCGGCCGAACGAGGACACGACCGTCGACCTGACGTGGTTGCACGCGAAGCTCGACAACGGTTACGACGGCTGGTCGATCGACAACACGCGCGTGTCGCTCGCCGATCGGCCGGGCAAGGATGCGCAGACGTCCGACGGCGCGTCGGTGCGCGTCGAAACGAATGCGGGATCGATCGGCCGTCTCACCGTCATCGCCGCAGGATCCGACTCGGACAGCGAATACAGCTTCGACGAGGACTGGGGCAACGAACCCGACTGGGCGCCGTTCACGTACGACTTTTTCTACGGATCGCATCGCAACCGCTCGACGCGCAGCGTCGAAGCGCGGCTCGCGTCGCCAGACGCCGTGGAGCCCGGAGCGGTCGCCTGGCTCGCCGGAGTCTATGCGCTGGACGTGGATGAAACGTTGAACGAAGGCCGGCAGGGCGTCTACATCGATCCGTTCACGCCGGAGTTCTCAGGCACGACGGACTATCACCTGCGCAGCCACTACGACGCGCGCAACGTCGCCGTCTTCGGGCAACTCGATGGAGCGTTCGACGCGCGCTGGGGATGGTCGTTCGGACTGCGCGGCGAGAATAGGGCGGCGGATTATCAGGACAGCGGCGCGCGCAATGGTGTGCCGCGGGCTACCGATGTCGACGAGACAGACACGATGTGGGGCGGGCAGGCGACGGTCTATTTCGATCCACGCGAGCAGTTGCGCACATTCGTGACGCTGTCGCGCGGCTACAAGGCAGGCGGCTTCAATCTCGGTCAGGCAGCGACGATTCGTCCGCGCTTCGAGCCGGAATACTTGTGGAGCCTCGACGTCGGCGCGAAAGGCGAATGGCTGGAGCGCCGGCTGTACGCCGATGTCACGGCGTTCTACATGAAGCGCGAAGACATGCAGATCTCGACCGGCGTGCAGCTCGATCCGATCGGCGACCCGGGCAGCTATTTCTTCCTGACCGGCAACGCTGCGGGCGGCCGCAATCTCGGCATCGAAAGCAGTGTGCGCTGGCGTGTCAACGGACAGCTGGAAGTCGGCGGCACGCTCGGCCTGCTGCGTACTCGCTACTACGGCTATCGTCCCGCCGGCGAGGATTTGAGCAATCGCGATCAGGCGCATGCGCCCGAGTACCAGGCATCGCTCAACGCGACGTGGCGGCATCCGCTCGGTTGGATGGCGCGCGTCGACTTTTCGGCAGTGGATGATTTCTACTTCGACGTGCCGCCGAATCCGACGCGCAGCGAAGCGTACTGGCTGACCAACGTCAAAGTCGGCTACGAAGCGGGTCGCTGGAGCGTGTACGCGTTTGGCCGCAATGTGTTCGACCACGATTACGCCGTGCGAGGGTTCTATTTCGGCAACCAGCCGCCGCTGTTCGAGAACGAGCGCTACGTGCAGCTCGGCGAGCCGCGGCAGCTCGGGATTACCGCCCGATGGGAGTTTTGATGCGTACTGCAGTAGAGATCAGCCTGTATCCGCTCGATTCCGACTACATTCCGCCGATCAAGGCATTCATCGACCGACTGAACACTTACCCGGAGTTGCAGGTCACGACCAATGCGATGAGCACGCAGATCGCGGGCGAGCATGCGCGCGTGTTCGAGATCCTGGGTAGGGAGACTGCGATCACCTTCGGCGAGCGCGGGCGCAAGGTATTCGTGATGAAGGTGCTCGGCGGGAGCGGCTGATGGAGAAGCTGCTGGGGCAGCTGCTCGCGACTTCTCCGTGGGAGGCCGGCGCTGCGTTGCTCGGTTTGGCTTATCTGCTGCTCGCTGTCCGGCGCAATCTGCTTTGCTGGCTGTGCGCGTTCGTCAGCACTTCCATCTATCTCGTGTTGTTCGCGCGCGCCGCGTTGTACATGCAGTCGCTCCTGCAGGTGTTCTACCTCGTGATGGCGGTCTATGGATTCATCGACTGGCGCAAGGGACGCACCGCCGATGGCGAAGTCGTGATTCGCTCGTGGACACCAACGCAGCATGCGCTCGTCGCGGTTGCTGTCGTCATCGCGAGCGTCGTGAACGGCTGGCTGCTGGCGCACAACACGGATGCCGCAGCACCGTACGTCGATTCATTCGTAACCTGGGGCAGTGTAGTGACGACGTGGATGGTCGCGCGGCGCGTGATCGAGAACTGGCTGTACTGGGTCGTCGTCGACGCCATCGCTGCATGGCTGTACTTCACGCAGGGTCTGCTCGCCACGACGTTGCTGTTCGTCATCTATCTCGGAATCGTCGTGCGCGGCTACTTCGTCTGGCGTCGCGAGCAGGCACAGCAGCGATTGGCGGGAGTCGCTGCGTAATGACGACGGGAGGCGAGGTGCCGGCGCAAGTCGCGGCCATCGCGCTCGATCTAAGCACCGGCGCGATCCGCGATATCGAGCCGATCAAGCACGGCCTGACCAATCGGAGCTGGCTCGTCACCACCGCAGGCGATCGCTTCGTCGTGCGCATCAGCGACGCCTCGGCGGAGGAACTGCAGATCGATCGGAACAGCGAGGCCGTCGTCCTCCACCTCGTCGCTCGCGTCGGAATCGGAGCTGACGTCCTGCGATGCGATCCGGATCGCGGCATTCTCGTGACGCGCTATCTCGGCGCGACGTGGACTCAGCGCGATGCGCACTCGACCGCGAATATCGATCGAGTCGCCGCGCTGTTGCGCCGGCTGCACGCGCTCGACGTTCCTAGTGGCGTACGAGCCGTCGATCTTGCGGCGACCGTGCATGGCTACCTGCGCACTTTGGACGAGCGCGGCATCCAGAGCGGTCTGACGCTGCCCTCTTTGCGCGATTGCGCAGATGAAACAGCTCTGCGACTGCGCAAGGGTTCGACGCCGCGGCTGTGTCACAACGATGTGCATCATCTGAACATCGTCGATGGCGAGAGTCTCCGCTTGATCGACTGGGAATATGCGGGCGTCGGCGAGCCACTGTTCGATCTCGCGTCGTTGTGTGTCTATCACCGGTATGGGAGGTCGCAGCGCGAGCGGTTGTTATCCGCCTACGCTGCGCCCTCTGAGGCGGTCAGCTGGCATCGCCTGGAGCTGGCGTGCTGGCTGTTCGACTACATCCGCGATCTCTGGACTGCCGTCAGGTAGTGATTGACGGCCCAGTCCGCTGCGCGTCGTCCTTGCGTGCGTCCCGCGACATCTGCGAAGCGAAAGTGGATACCGAGCAGGATACGAGCCTCGACCATGTCGGCCGCTGCGTCTGAAAAGCGCCGATAGGTGCGAGTCTTGAGCACTGCCTGCGGCACGGCAGTCGTCACGTCGAACGTCACGCGATCGGTGCCGAAGAACAGCTCCAACGTGCGCGTCATCGCGCCGGCCACGCAGTTTGCGCCAGACGTGTAGTCCGGATAGTTCGGCGTGTTGATCAGCGGTTGCCACGTCGCTTCTGGAGCCGTATGCGGATTGCCGTCGCTGCTCGCTTCGACAATCGCAGTGACCGGTCGCCAGAAGACGAAGTGCGTCTTGCTATCCCACGCGGTGATGATCGCGTCGGCCGTGGCCATGTTCGCCAGCGCGAACAAGCGCGCGGAGTCGCCCGTCCTGCGCAGATATCGCGTGGCGATCCCTCGCAGCGCGCTGTTCCACTGCGCCGGAATGTTGCCGCTATAGAAGTACGCGAGATCCGTCTGCTCCGCGCTGCGCGCAGTGCTCGCCAGAGCGCCGAAGGCTTTCACCTCGTTGAAGTCGCGCGTGTAGCGCTCGCTCGTCAGCGCGGGCGGCGGCTCAGGCCGGAAACGTGCAGGGCTCGTGAGCGTGAAGGGATGGAAGCTCGCCATCCACGGCACCGCCATCGGCGAGAACGGCACCGGGACGGCTGGATTGCCGAGGAAGGAAGGCGTGGGCCGCCACTGTCCGACATCGTTGCCGCCGACGAACGGCGGCGGCAGCGGATTCGGATTCGTGCGCCGCAGCGGCAGAATGTTGGCGGCCGCTTGCTGGCCGACGGCGAGTCCCGGATCGCCGCTCAGGCCATGGTCGGCCAGATAGTTGTAGTAGATTGGATCCAGCGTTGCCGCTTGCGCGGGATACATGCCGACGAGCACGTCGTGCGCAGCCGCAGCTACTGCTGCTGAGCGTCGGCCATGGGCCCGCTCCATTTCAAAGTGATAAGGCTCGAACCGCTTCTCGATCGCCTGCACCGCGTCGTGCACGGCGACGTGCACCAGTGCGATGTCGACGAGGCCGATCGGGCCCGGCCGTCCGACCGTCACTGCGTCCACGGTGATTTGATTCCAATCGACCACCGCATCCGTGTCGGCACGTCCATCGGCGCGGGCGACCCCCGCACCGATGAGCCCGCACAGAATCAGGCCAGTAAAATATCTCATGTTGACTCCTCCACTGAACGAAACCCGGTGGCTGGAGGATGCGCAGCGGCGGCGCGCCGGGACTAGTGCAGAATCTGCACTTGGCCTGCGCCGGTCTCGGGAGTAGCGTTCGCTCATGCTCGATTACGGACAATTCTGCCCCGTCGCGCGCGCCGCCGAAGTGTTCGGCGAGCGCTGGACACCGCTGGTCGTGCGCGAGCTGTTATGCGGCAGCACGCGCTTCAACGAAATCCGGCGTGGCGTGCCGCGGATGTCGACGACGCTGCTCGCGCAGCGGCTGCGCAAGCTGGAGGAAATCGGCGTCATCGAGCACGTGCGCGCCGCCGGCGGTGGCGAATATCGCCTGACTGCTGCGGGCGAAGAGTTGCGCGCGATCATCATGGCGCTCGGCCACTGGGGCTCGCGCTGGATCGGCAGCCGTCTCAAGCGCGATCAGCTCGACGCAGGTTTTCTGATGTGGGACATCCGCCGCTTCGCGCGCCGCGAGCTGTTCCCGGCGGAACGCCGCGTGGTCGTGCAGTTTCGCTTCACCGATGCGCGGCAGGGCGAGCGGGCCTGGTGGCTGGTGGTCGAGAACGGCGAAGTCGACCTGTGTCGCGACGATCCGGGCTTCGAAGTCACGTTGATCATCGAGTCGACGGTGCGCGCGCTGACTGAAATCTGGACGGGCGACCTGTTGCCCGAGCAGGCGGTGGGACGTCGCGAAGTTCGCGTGCAGGGCGGGGCGCGCGATGCGCGCAGTGTGTGGCGGTGGATCGGTGCGAGTGTTTTCGCGCCGACGCGGCGCGAGGTGCTTACTTCTTCTTCTCAGTCTGCCGGGCAACGGCCTCAGCCGCCGCCTTGATCGCTTCCGGATCGCCGAGGAAGCGGCGCGAGATCGGCTTGAGGCTCGCGTCCAGCTCGTAGTGAATCGGCACGCCGGTCGGAATGTTGAACTCGACGATGTCGGTGTCCGACATGGTGTCCAGCATCTTCACGAGCGCGCGCAAGCTGTTGCCATGGGCGACGACCAGCACGTTGCGACCAGCCTTGAGCTCGGGCGCCAGACGCTCATTCCAATACGGTAAGACGCGGTCGAGCGTGGTCTTGAGCGACTCGGTGGAAGGCAGAAGCTGCGGCGCCACGCTCTTGTAGCGACGATCGAAACGCGGATGACGCGGATCGTCGGCCGAGAGCGGCGGTGGCGGAATGTCGTAGCTGCGTCGCCAGATCTTCACCTGCTCGGCGCCGTGCTTCTCGACTGTCTGCGCCTTGTTCAAGCCCTGCAGCGCTCCGTAGTGCCGCTCGTTCAGGCGCCAGCTGCGCTCGACCGGCAGCCACATCAAATCCATTTCGTCGAGGACCATCCACAGCGTGCGGATCGCACGCTTCAGCACCGAAGTGAACGCGACATCGAAGGCGAACCCCTCCGCCTTCAGTAATTGACCGGCGGCGCGCGCTTCCTGGCGTCCCTGGTCGGTCAGGTCGACGTCGACCCAACCGGTGAACAGGTTTTCCAGGTTCCAGGTGCTTTGTCCGTGGCGGACGAGAATGAGTTTGCCGGGCATGGTGCGAAGCTTACCCTTCCGCCATGCGCCGCACAGCCTGCAGGGCCACCGACAGCGTCGCGAAATCCATTTCCGGCAGCGCGCGCATGTCGTTGACCGTCTGACGCAGGTAGTCGACAGACTTCTGGTGGCGTGCGACCCACGCTTGCAGCGCCTGTTCCGGCGCGCGTTGGCGCGATTCGTTCAGTACCTGCGTGCAGAGAACGCGCTGCAGGTTGTAGATGTTGTCTCGCAGAGTCGTGCGCGCCACGGCCTGCCAGTGACCTTCGACGCCGAGCGATTCGATCTGCTCGCGGATCCAGTCGAGCTGCAGCGCTGTGCCGACGCCGAAGTACACGCGCGCGGCCGAAGTTACCGGCAGCTTTGCGTTCTCGGCAATTTCGACCAGATCCGGCCCTGAGCGCAGCGCTGCGAGGCTCGCCATGCGCTTCGCCAGCGCCTCCGGAACGTTCGCCGCGCGATATTGCGCGCGCCGACTCTCGAAGAACGCCTGGTCCGTGCCGGAGAGAACTCCAGGCAGCGCCGCATCGAGATCCGCCAGGCCGCGCCGCAGACGCGACACCTGCCGCTCGATCTCGAGCTTGCCCGACTGATGATGGATGAGCCAGTACGTGCAGAAGCGCAGCAGCCGCGTCGTCTCGTACATCAGCTCGTACTGCGTCGAGGCTTTGATCTTCGTGTCGAGCGCTTCGATCTGGCTCCACGTCGCGCGCATCTCATAGGACTCACGCGCGATCGCGTAAGCTCGCACGACGGTCGCGGCGCCGGCGCCAGTGTCTTCCTGCACGCGCCGGGCGAACGTCGGGCCCATGCGGTTCACCATGCTGTTGGTCGTCGCGGTCGCGATGATCTCGCGGCGCAGCCGATGCTGGTGCAGATACTTGCCCAGTCGCTGCTGCATGATCCGTGGGAAGTAGCGCTCCAGCTCGTGCGCCAGGTACGGATCTTCCGGCACGTCGGAATCGATGAGACGCGAATAGAGCGCCATCTTCGAGTAGGCGAGCAGGATTGCCAGCTCGGGGCGGGTCAGACCGCGGCCCGCCTTGTGGCGCTCGGTGATCTCTTCCGCACCCGGCAGAAATTCCAGCCCGCGATCGAGCGCGCCGGACAGCTCCAGCGAGCGGATCGAGTGCGCGTGCTCGAGCAGGTCGCTGACCGCGCGAGTCTCGAGCACCGACAGCGCCTGGCTCTGCAGATAGTTGTCGCGCAGGACCAGGCGTGCCACTTCGTCGGTCATGTCGACGAGCAGCTTGTTGCGCTTTGTAACCGTCAGTTCTGCACGCTGCGGCAGGTTGTTGAGCAGGATCTTGATGTTGACTTCGTGGTCGGAGCAGTCCACGCCGCCCGAGTTGTCGACGAAGTCGGTGTTCAACTTGCCGCCGGCCGCGGCGTATTCGATGCGGCCACGCTGCGAAAGGCCGAGATTGCCGCCTTCGCCGACGACGCGGCAACGCAGGTCCTTGCCGTTCACGCGGACCGAATCGTTGGCGCGGTCGCCGACGTCGCCATCGCTCTCGTCGCTCGCTTTCACATACGTGCCGATGCCGCCGTTCCACAACAGATCGACCTGCATGCACAGGATGAGCTTTATCAGCTCGAGCGGCGTCGCCGAATCGCGCTTGACGCCGAACATCGTCTGGACCTGCGGCGACAGCTTGATCGACTTCGCGCTGCGCGGGAACACGCCGCCGCCCTTCGAGATCAGCTTGCGGTCGTAATCTTCCCAGGTCGAGCGCGGCAGATCGAACAGGCGCTGGCGCTCGGCGAAGCTGGCGGCCGGATCCGGCGTCGGATCGATGAAGATGTGCATGTGGTTGAACGCCGCGAGCAGCTTGGTGTGCGGCGATTGCAGCAGGCCATTGCCGAACACATCGCCGGCCATGTCGCCGATGCCGATCGCAGTGAAGTCCTGCGATTGCGTGTCGACCCCGAGCTCGCGGAAGTGCCGCTTGACGCACTCCCAGCCGCCGCGCGCGGTGATGCCCATCTTCTTGTGGTCGTAACCGGCCGAGCCGCCGGAAGCGAACGCGTCGCCGAGCCAGAAGTTGTATTCGGCGGAAATGCGGTTGGCGATGTCGGAGAACGTCGCGGTGCCCTTGTCGGCTGCCACCACGAGATAAGGATCGTCGTCGTCGCGACGCACGACCTGCGGCGGCGGCACCAGCTTGCCGTCGACGATGTTGTCGGTGACGTCGAGCAGGCCGCGGATGAACGTGCGATAGCACTCGACGCCTTCGCGTTGCACGTCTTCGCGGCTGGCATTCGCGGGCAGGCGCTTCGGCACGAAGCCGCCTTTAGCGCCGACCGGCACGATCACCGTGTTCTTGACGTTCTGCGCCTTCATCAGGCCGAGCACTTCCGTGCGGAAATCCTCGCGCCGATCGGACCAGCGGATGCCGCCGCGCGCGACATGTCCCATGCGGAGATGTACGCCTTCGACACGTGGCGAGTAGACGAAGATCTCGAACGCCGGACGCGGTTGCGGCAGCTCGGGCACGTGCCGCGGGTCGAGCTTGAACGACAGCCAGCTCTTGAACGGCTCCTTGCCGTCCTTTTGATAGTAGTTCGTGCGCAGCGTGGCACGGATCGCACCGACGAAGCGTCGCAGGATGCGGTCTTCGTCGAGGCTGGTGACGGCATCGAGCAGGCGATCGATCTCGGCCTGCACGCGCGTCAGCTCCGATTCGCGGCGCGGCCCTTTCATTGCCGGATCGAATTGCGCTTCGAAGAGCTGCGACAGCGCGCTCGCCAGCGCGGAGTTCGACGCCAGCACCTGTTCCATGTACGACTGACTGAATGTGCCGCCCGTCTGCAGCAGGAATTTGCAATACGCGCGGATCACTGCTGCCTGCCGCCACGTCATGGTGGTCATGACGACCAGACGGTTGAAGCCGTCGCTTTCAGCGCGTCCGTTCCAGACCGCTTCGAACGTTTCCGTGAAGCGCGGGCCGAGCGCCTGCGGGCTCACTGTGCTGCCATCGCGCCGCTGCATCTGGAAGTCCTGCAGCCAGATCGGACGGCTGCCCGGTACTTCGATGCGATACGGATGCTCGCTCAGCACGACGAAGCCCATGTTCTCGAGGACCGGCAGCGCCTGCGAGAGCGTGATCGGCGAGGCGGAGCGGAACAGGCGCAGGTGGATCGATTCCGCGGATGCGGCGGGATCCGCGGCAAGGCGCATCGCAATCCGATCCGGATTCTCGATCACTGCGCAGAGTTGCCTGACGTCTTCCAGCGCGACCGGGATGGAGACGTCTTCTTCGTACGCGGCGGGAAAGGCGTTCGCGAATCGGTCCGCGAGCGTGCGACCTTCGAGCTCGCCGCGCGTTTCGATCAGCGCCGCGCGCAGGCGGTCGATCCAGGTCCGCACGGTCTCGGCGATCAAGGCCTCCAGCGCATCGGCATCGACAGTCGCTGGATTTCCGGGCGGCACGCGGATGATCATGTGCACGCGGGCCAGCGCCGAGTCCGACAGCTGCACCTGCGACTCGATCTGCGTGGCGCGCAGCTGCTGGTTGATCACCGCTTCCATGCGCTGGCGGACCTGCGTGTTATAGCGGTCGCGCGGCACGAAGATCAGAGCGGAATAGAAGCGGCCGAAGGTGTCACGGCGCAGGAACAGGCGCACGCGCTGGCGCTCGTACAGGTTGACGATGCCGCGTACCGTGCGAATCAGATCGGGCACGCTCGTCTGGAACAGCTCGTCGCGCGGATAGGTTTCCAGCACGTGCACGACGGCCTTGCCGTCATGGCTGGCCGGATCCAGGCCGAAGTGCGCGACGGTGCTGTCGATCTTGTGACGGAGCAGCGGAATCTCGCGCGGGCTGCGGTTGTAGACCGCCGAGGTGAACAAGCCGAGGAAGCGCTTCTCGCCAGTCACGCGACCGGTACTGTCGAACGTCTTCACGCCGACATAATCGAGATGCGTCGCGCGGTGCACCGTCGACATTGCATTCGCTTTGGTGACCAGCAGCAGCTCGGGTTGGCGTGCGCGCTCACGGTTTTCGCCGGTCAGCACTCTGGGGTCGGCCGCAATGCCGCGTCGCACGCGCAGGATGCCGAGACCGGTGTCGGGCAGCGGCTCCAGCACATCTTCGGAGCGGCCGCGGCGCAGTTTGTACTGGCGATAACCGAGGAACGTGAAGTGGTTGTCAGCCATCCACTCGAGGAGTGCCTTCACTTCGTGCACTTCGCCTGCACCGGCCGGCGGCGGTTGACGCGCGATCTCTTGCGCGACTTCGACAGCGCGCTGACGCATCGCTCGCCAGTCCGCGACTGCTGCCTGCACGTCGCTCAGCGTCCGCAGGATTTTCTGCTCCAGCTCGCGCAGGCGTTGCTCGTCGCCGATGCGATCGATCTGGATGTGCTGCCACGATTCGCGGCGGAACTGGCCGTTGGTACGGTCGCCTTCCGCGAGCTCGACCAGGCGGCCGCTGCGATCGCGGCGCACGGCGAGCACGGGATGCACCATCATGTGGATCGTGAGACCGGCCTGCGTCAGCACCATGCCGAGCGAGTCGACGAGGAATGGCATGTCTTCGACGGTGACTTCGAGGACCGTGTGTCGCGAAGTCCAGCCGTCGCGCGCTTCCTCGGCGTTGTAGATGCGGACCAGCGGCTGCGAGCCTTTGCGCACCGCGCCGAAGCGCAGGTGTGCGAGCGCGGCGGCGGCCAGCTCTTCGCTGCCGTACTCGGCCAGGTCCTCTTCGGCGACGCCGTGATAGTACTGACGGATGAACTCGTCGGCGGGCAGCGGATCGGCACGCTTGCGCAAGCGGCGAGAACTGGTCGCGATGCGCTCGATCAGTTTCTGACGAGCGACAGGAATGGCGATGGTCATAGAGGGCGCGGATTATAGCGGAGTGGGGTTGTAGGACCGATTTCAGCCCGACAGGCGTCTGGCGCGCTCGACCAGCCGGCCGAGCAGCCGGTCCAGCGCCCGGCGGTCCGTGGCGCTGAGCGCGTCGAGCAGCTTCTTCTCGTAGCTCAGCGCCAGCGGCGCAACACGTGTGTATACAGATTGACCTGCACTCGACAGGCGCAGGCGCGTGCGGCGCCGGTCGCCGGAGTCGTAGGCGCGCACCAGGCGACCCGCCGACAGCAGCCCCTGTACGGCCCGGCTCACCGCCACCTTGTCCATCGCAGTGCGTTCGGCGACTTCGATTGCCGAAAGATCGGGGTAGCGCGCCAGCACCGCGATGACGCGCCACTGCGGGATGGACAGCCCGAACTCGCGCTCGTACGCCTCGGCGATGCTCATGCTGACGATGTTGGTCAGCACCGACAGGCGATAGGGCACGAAATGCTCCAGGTGCAGCTTGTCGGCGGATCCAGGCGCATGGTTTTTGCGTTTCGCGGGCATACGCTTGACGGGCCCCAGTCGAATAGTTTCAATTGTAACCATTCAGTTCCGCGGAAGTCTGCAATGAACGCCCCCGCTACCCGAGTACCCCTGGAGAACCCCGTCGGCACCGACGGCTTCGAGTCCGTCGAATACACCGCGCCCGATCCGGAGCGGCTGCGCACGCTGTTCGAGCGGCTCGGCTTCCCGGTCACGGCGCGGCATCGCAGCAAGAACGTCACGCTGCATCGGCAGGGCGACATCAACTTCATCATCAACGCCGAGCCGGACAGCTTCGGTCAGCGCTTCGCGCGCGATCACGGGCCGTCGGCGTGCGCGATGGCGTTCCGCGTCAAGGATGCGGCCGCGGCGTTCAAGCGTTGCATCGAGCTGGGTGCAAAGCCCGTCGAGACTCGCGTCGGGCCGATGGAGCTGCAGATCCCTGCGATCGAAGGGATCGGGGGCAGCCTCATCTACCTCGTCGACCGCTACGGTGAGCGCACGATCTACGACGTCGACTTCGTGCCGGTAAGCGCGCGCAGCGGTGTGAGCGATGCGGGGCTCGTCTACATCGATCATCTGACGCACAACGTCGCGCGCGGCAACATGAACAAGTGGGCCGGGTTCTACGAGAAGCTGTTCAACTTCCACGAGATCCGCTACTTCGACATCGAGGGCAAGAAGACCGGCCTGTTCAGCCGCGCGATGACCAGCCCGTGCGGCAAGATCCGCATCCCGATTAACGAGTCGCAGGACGACAAGTCGCAGATCGAGGAATACCTGCAGGAGTACGGCGGCGAGGGGATCCAGCACATCGCGCTCGGCACGGCGGATATCGTCGGCACCGTCGACGTGCTGCGCGCACAGGGCGTGCAGTTCCAGGACACGCCCGATACATATTATGAGGGTGTGGACGCGCGCGTCCGCGGCCATCGCGAGAACCTGGAAGAGTTGCGCAAGCGCCGCATTCTGCTCGACGGCAATCCGGAGCAGGGCGAGGGCCTGCTGTTGCAGATCTTCACGCAGAACGTCATCGGCCCGATCTTCTTCGAGATCATCCAGCGCAAGGGCAATGAGGGCTTCGGCGAAGGTAACTTCAAGGCGCTGTTCGAGTCGATCGAGCTGGACCAGATGCGCAGAGGGGTGTTGTGACATGAAGCGCCCGATCTTCGTTCCGCAGGTCGAGGGCACCGCTTCGCGCCAGGCGCACGCCGATATGCCGGCCGGCACGTATGAGCGTGAGATCAGCAAGGAAGGCTTCTTCGGGCCGGCCGCGTTCTTCCATCACAAGCATCCGCCGACGGGTTGGACTGCGTTCGAAGGTCCGCTGCGGCCGCATGCGTTCGACTTGAACAAGCTGCCGCGTACGCAGAGCTCGCCGTGGCAGGCGGGCGATGTGCTCCGCAATTCGAACGTGCGCGTGCGTTTCTGGCAGACCGCGACGTCGATGGATCATCTGGTGCGCAACGCGGACGGCGACGATCTGCTGTTCCTGCACCAAGGTGTGGGCGAATTGCATTGCGACTACGGTCATCTGACGCTTGCCGCCGGCGACTACGTCGTCATTCCTCGCGGCACGATGTGGCGGATCGAGACGAAGCAGCCGCTGGCCGCGCTCCTGATCGAAGCCACCAACTCGAGCTATGCGCTCCCGGACAAGGGGATGCTCGGCGCGCACGCGATCTTCGATCCGGCGATGCTCGACGTGCCGAAGATGGATGCGGCCTTCGTCGCGCAGCAGAGCGACGATCGCGCGTGGCAAGTACGCGTCAAGCGCAACAACGCGATCTCGGTCGTGACGTACCCGTTCAATCCGCTCGATGCGACCGGTTGGCATGGCGACCTCTCGGTCGTGCGCATCAACGTCAAGGACATCCGGCCGGTCGCGAGCCATCGCTACCATCTGCCGCCTTCCGTGCACACGACGTTCGTCGCGAATCGCTTCGTGGTCTGCACGTTCGTGCCGCGGCCGTTCGAGACCGATCCGGGCGCGCTCAAGGTGCCGTTCTTCCACAACAACGACGATTACGACGAAGTGATCTTCTATCACGCGGGTAATTTCTTCTCGCGCGACAACATCGCGCCCGGCATGATGACGATGCATCCCTGCGGCTTCACTCACGGTCCGCACCCGAAGGCGCTGAAGAACATGCTGGTGCAGTCGAAGCCGGCGACCGACGAATACGCAGTAATGATCGACACGCGCGACGCGCTGGAGATCACCCCGGCCGCCCAGGAAGTGGAGTGGGCCGGTTACGTGGACAGCTGGAAAGAAAAATGAAACTGGCGACTTTGCGCAATGGCTCGCGCGACGGGCAACTCGTCGTCGTGAGTCGCGATCTCACGCGGGCGCTGCCGGTGCAGCGAATCGCTGCGACCCTGCAGGAAGCGCTCGACAATTGGCCTCGCTGCTCGCCGCTGCTGCACGAGGCAGCGCAGACGTTGGAGCAGGGGAGCGTCGCGGCGACTGCATTTCAAGCCGATCGCGCGCTCGCGCCGCTGCCGCGTGCGTATCAGTGGGTCGATGGTTCGGCGTATGTGAACCACGTCGAACTCGTGCGCAAGGCGCGTGGAGCCGAGATGCCGGCGAGTTTCTGGACCGATCCGCTCGTCTACCAGGGCGGCTCGGACGATTTTCTCGGCGCTGCCGAAGACGTCGCGGTGTTGAGCGAAGAGTTCGGCATCGATCTCGAGGGCGAAGTCGCGGTGATCACCGACGACGTGCCGATGGGCACCACGCCGCACCAGGCCAGCGAGCACATCAAACTGCTCATGCTCGTGAACGACTGGTCGCTGCGCAATCTGATTCCGGCGGAGCTCGGCAAGGGCTTTGGCTTCTATCAGTCGAAGCCGTCGACGGCCTTCTCGCCGGTTGCGGTGACGCCGGATGAGCTCGGCGAGGCGTGGGACGGCGGCAAGATCAATCTGCCGCTCACGGTGGAGATCAATGGCGCGCCGTTCGGCAAGCCCGAAGCGGGCATCGACATGACGTTCGACTTCCCGCGCCTGATCGCGCACATCACGAAGACGCGCAATGCGCGCGCCGGCACGATTGTCGGGTCGGGGACGGTTTCGAACTACGATCGCAGTCGCGGGTCGGCGTGTCTGGCGGAGAAGCGGACGCTGGAGCTGATCGAGAAGGGGAAGGCGATGACGCCGTTTTTGAAGTTCGGGGATCGGGTGAGGATCGAGATGATGGATAAGGAAGGGAAGAGCATCTTCGGCGCGATCGATCAGACGGTTGTCCGGGCGTGAAGAGTCGGGCTGAAGCCCGACCTACAGGTCTTGAACAAGCGTCGGCTTAGAAACTTGTAGGTCGGGCTTTAGCCCGACAATTCCTTCAACAACGCGGTCCCGCCCAACCCGCGCATCTGCCCCAGAATCCACTGCTGTCGCTCACGGACGTAATTCGACGGCGCATTCACGCGCATCCTCTTCGGACTCGGCAACACCGCTGCCAGCAGCGCCGCGTCATACGCACTCAATCTCGCCGCGCTCTTGTGGAAATAGACGTCCGCTGCCGCACCCACTCCGAACACGCCGCGGCCGAACTCCGCGACATTCAAATACACCTCGAGGATCCGCTCCTTCGGCCACAGCGTCTCGATGAGCACCGTGAACCAGGCTTCCAATCCCTTGCGCAGCCAGCTTTGCTCCGGCCACAAGAACAGATTTTTCGCGACCTGCTGCGAGATCGTACTTGCACCACGCACGCGCCGGCCGCGCTCGCGATCGACGAGGGCATTGTTGATCTGCTTCAAGTCGAAGCCGTAGTGCGCGGGGAAGTTCTGATCTTCGGAGGCGATCACCGCCACTTTCAGTTGCGGCGAGATGTTCGCGTCGTCGACCCAGCGATGGCGGATCGGTGTGGTCATGCGCTCGCGAATCATGAAAGCGGAAGTGGGGGGATCGACCCATCTCAGCATCAGCACCGTAACGGCGCTGACGACGATCCAGGCCGCGAGCACCCCGCAGACCAAGCGCAGCGCGCGCCGCGCAAGCCCCGGCCCCGCGGCCGGGCTTGCGGGCTCGCTACTCAACGCGTCGAGCCGATTCGATCGTCACCGTCTCGGTCGGCACGTCCTGGTAGCGGCCCTTGCTGCCGGTCTTGACCGCAGCGATCGCATCCACGACCTCCATTCCGGAGTCGACCCGGCCGAACACGGCGTAGCCGTAGTTGCCGGCCTTGTTGTCCAGGAAGTCGTTGTCGACCAGGTTGATGAAGAACTGCGAGGTGGCGCTGTTGATGTCGTTGGTGCGCGCCATCGCCAGCGTGCCGCGCTTGTTCTTCAGGCCATTGGTCGCCTCGTTCTTGATCGGCTCGTGACCCTTCTTGTCTTTCATGTCCGCGGTCAGCCCGCCGCCCTGGATCATGAAGCCGGCGATCACGCGGTGGAAAACCGTGCCGTCGAAGAAGCCTTCGTCGACATAACGCAGGAAATTCTCGACCGACACCGGCGCCTGCTTGTCGAACAGCTGCACCTTGAAGGTTCCCTTGGACGTCTTGAACTCGATCATGGCAGTGAACCCTCCGTCACCCGTTCGTGGCCCGCTAAATCGGCGTGCGAGCGTACGTGAGCGAAGCCGCTGCGCACAAGTCGGTCGCGCACCGCGCCGGCCTGGGTCCAGCCGTGCTCCAGGATGAGCCAGCCGCCGGCCCGCAGGTGCGCGCCGGCCTGTCCGACGATCTGCTCGATCGCTTCCAGCCCGGTGGTGCCGGCGATCAAGGCGATTTCCGGCTCGAAACGCGCGACGTCTGCGCCAAGGTTCGTGTCGCCGCGCGCGATGTAGGGTGGATTCGCGGCGACGACATCGAAACGCCGGCCGGCGAGCGGCGCAAACCAACTACCGCGCTCGAAGCGGACATTGCCGAGCTGCAGCCGCGCTGCATTGCGCCTCGCGATTTCGAGCGCATCGCCCGATGCATCCACGCCCGTGACCTGCAGAGAGGGTCGTTCGCTGGCGACGGCCAGCGCGATGGCGCCGCTGCCGGTGCCGAGATCCGCCATTTCCTGCGCGTCCGGACGCAGCAGCGCCAGCGTCCGCTCGACGACGAGCTCGGTTTCCGGTCTTGGAATCAAGACGGCCGGCGAGACTTCCAGCAGCAGCGACCAGAACTCCTGGTGGCCGCGTATGTATGCAACCGGCTCGCCCTGTAGGCGCCGCCTGATCAATTGCTGGAAGGACCAGCCGGCGGCCGCCGGCAGCGCGCGCTCCGGCGCCGCACGGAAATCCGTGCGCGACAACCCGGTTACGTATTCGAGCAGCAGCTCCGCGTCGAGACGCGCGGACGCGGACGTGCGTTCGAGCAGCAGCGTCGCGGTATGCAGCGCGTCGGAGATCGATTGAGTCACGTACAATTGCCCATCTTCACTTCATTGTAGGTCGGAATCGCTTTCCGGCGACTCACCATGCGCGTCTACCAGAACGCTATCGAAATGATCGGCAAGACGCCGATGCTGCAGCTTCACCGCTTCGACACCGGGCCGTGCGAGCTGTTCCTGAAGCTCGAATACGCGAACCCGGGCGGCTCGATCAAGGACCGCATCGGGCTGTCGATGATCGCGCAGGCGGAAAAGCGCGGCGAGCTCAAGCCCGGCGGTACGATCGTCGAGGCGACTGCCGGCAACACCGGCCTCGGTCTCGCGCTGGTGGCCGCGCAGAAGGGCTACCGATTGATCCTGGTGCTGCCGGACAAGATGAGCCAGGAGAAGATTTTCAACTTGCGGGCGATGGGCGCGGAAGTCGTGCTCACCCGTTCCGACGTCGCGAAAGGGCATCCCGAGTACTACCAGGATCTCGGCGCCGCGATCGCCAAGCGCACCGGTGCGTACTTCATCAATCAGTTCGGCAATCCGGACAATCCCAAAGCACATGAGGAGACGACCGGACCCGAGATCTGGGAACAGATGTCGCAGAAGCTCGATGCCATCGTGCTCGGCGTCGGCTCGAGCGGCACGATCGGCGGGCTGGCTGCGTTCTTCAAGAAGACCGCGCCGCAGGTCGAGCTGGTGCTGGCCGATCCGCAGGGCTCGATCCTCGCGGAGTACATCGCCACCGGCAAGATGACGCAGAAGGGCTCGTGGCTGGTCGAAGGCATCGGCGAGGATTTCATTCCGACGATCTGCGACTTCTCGCTGACCAAGCGCGCCTACAGCATTCCCGACGCGGAGTCATTCTCGGTCGCGCGCGAGCTATTGCAGAAGGAAGCGATTCTCGCCGGCTCGTCCACCGGCACGCTGCTCGCCGGGGCGCTGCGGTTCTGCCGCGAGCAGAAGACGCCGAAGCGCGTCGTCACGTTCGCGTGCGACACCGGTGCGCGTTATCTGTCGAAGCTCTACAACGACTTCTGGATGGAGGATCAGGGCTTCATCGAGCGCGAGCGCTTCGGCGACTTGCGCGATCTGGTCGGCCGGCCGCACGGCGAGCGCGCGACGATCACGGTTGGGCCGAACGACATACTGACCACGGCACACAATCGTCTGCGCAATGCCGGGTTTTCGCAGCTACCCGTGATGGACGATGACAAGCTCATCGGCATCATCACCGAGGACGACATCCTGCGCTTCGCGTTCGGGCGCCCCGAGCGTTTCAAAGAAGCGGTGCGCAACGCGATGACCGCGACCTTCCTGCGCGTCGACAAGATGCTGTCGATCAACAATCTGGTCGCGATGCTGGAAGTGTGTGCCTCGGCGGCGGTGATGGACGGCGACAGGTTCTACGGCCTCATCACGCGCTCGGACGTTCTGAACTATCTTCGTCGGCAGGTTTGAACATGGATTCCAAGCAGTCGCTTCGTTTTGCTACGCGTTGCATTCACGGCGGGCAGGCGCCGGATCCCACCACCGGCGCGGTGATGCCGCCGATTTACGCGACATCGACCTATGCGCAGTCGAGCCCCGGCGTGCACAAGGGCTACGACTACGCGCGCACCGCGAATCCGACGCGCGGCGCCTGGGAGCGCTGCATTGCCGATCTCGAAAGCGGCACGCACGGCTTTGCGTTCGCGTCGGGCATGGCGGCAACGAGCACCTTGCTGGAGCTCATCGATTCCGGCAGCCACATCGTCGCGATGAACGATCTGTACGGCGGCACGTTCCGCGTGTTCGAGCGCGTGCGGCGGCGCTCGGCGAATCTGGACATCAGCTTCGTCGATCTCACGCAGCAGGCGAATCTGGTGAAGGCAGTGCGGCCGCAGACACGCATGATCTGGATCGAAACGCCGACCAATCCGACGCTGCGCCTCGTCGACATTGCGCAAGTCGCGGAGTTCGCGCGTCAGCGCGGCATTCTCACCGTGGTCGACAACACGTTCGCGAGCCCGTGGATTCAGCGGCCGCTGGAGCTGGGCGCGGACATCGTGATGCATTCGGCGACGAAGTATCTCAACGGCCATTCGGACATGGTCGGCGGCGTCGCGGTCACGGCGAACGCGGAGCTCGCAGAGAAGATCGCGTTCCTGCAAAACGCAGTCGGCGCGATCGCCGGGCCGTTCGACAGCTTCCTCGCGCTGCGCGGCTTGAAAACGCTTGCGCTGCGCATGCGTCAGGCGAGCGAGAGCGCGCTGCATATTGCGGGCTGGCTCGAGAAGCATGCGCGCGTCGGGCACGTGTTCTATCCGGGCCTGCCGAGTCATGCGCAGCACGAGCTGGCGAAGCGACAGATGAAGAACGGCTACAGCGGCATCGTGAGCTTCGCGGTGAAAGGTGGGTTGGAAGAAGCGAGGCGCGTGCTCGAGCGCTGTCGCATCTTCACGCTGGCGGAGAGTCTCGGTGGAGTGGAGAGCCTGGTGGACCACCCGGGGTTGATGACGCACGCGTCGATTCCGCAGGAGAAGAGGCAGGCGCTGGGGATCGATGATTCGTTGATCCGGTTGTCGGTGGGGATCGAGGATGTGGAGGATATGGTGGCAGATTTGCAGGCGGCGTTGTCGGGCTGAAGCCCGACCTACAGCCCAACCTCCAACGTCTGTCGTAGCGCTGTAGGTCGGGCTTCAGCCCGACTCTTCCTTCTTTTCCTCCGGCCCCGCCTTCATCCTGCCATTCTTCCTCAGCGACTCCCTCAGTACATATTCAATCTGCGCGTTCAAGCTGCGCAGCTCGTCCTCAGCCCAGCGTTGCAGGGCATCGAGGACGTCGCTGCTGATGCGCAGCGGGTAGGCTTTTTTCTCTGCCACTGTCTTGTTCAGTCAGTGGCCGCGCTCACCCGCTGTACAGCGTGCCGGTGTTGACGACCGGCTGGGCGCCGCGCTCACCGCATAACACCACGAGCAGGTTCGAGACCATCGCGGCCTTGCGCTCCTCGTCGAGTTGCACGACGCCTTTCTCCGCGAGCCGGTCGAGTGCCATGTGCACGATCGTCACTGCGCCTTCGACGATGCGCGTGCGGGCAGCGATGATCGCCGCCGCCTGCTGACGCTGCAGCATCGCCTGCGCAATCTCGGGCGCGTAGGCGAGATGACTGACGCGTGCTTCGAGCACGGTGACGCCGGCGCGCTCCAGCCGTTCCTGGATCTCACGCTTCAGGTGATCGTTGATCTCGCGCGAGTGCGAGCGCAGGGCGATCTTGTGCTCTTCGTGCAGGTCGTACGGATAGCTCGTCGCCATCTGGCGCAGCGCTGCTTCGCTCTGCACGTGCACGAAGTCCTCGTAGCTGTCGACGTTGAAGACCGCCTCCGCGGAATCGTGCACTTGCCACACGACGACCGCGGCGATTTCGATCGGCGAGCCTTCGAGGTCGTTGACCTTGAGCTTGCTCGACTCGAAGTTGCGCACGCGCAGCGTCACCTGCTTCTTCGTGTAGAACGGATTGGTCCAGCGCAGCCCGCTGCTGCGCTCGACGCCGACGAACTTGCCGAAGAACTGCAGCACTGCCGCCTGGTTCGGCTGCACGATGAAGAAGCCGCCCCACAGGAACAGCACGAAGGCCAGCACGATGATGGGGACGACTGGGTTCATCAGGTTGAGGAAGGACACGAGCACCCACCACGCAGCGGCGGCAGTGAAGACGAGCAGCAACAGCACCATCAGCATGCCTGGCAGCGTCGTGGCGTCGCGTTCCTGAATCGACTTGTTCATGGCGTTCTCCCCAGTGACGCCACGAAGATATCACAAAGATATCATGCAGTAAATTTAACTTAAAGCTCAGAGGCTTAGAGATGCCTCATTCAGTCATGCGCGCCAGCTCTTCGGCCTGGAACTCCTGCTGCAGCGGGCCGATCAGGTCGCCGAGCCGCCCGTTCATCACATCCGCCAGCTTGTAGAGCGTGAGGTTGATGCGGTGATCGGTGACGCGACCCTGGGGGAAGTTATAGGTGCGAATGCGCTCCGAGCGGTCGCCCGATCCGACCTGGAGCTTGCGCGATTGCGCTTCGGCTTTATCGCGCTTCTCACGCTCGGCGGCCATCAGCCGCGCCTTCAACAACGACAGCGCGCGCGAGCGATTCTTGTGCTGCGAGCGTTCGTCCTGGCATTCCACGACGATGCCGGTCGGCAGGTGCGTGATGCGAATCGCCGAATCGGTCTTGTTGACGTGCTGACCGCCGGCGCCGGACGCGCGAAAGGTGTCGATGCGCATCTCTGCCGGATTGAGCTCGATCGCTCCAATCTCATCCTGCTCGGGCAGGATCGCGACGGTGACCGCGGACGTGTGGATGCGTCCCTGGGCTTCGGTTGCCGGCACACGCTGCACGCGATGCGTGCCCGACTCGAACTTGAAGTGCGAGAACGCGCCTCTGCCGACGATGCGGCTGATGATTTCCTTGTAGCCGCCGTGCTCGCCGGGACTCTCCGACAGCACTTCGACACCCCAGCCCTGCTCGTCGGCGTAGCGCGAATACATGCGAAACAGATCGCCTGCGAAAATCGCCGCCTCATCGCCGCCGGTGCCGGCGCGCACTTCCAGGTAGATGTTGCTCTCGTCCCGCGCATCCTTTGGTAGCAGCAGCTTCGCGAGCTCTTCTTCTTCGCGCTCCAGCCGTGCGTTGAGGCTGCCCAGCTCTTCGCGGCCGAGCTCGCGCAGCTCGTTATCCGCGCCCTCTGCCATTTCCTGCGCAGACTTGCGCTCGCCCAGCAGCGACAAGTACGCGCGATAACGCGTCACCACCGGATCGAGCCGCGAATACTCCATCGACAGCTCGCGGAACTTGTTCGTGTCCGCGATCACGCCGGGGTCGGCGAGCAGATGGCTCACTTCCTCGAGCCGCTCCGCGAGCTTCTCCAGTTTTCTGCGAATCGAATCTTTCATTCAGCCTTATCCGGGACCAGCAGCGCACGCGCCGCCTCCAGCACTTCGCTTTCGCCACGTTCGGCGGCCTCGCGCAACCGCTGGCTGGGTCCATGCAGCAAGCGGTTCGTCAGCGTGGCCGCAAGGAAGTCGATCACTTCCTTCGGATCGCGCCCCGCCGCCAGCATGCGCCGCGCCTGCTCGACCGTGTGAGCGCGAACGGCCTCGGCTTCGTCGCGCAATTGCCGGATCGTCGGGACGGCGTCGAGCGTCTTCAATTGCTGCTCGAACAGCGCGATCTCCGTCGCCAGCATGTCGTTCGCGTCGCCCGCCGCCTCGCGTCGCGCCGCGAGGTTCTCGTTCACGACGCTCTGCAGGTCGTCGATCGTGAACAGGTAGATGTCTTCGAGCTTCGACACCTCCGGCTCGATGTCGCGCGGCACGGCGATGTCGACCATGAAGATCGGCTTGCGTCGCCGTGCGCGCAACGCGGCTCGCACGGCATCGTAAGTGATGACCGGCGCCGGGCTCGCTGTCGAGCTGATCACGATGTCCGCTTCCGGCAAATGCGTCGCGAGCGCGTCGATGCCGATCGCAAAACCATTGAACTCCTGCGCCAGCTCCTGCGCGCGGTCGAGGCTGCGATTCGCGACGATCATGCGTCGCAGGCCGTGCGCGTGCAGGTGCCGCGCGGCCAGCGCGATCGTCTCTCCCGCGCCGACCAGCAACGCCGTGTGCTCTGCAAAGTTCTCGAACACCTTGCGCGCCAGCCCGACGGCAGCAGACGCGACCGATACCGCGTTCGCACCGATGCGGGTCTGCGTGCGCACGCGTTTGGCGACGGAAAACGCCGTCTGCATCAACCGGTTCAGGTACGGCCCGGTGACCCGCTGGTCGTGCGCGGCCCGATACGCATCCTTGAGCTGCCCGAGGATCTGCGGCTCGCCCAGCACCAGCGAGTCCAGGCCGCATGCGACCGAGAAAACGTGCTGGATCGCCGGCGTGCCGTGCAGCCGATACAGGCTCCCGGAGATATCCAGGTTATGCGCCGTGAGGTCGTGCCAGCCGCTCAGCCAATCGACCAGCGGCTGCTCCGCGCTGTCGCTGAAGCAGTACAGCTCGGTCCGGTTGCACGTGGACACGATCAGCGCTTCGCGCACGCCGGAAACGCTGCTCAGCTCCTGCAGCGCTGCGGGCATCTCATCGCCGGCGAATACGACTTTTTCGCGGATTTCGACCGGCGCGGTGCGGTGATTGATTCCGATGACGAGGAGTGGCATGCCGGTGCTTTTGCCAAGCGGCAGCGATTCTCCGGGAAGCATGTGTATATGACAAGTTACTGCCGCAATTGGCGGTACGGCAGCCGCAGGTGGAGCTGTTATAGTTCCGCGACGATGCTGCGACCCCACTCACGACCGTCCGTTCTTGCGACGCTGCTGGTAGTCACGTTACTGACGGCAGCGTGTGCCACCCCCGGCAAACCCGCGCAGCAGACGCCGCCCTCGGGGCAGACGCTGCCGAGCGATCCGAACGCGCTGGTGCTGGGAGCAGAGGTCGCCCTGCAACGGGGCCAGTATCGCGAAGCCTCGATGGCTTATGTCCGCGCCGCGACCAGTTCCTCGGACGAGCAGCTCTGTGAGCAGGCAGCGCGCGTGGCGTTCGAGCACCAGCAGTGGACGCTGGTCATGGAAGTGGCCGAGCACTGGCTGCAGCTCAATCAGACGAGCGAAGAGGCGCACCGCTTCGCCGCGTTCTCGGCGCTTCATCTCTATAAGCTCGACATCGCCGCGGAACACTTGAACACGCTGCTGCAGACGGCCTTCATCAATCCGCAGGCCGGATTCCTGCAGTTGCTGCCGCAGATCTCCGACGAAGCGGCGGCGCCGGGCGCGACGGCGGTGCTGCAGAAGCTCGCCGAGAAGTATCCGAATTTGACTGAGTCGCACTACGCCCTGGCGCAGGCAGCGGTGCAGTCCGACAACTTCGCGCTCGCACTCGAGCACGCGAAGAAGGCGAATGAGCTCGGGCAGTTCTGGTCGCCGTCCGGTCTGCTGCTGGCACGCGTGCAGATGCTGATGGGCGATCACGACGCCGCGCTGGAGACCGCACGCAAAGTCCTGCAGCAGGACTCGCAAGATTCGAACCGGCTCGAGTATGCATTGATGCTGATGCAGGCCGGCAAGGAAGAGGAAGGCCGTAAGGAGCTCGATAAGCTCGCGAGCACCGACACGATGGGTCCGGTTGCCGAACGCGCGCTCGCGGACATCGACTTCCAGCTCGGCAATCGCGACGCCGCAGCGAAGCGCTTCACCAACCTAGTGCAAAACGGCCGGTTCGTGTACGAGTCGCAGTTCTATCTCGGCGCCATCGCCGAATCGCGCGAGGCGTGGGACGACGCGTTGCAGATCTACGGCCGCGTGAGCGGCGGCGAGTTCGCGATGGCGGCGCAGACGCGCGCGGCACGCATCAAGGCGAAGCGCCAGGGCCTCGACGCGGGACTGAAGCATCTCGAAGACTTCGCGGCCACGCGTTCGCAATATCGCATCGATGCAATCATCGCGCGTGCGAACCTGCTCGCGGGCAATGGCGACGCCAACGGCGCGCTCGCGTTGCTCGACAGTGCCGCGAAGGAATATCCGGATTCTTCCGAGCTGCGTTTTGCGCGAGTGTTCCAGCTGGAAAGCGCCGACAAGGTCAACGACTCCATCGCCGAGCTGCGCAAGCTCGTGGCCGATCGGCCGGGCGATCCGGCTGCGACCAACGCGCTCGGCTACACCCTGGTCGATCGCACGCGGCAACACAAGGAAGGACTGAAGCTCATCGAAGACGCGCTCGTGCAGACTCCGGACAGCGGCGCGGTGCTCGACAGTATGGGCTGGGCGCTGCATCGCCTCGGCCGCAACGAGGATGCGCTTGGCTATCTCGAGCGCGCCAAGCGCCGCATCAACGATCCGGAAGTCGATCTGCATCTCGGTGAGATCCTGCTCGCGCTCAATCGCAAGGCCGATGCGCGCGATGTGTGGACCAAGGCGAGCGAGCGTTATCCGGACAACGACGAGCTGAAGCAGCGCCTGCAGAAGCTCAATTGACGATCGGCCCCTGCCATGCGGCGGCATTTCCTGTTCGTTCTCCTTTTGCTCAGCGCCGGCTGTGCGGTCACTCCCAAGCAACCCGCGGGTGCGCCCGCTAACGTCGATCTCGCGCAGCTCGAAAGCTGGCAGGCGCGCGGACGTCTCGGCGTATCGGGACCGGAATCGGGCGGGTCCGGTTCTTTCGACTGGCAACAGCGCGGCGATCGCACCGATCTGCAGATTCGCGGTCCGGTCGGCGTCGGCAGCGTTCGATTGCAGTTGCGTGGCGACCCGGGACATCCGGATCTCAAGCTCGAGACCGGCAACGGCCGCAAGCTCGAATCCGACGACGCGTGGAACGAGCTCGAAGCGCGGCTCGGTGCGCCGGTGCCCGCGGGAAATCTGCGTTACTGGATTCTCGGGCTCGCTGCGCCGGGCGAGCATGTCTGGCACGAGCAATCGTCCGATGGAATCGTGACGCTGGAGCAGGGCGGCTGGCGCATCGACTACCAGCGCTACTCGACGGAGCCGGGCGCACGCGTGCCCGTGAAGATGAACGCCAGCAACGGTACGGCGCGTGTGCGCATCGTCGTCGATAGCTGGCGGTTAGGCCAATGAAGACTGCGCCGCTCGCCTGGTCTGCACCGGCGAAGCTCAACCTTTGTCTGTACATCGTCGGTCGTCGCGCCGACGGTTATCACTTGCTGCAGTCGGCGATGCAGTTCGTCGATCTGTGCGACGAGCTGCGCTTTCACGAGCGGCCGGCAGGAACGATCGAGCGCATCGCCGGGCCCGCCGACATTCCCGCGGAGTCCGATATCGCGATGAAGGCGGCGCGCGCGCTCGCAAAGGGTCGCGACGTTCCCGGCGTCGGCATCGAATTGCACAAGCGCATTCCAGTGCAGGGCGGTCTCGGTGGCGGCAGCTCGGACGCAGCGACGGTGCTGGTCGCGCTGAACCAGATCTGGGAGCTGCGTTTGTCTGTCGACGAGCTTGCGCGAATCGGGTTGACGCTCGGCGCGGACGTGCCGTTCTTCGTGCGCGGTGCGGCGTCGTGGGTCGAAGGCGTGGGCGAGCAGCTGACGCCGTACGACTTCCCGGAGAAGCACTACCTGATCGTCAAACCGCAGGCGTCGGTGAGCACGGCGGAGATCTTTCAGGCCCCTGAATTGACACGTAATTCCCCCATCACGACAATACGCGGCTTTCTCGCGGCGGGCGGGCGCAACGACTGCACGGCGTGCGTGCGCGGCCGCTATCCTGAGATCGCTGAAGCCCTTGATTGGCTTCAGGAATTTGGCGAGGCAAGACTGACCGGAACCGGCGCGTGCGTGTTCGTGGCCCTACCCGACGAGCGCACAGCGCAGGCTATCCGGGCGCGCTTGCCAGCGCGCTGGAGCGGCTACGTGGCGCGCGGTCTGAACCGCTCGCCGCTGTTGTCGCGGGTGACCGATCGATAGTGGGGCGTCGCCAAGTGGTAAGGCAGCGGGTTTTGATCCCGCCATTCGGAGGTTCGAATCCTTCCGCCCCAGCCAGAGAAGAAGGCTGAAGGCTGTAGGCTCTAGGCTGTAGGTCAGAACAAGAGTTCGTTCTTTTCTGGCTCCAGCCTACAGCCTACAGCCTACAGTCTTCCGGAGTTCTTAATGGATCGTTCGACGATGGCCGTCTTCGCGGGGAATGCCAACCCGCAGCTCGCGCAGGACATCGCGCGTCACCTGATGGTGCCGCTCGGCCGTTCGAGCGTCGGCCGTTTCAGCGACGGTGAGACGACGGTCGAGCTGCTGGAAAACGTGCGCGGTCGCGACGTGTTTCTGGTGCAGTCGACCTCGCCGCCGGCAAACGATCACCTGATGGAGCTGATGCTGATGGCGGACGCTTGCCGACGTGCGTCGTCGGCGCGGATCACCGCGGTGATCCCGTACTTCGGCTATGCGCGCCAGGACCGCCGGCCGCGCGCGACTCGCGTGCCGATCACGGCGAAGGTGGTCGCGAACATGATTGCTGGCTCCGGCATCGATCGGCTGCTGACGATCGATTTGCACGCGGACCAGATCCAGGGATTCTTCG
>DATENH010000145.1:0-5411 GCA_035275145.1 Steroidobacteraceae bacterium | reverse complement strand
GACCATCTGCTTTCGCTCACGGCAGAACTCGAGCGCTTCGCGATCGCCACAGCGCTCACCGGCAACGGTCGCCGCGAGCCAACGTTCAAGGCTGATCTCCGGCTGCTTCTGCGCGCGCAGCGCCGGAACATCGGCGAGTCGCGCGTGCGATGGCACTTCGTAGACGTTGCCGCGCTCGGTCGCGAAGGTCTTGTAATCAGCACGCGCGTATTGGCCGCTGTTCGCGGCCGGACGATCCTTCAGCGCTTCGAGCGCTTCGATGCGATCAAAAATTTCGGAGAAGCCGCCGTTGACGGTTTCGCCCAGCTTCTTTACTGCTGCGAGTGAATCGCCCATGACTGGAACTCCCAAGCAAAATTTAGGAAGAGACGGATCGCTTGGGGTTGCCGGCCTCTCGCCGGCTGGCTGACAGCATCGCGCCGCAAGTCAGCCCAAGGGTTCGCGAATCGTGCGACGGCTGCGTCGCGCAGTCGTCGGAATCGCACGGTGATTAGAATATGCCCGAACGGGATGGGCGGCAAGGCGTTGCGCGGTTAAGGGTATCGTTCACGACGCTCTGTGTTTTCGAGGCGGGACATCAATGCTGCGAACAGCTTGATCGCCTCATGCTGAAATAGTGCGCGCTCGGGGCTGATCGTATCGTCACGTTTGCTGTCGGGCGCGGGCTCGCTCCGCAGCCGGGCCAATTCATCAAGCTTGGTCTTCGCCGTCGGGACTTGCGCTAGTTGCTCGACATGCCAAACGTGTGCGAGCTGATTGCGTAACTCGCCGATGATCTGCAGACGTTGTAGTTCCGTCTTGGAGATCAGGCCAAGTACGTAGGCTACATTTGACCGCGTGAAATAGTCGCCAATGGCTCCACCCTTTTCCGAAAGCAGGCTATCGGCCGTGCTGCCCTCGATGAAAAATGTCTCAAGAATGCCTTTGACCACATCGTCCAGCATGGCGGTCACAACGAGGACCGCGCCGCGTTCTGACTCTCGCTCAACAAAGTCCGGCTTTCTCTCTTCCATAAACACGATTATGCCTGTATGGCGTTCGCTCCGCTGCAGCCCGGTCAATTCGCGTACGGCGTACCGGCCTCGATCCCCTCGGCCAGTTCGCGCAGCATCGTGGATGCACGATCTTTGCCGACTGACGCAGCGGCGAGCCACGCGCCGACGCCGAGATACATGCGTGCAACCTCGTCGGGCGTGAATGTCTGCCGCACTCCGCGTGCGAATTCGAGCGCGCCAGCCATCAGCGCGCGTGATGTGTCGCCGAAGAGTTCGGCATGGGTTGGGGCGCTGCTCGGTGCTTGGTCGCTGCTCATTCGGTTTTGCCTCTCGTTTGCTGCAGGTACTGCGCATGCAGGTTCTGCAAGAAAACCCACGCGTCGCGCCACGCAGCCGCATTCGGAAATGTGTCCGGGCACACCTCGCCCTCGGCCCAAACTTCCGCGAGCGGCGGCCACCAGGGCCGAGCGCCGACGAGATCGTCGCCGTCGTACAGCGGGTTCTTCGCGTAGTAGTCGCGCGCGTTGGTGTCGCTGGTGAATAGCCGGCGCAGAATCGTTTCGGGTGTCTCGTTCATTCCTCGCCACTCCAGCGGCGGAAGTCGATGTCGGGCACGCCGGGCGGTCGCTTGCGCCCAGTCGTCTTTGGATCATTTCGCGCGCTCGGGCAGAGTCGCAGTCGGACTGCCATCGTGTTCTGCGTGCGCGTCGCTTTTTCGTGAACGGCGAGCCACGGCGAGAGCTTTCCATCGACGACGGCGCCGTGCGCTGCCAGTTCCGCCGCCGCTTGGTCCGCGAGCGCCGAGGCTTCGCAGTAACTGCGCAGCAGAGGCAAGTCGCTTGCGTGAAAATGTTCAGCTCGCACGGCTGCGACGACGGAATCCCAGATCGCACGTGCGGGTGCGCTCATATCGACCGGCGCGAGCAGCGGCAGCGGCTTGCCGTCGATGCGCGGGGCTGCAAGCGATGAAACAGATTCACGTGGCATGGCTTACCCCTAAGTACTCAGGAACCGTGTGAAGACGATTGAAGCGGGCCGGTCGTCGGCGATGAGTCGCCAGCGTGAGACCCGCCCCCCGCACGCGTCATCGCGCAGTGCGCAATCAGCAACGCCTCGGCCCGTCCATGATCCTTCGCGCGCGACAAGTCAGCGGTCGGGAACAGCAGCCGCGCCCGGTCGAGCGATGCGCGCTTGTCACTCGACAGTCCGAGCGCGCGCTTCCACGTGCTCGGCGTCACCAGCTCGATGCTCACGTGCATCGCTTGCAACACGCTCAAGATCGAGCCGAAGGCCACGCCGAACGCGAAAGACGACGCGACACCCTGCTTCGGCATAGCAGACACGCGCTCGACAATCGCTCGTGCCGTGCGGCCTCTCAATGCGGCCAGGAGAATGCTCTGCAGCTCGGCGCCGTCGATCCACGCGAGCGATCGATCGCGGATCACTGGCAAGTCGGCGACGCATTCGACGGTGCCGCTCGATGTGAGCACGGCGAGCGCGCCTTGCTGGCCAGGATCGACGCCGATGGTCAGCTCACTCATCGACGGCTTCCACGATCAAGCCGAGCGTGCGCAGCTCGTCATCGGTCACGCTCCTAAACGATTTCCAGCGTCCGCCGCGCGTTCGCCGCGCAACCGTGCGTAGATGTTTGCAGTAAAGCAGCGGCGTCGGCTTCGCGACGTAGGTCGACCAGCAGGTCGCGCAGACGCCGGCCGGCACGGCGAGGCGGGACCAATCCAGCGTGCCGGGAATCGTGCATTCGCTCATTGCATCGCCCGGAGTTCGTTGTCGCATTTGTCGAATCTGTCGCACTTGTGTCGCACCTCTGAAGTGCGACAACCAGGACAACGACCGCGCGTGATGTTGTCGCACCTGTCGCAGCAGTACGTAGTACTGCGACAGTGCGACACGCGACAGTCGTCGAATTCGACACCGATCATCTGCATGATGAAGGCACCTTGAGACTGCCGGGCTCGGACAACTGCCAGCCCATGCGCGGAGCGAGCTGTTGCAGGTTGCGATACGCGACCGTGCGATTCACGCCCTTCGCGCACGCGGCCGCGATGATTTCAGACCGCACCAGCAGGATGTCGGTGCCGCCGTTGGCCTTGCGCGCTGCGAGTTCGCGCACGGCCTCGACCGTTGCGCACTGCGACTCTGTCAGCGGCCTGGTGCCCCGGCTCGGCATCGCGACCGGCTGCGTCACGGCCTCGACCACGCACGTCGTCAGCGGGTGTCCTTGGTCGTCGCGCCAGTCGGTCGCGACGCGACGGAGCTTGAGCGCAAGCGGCCGTTCCCAGCCCTCGATGTCGCGACCCTCGACTAGCTGAAACGCTATCAGGCCGCTGCCGTTGTCGTCCTTGGCGACTTGAATGACGACGTCGGCGGCAGCACGCAGCACGCCCGAGCCGCGAGCGCGCGTCGCATCGGCGAGCCCAGTGTGATGAATCACGACGACACTGCACGGACACTTGTTCATCAGGTGCCGGATCGCCGCGACGAACACGGTCATGTCCTGCGTCGAGTTCTCATCGCCGCCGCCGAAGTATGCATTCAAGGTGTCGATCACTACGACGTTCGGCATGTAGTCGGCCAGCATCTCGACCACTTCAGCCATGCGCTGCGGCAAGCCGATCGCCTCGGGCAGCAGTCGAAAGTCGCCTTTCAGCTCTGCGCCGTGCTCGGTACGCCACGCTTTAAGGCGCAAGCGCAGCCCGTTGCGGCCCTCGCCGGCCAGGAAGGCAACTCGCAGCGCTCCCGGCATTTGATAGCCGCACCAGTGCATGCCGTGCGCAGCGTGCATGACCAAATCGCACACGGCGAACGTCTTGCCCGACTTCGGCGGACCGAATACGACGACGAGCGCGCCGGCCGGCAGCAGGTCGCGCACGTACCAGCTCACGGACGGCGGCGTCACGAACTCGGCGAGCCTGACGAGCTTCAGCGAGTCGGCGTCGATGTCCTGGTCATCACCACCAGGAACACCACGATCGTGCTGTCGATCGCGACCAGGAACCGGCTCTAGTTCGTCATTGCGAACGTACGCGCTCATCGTCTCGCCCTCGACCGCTGCACGATTCGATGATGCTCGTCGAGCACCGCTCGCAGCCGCGAGTACGACCAGCACGTCGGGCACCAACGATGCCAAGCAGGTCGACCCTTCAGAGAGATTGCGCAGCCGGCGCATTGGTGGCGCAGTCGATGGTTTGGCTGTTGCGGGAAGCGTAGAATCACGTCGTTCCCGCTGTCGTTGTTCCTGCCGGCGCCGGTGATGCCACTCACCGGCCCGGCGCTTCGCGCGCGCATGGTTACGCTACGCTCTCAGCCGCGAGAATCGTCTCGCGCCGCCAAGCCTTGCGCGTTCCGATCTTCGCGTCAGGTGCGGGGATGTGCCCTTGGCGTCGATAGCGCCAGAACGTCGGATCGCTGATATTCCAGCGCACCATGATGTCCGGCTTCGTCCAAATATCGCGCTGGTCGAGCGGTGCCGATGTCGTAAGGTGCTGCTGCAGCTGTTCGGCCTTCGACAGCTTGTGCCGTTGCGCCTTCGATCTCTTGGGAGAGCGAACCTTCGTAACCATGTTGGTGAGTCTCCGAGTGCGCCGTGATGGCGCGCTGAGAGACTATGGGCGGGAATACGGTCGAAGAATCGCGGATAGAAGCCGGTGAGTTACTTCCGCGTGCGGTGACCACGCGGCGTGCCCTTCGATTTCTTTGCGAGCAAGGCGCGCAAGCCGGCCAGATCACGCTTCTCCGAGTCGTTGTTCTCGATGTACCACAAAGAAATGTCCTGATGCTTCCGCGCGTAGCGGGCAATCGACTCTCTCGATGGTACAGCCACGTTGTAGCGATCCTTCAATCGCGTCGCGTACTCGATCGTGGCCTCTATCGCCTTCGCGTGCGAGTGCGGCGTCGATACGCGATGATGCCAATACGTTAGAGCCAGACTACTGTGGTACCAACCGAGCCTTCCGCGGCCCGTGTGGCCGGCCTGCCGAAACACTTCACGCGCGTCCTCTCCGCGGGCGATCTGAATGAGACAGTCAGCGATGTTGTCGACGGACATCACGCTACGCAATAGTTTCGACGTGTCGCCAGTGCTCGCCCAGTGTTTCAGCGCCTCGCCGAAGTATTCCAGCGCCGCCCAATTCTCCGGGCGAACCACGCGCTTTCTGGCATTCTTGCTCATCGCCGCAGACTCAGCAGATGCGTCGCCCATTTATCGAGCGCTGCGCGCTTCTCGTCAATGTAGGCCCACTGGTCGTATGTACCCGCGATCTTCTCCTGCGCGTGATTGAGCACGCGTTCCGCGATGTGCGGCTCGACCTTGAGCCGAGCGAGACCAGTCCTGCAAGTGCGACGTAGATCATGCAGCGTGAACGCGTCTATGCCCAACTCGGCCATGCGTTCCTGACA
>DATENH010000144.1:0-3760 GCA_035275145.1 Steroidobacteraceae bacterium | reverse complement strand
GGCTGACGATCATCACGTCCGTCGGCATCGCGGCGATGCTCGCGCCGGGCCTCGCCGTGTGGGCGAAGTTCGTCACGCCGCCGGACGACGTATCGGTCGTCGAAGTGGTCGGCCAGCAGTGGGCCTGGAGCTATCGGTTCCCGGGCCGCGACGGCGAGCTCGGCGCTTCGGACATGCGGCTCGTGACGGTCGATAACCCGCTGGGCGTCGATCCGAAAGATCCGAAGGGAGCCGACGACGTCATCGTCAACAATCCCGAGCTGCACCTGCCGCTCGGCAAGAGCGTGAAGTTCCTCCTGCGCGCGAAGGACGTGAACCATCAGTACGCGGTGCCGCAGTTCCGCGTGAAGATGGACATGGTGCCCGGCATGGTCACGCACTTCTGGCTGACGCCGACCCGCACCGGCTCGTTCGATGCGCTCTGCGAACAGCTGTGCGGCGTGGCGCACTTCGCGATGCGCGGCCGCGTCGTCGTCGACGAAGAGACGAAGTTCCAGGAGTGGCTCGCTGCGCAGCCGACTTTCTCGCAATTGTCAGGGCAGGTCGCCGGCGATCCCGAGGCGGGCAAGGCGTTGTTCGCAACGTGCACCGCCTGTCACGGCGACAACGCGCAGGGCAATAAGGAGATCGGCGCGCCGAAGCTGGCCGGTCAGAACGGCTGGTATCTGGCGCGGCAGCTTGCGAGCTTCAAGCACGGCGTGCGCGGCTCGAACGAGAAGGATCAGTATGGCAAGCAGATGATCCCGTTCGCGTCGATGCTTGCCGACGACACCGCGGTCCGTAACGTCGTCGCCTACATCGGCACGTTACCGGACACGCGCCCCGACACCAGCGTCGGCGGCAACCCGGAGCGCGGCCGCAAGCTGTACGCCACTTGCGAGTCGTGTCACGGCGCGAAGGGCGAAGGCATCTGGTCCACGAACGCTCCGCGCCTCGCGGGCATGAGCGACTGGTACCTGGAACGGCAGCTCGAGAATTTCCGGGCAGGCATTCGCGGCACTCATCCGCAGGACTTCCACGGCGCGCAGATGCGCTCGATGGCACGGGCCCTGAAGGACGAAGCGTCGCTCAACGACCTGCTCGACTACATACATACGCTTTAGAGGAATCATCGATGGCATTCGTCGCAATCGCCGACCGCGATCATGAGCACGCCTTGCATGATCCCGAAACGTTCATCCGCAAGTACATCTGGAGCCAGGATCACAAGGTGATCGCGATCCAGTACGCACTGGTCGCGATCGGCATCGGCCTGGTCGCGCTGGTGATGTCGGTGCTGATGCGCCTGCAGCTCGGCTTCCCCGACACGTTCTCGCTGATCGCGCCGCACGACTATTACCAGTACATCACCATGCACGGCATGATCATGGTGATCTACCTGCTCACGGCGCTGTTCCTCGGCGGCTTCGGCAACTACCTCATCCCGCTCATGTGCGGCTCGCGGGACATGGTGTTCCCGTACATGAACATGCTGAGCTTCTGGGCCTACCTGCTCGCGGTGCTGGTGCTGGTCGCCGGCCTGTTCGTGCCGGGCGGACCGACCGGCGCGGGCTGGACGCTCTATCCGCCGCAGGCGATCGCGCCGGGCACGCCGGGCCACGGCTGGGGCATCGTCTGCATGCTGGCCTCGCTCGCGATCTTCGTGGTCGCGTTCACGATGGGCGGCCTCAACTACATCACGACGGTCCTGCAGGCGCGCTGCAAGGGCATGACGCTGATGCGCATGCCGCTGTCGGTGTGGGGCATCTTCACGGCGACGATTCTCGGCCTGCTCGCCTTCCCGGCGCTGTTCGTGTCGTGCGTGATGATGGCGCTCGATCACTCGCTCGGCACCAGCTTCTTCATGCCGGCGGTCGCGCAGATGGGCGAGCAGACGGTGCACAGCGGCGGCTCGCCGCTCCTGTTCCAGCATCTGTTCTGGTTCTTCGGGCATCCCGAGGTGTACATCGTCGCGCTGCCGGCCTTCGGCATCGTCTCCGATCTGCTCTCAACCCACGCCCGCCGCAACATCTTCGGCTACCGCATGATGGTGTGGGCGATCCTGGCGATCGGCTGCCTGAGCTTCGTCGTGTGGGCGCACCACATGTACGTCAGCGGCATGAACCCGTACTTCGGCTTCTTCTTCGCGACCACCACGCTGATCATCGCGGTGCCGACGGCGATCAAGGTCTACAACTGGGTGCTGACGCTGTGGAAAGGCGACATCCACCTGACGGTGCCGATGCTGTTCGCGATCGGCTTCATCTTCACCTTCATCAATGGCGGTCTCACCGGCCTGTTCCTCGGCAACGTCACCGTCGACGTGCCGCTGTCGGGTACGTACTTCGTGGTCGCGCACTTCCACATGGTGATGGGCGTGTCGCCTATCCTGGTGGTGTTCGGCGCGATCTATCACTGGTATCCGAAGATCACCGGCCGGCTGCTCGACGACCGGCTCGGCCGCATCCACTTCTGGTGCACGTTCATCGGCACGTACTCGATCTACTTGCCGATGCATTACCTCGGCATCCTGGGCGTGCCGCGCCGTTACTACTCGTACAGCGACGCGATCGACTTCATCAGCCCGAACGTGCACATCGCCAACGAATGGATTTCGATTTCGGCAGTGTTCGTCGCGGCGGCGCAGCTGATCTTCCTGTTCAACCTGGCGTGGTCGCTGAAGGCCGGCCGCGACGCCGGCCCGAATCCCTGGCGCTCGACGTCGCTCGAATGGCAGACGCCCGACACGCCGCCGAAGCACGGCAACTGGGGCAAGGACCTGCCGGTGGTGCATCGCTGGGCGTACGACTACAACGTGCCCGGCGCACCGGAAGACTTCGTGCCGCAGAACGTGCCGCCCGGCGATCCGCGCGCGGGTAACGCGCCGGCCGGCCGCGATCACGGAGTGCACCATTGAGTCTGACGGTTGCCTACTTCGCGCTCGCGACCGGCATCGTCGTCTGGCTGATCCTGGTCCGTAAGCTGTCGGCGAAGTCGTGGGAGCCGGTTCCGGCTTCCGCCGCTGAGCTGGAGGAACCGCGCTGGCCGGCCCAGCGCGTCGGGCTGTGGCTGTTCCTCGCGGTCATCACTTCGCTGTTCGGGCTGTTCGTCTCGGCTTATTACATGCGCCTGAGCGGTCATCACGGCTCGGGCCCGGCAACCGACTGGACATCGCTGAGCGAACCGCCGGTTCTCTGGTTGAACACGCTGCTGCTGATTGCAGCGAGCGTCGCGATGCAGGCCGCACGCAAGTCGGTGCGCAACGGCAACGTGGCAGGCAGCTTCAAGACGCTGCTGATCGGCGGGTTGCTGACGCTGGCATTTCTCGGCGGGCAGTTTTACGCCTGGGCGCTGGTGCGCAACTCCGACGCTTTCTCGCCGCTCAATCCAGCGGTCGCATTTTTCTATCTGCTGACCGCCGTGCACGGCTTGCACCTGGTCGGTGGTCTGTATGTCTGGGGACGAACTCTCTCACGCCTGCGCCGGGAAGACGTCGAAGTGATCGATGTGCGTCTGAGCGTCGAGCTCTGCAGCGTGTACTGGCATTTCCTGCTGCTCGTCTGGCTGGGATTGTTCGCTGTCATGTTGTCTACGTGAGGTAAGCGATGAGTCACGAATCATCTGCCACGCTGCCCGCTGCTCCCGAGGGCTTGAAGGGCGTGACCGCCGACTGGTCCGCCGACAAGCAGGCCTTCCCGGTGCCGTGGGGCAAGGCGATGATGTGGATATTCCTGCTCAGCGACACGTTCATCTTCTCGTGCTTCCTGATCTCGTACATGAA
>DATENH010000143.1:0-40156 GCA_035275145.1 Steroidobacteraceae bacterium | reverse complement strand
ATTGCCGAAGGCGGCATCGTCGCCACCGCAATCGGCATGAGCGTGAACGGCCTGCGCCCCGTCGCCGAAATTCAGTTCGCGGACTACATCTATCCGGCTTACGACCAGATCGTCAGCGAGCTGGCGCGCATTCGTTATCGCACCGGCGGCGAGTTCAACGCGCCGGTCACGATCCGCACGCCGTGCGGCGGCGGTATCCGCGGCGGCCAGACGCATTCGCAGAGCCCGGAAGCGCTGTTCGCGCACGTCTGCGGCATCAAGGTCGTGATGCCGTCGAATCCGTACGACGCCAAGGGTCTGCTGATCTCCTCGATCGAGGACGACGACCCGGTCGTGTTCTTCGAGCCGAAGCGCCTCTACAACGGGCCGTTCGACGGCGACCCGAACAAGCCCGCGGTCGCGTGGAGCTCGCATCCGAAGGGCGACGTGCCGGATGGCCACTATCGCGTGCCGATCGGCAGCGCCGAGATCGTGCGGCCCGGCAAGCAGGTCACGATCATCACGTACGGCACGATGGTGCACGTCTGCATCGCTGCCGCGCACTCGCTCGGCATCGATGCCGAAGTGATCGACATTCGCACGATCGTGCCGCTCGACGAAGAAACGCTGGTGCGCTCGGTGAAGAAGACCGGCCGCTGCGTCGTCGCGCACGAAGCCACGCGCTTCGCCGGCTTCGGCGCTGAGATCCTCGCGACGATCCAGGAAGAGTGCTTCTGGCACCTGGAAGCGCCGATCGCGCGCGTCGCAGGCTGGGACACGCCGTACCCGCACGCGTTCGAGTGGGAATACTTCCCCGGCCAGGCGCGCGTCGCGGCCGCATTGAAGGCAACGATGGAGGCGAAATGAGCCGCCATGTCGTGAAGCTCCCGGACCTCGGCGAAGGCACGGTCTCCTCCGAGATCGTCGCCTGGCACGTCAAGGTCGGCGATCGCGTCGCCGAAGACCAGCCGATGGTCGAGATGTCGACCGACAAAGCGGTGGTCGAGATGCCCGCGCCGGTTTCGGGCCGCGTCGTCTCGCTCGGGGGCGAGCCGGGCGATCACATCGCCGTAGGCGCCGAGCTCATCGTGCTGGAGACGGGCGAAGGCGCGGCGGCGGAGAAAGTCGAGGAAAAGAAGGAAGCACCGGCGGCTCCGAAGGAAAAGGCTGCAGGCTCGCATCTGTCACTGGTTCCTCCGCCGGCTCAGACCAAGCCATCTCAGGCCGCGCCTCGCGCGGGCCGCGTGCTCGCATCGCCAGCGACTCGCCGGCGAGCGCGCGAATCCGGCATCGATCTCGCCACTGTCGTCGGCAGCGGCCGCGATGGGCGTATTCAGCGGCAGGATCTCGATGCCGCGATCAATCAGGCACAGCACGGCGCTGCCGGCGTCGCGGCGCACGGCAATGGCGGCGCAAGGCGCCAGCCGCGCACCGAGACCGAGGAGATCCGCATTCTTGGCGTACGCCGCGTCAGTGCGCAGCGCGTGGCCGAGTCGAAGCGCAACATTCCGCACTTCGCGTACGTCGAGGAAGTCGACATCACGGAGCTGGAGCGGCTCCGCAAGCATCTCAACTCGAAGCTGCCGAAGGGCGCGTCGAGCTACACGTACCTGCCGTTCCTCGGCATGGCGCTGATCCGCGTGATCGAGCGCTTCCCGAAGTGCAACGCCCGCTACGACGCCGAGCGCAACGTACTGGTTCAGCACCGCGGCGTGAATCTCGGCGTCGCGACACAGACGAGCGATGGCCTCAAGGTGCCGGTCGTGCATCACGCCGAAGTCCTGTCGTTGAGCGAGCTGGCGGCACAGATCCGCCGCGTCGCGCAGGCGGCTCGCGACGGCACTGCAAGCCGCAACGAGCTCGGCGGCTCGACGATCACGATCACGAGCCTCGGCAAGCTCGGCGGCATCGTTTCGACGCCGATCATCAACGCGCCGGAAGTCGCGATCATCGGCGTCAACAAAGCGGTCGAGCGGCCGGTTGTACAGAACGGCCAGATCGCCGTGCGCCTGATGATGAACCTCTCGTCCTCGTTCGATCACCGCTTCGTCGACGGCTACGACGCGGCGGAGATCGTGCAGGCGCTGAAGGAAATGCTGGAGCAGCCGGCGACGATCTTCATCGAAGGTTGATCGCGTATCGATCGCTATTCGAGTCGGCTCGACCAGAGATTGCCGCGCGCACCGTCAGGCCGTCCCCAGACTGCCTGCGCGATGCCGCTGGCGTTCACAGCGATCTGCGGGCTGTACGCACTCTGGCCCGCCGGTGCTGCTTCGGTCGAGATCATCGTCGGCGCGTCCCATCCCGAACCGGGTGCGAACCCGCTGGTCATGACTTCGTAGCGCGAGCCGTTCCGGTATTGCACCCACACCGCGTGCGCCACACCTGAGGCGTTGATCGCGATCTGCGGCGTGTCCGCGTCGCCGGAATCGTCCGACTCGATCGCCGCCGCCATTCCCCACACGCCGGCGGTGAAACGATTGGCGACGATGCTCTGCACGGTCGGGCCGAGATACTGCACCCAGACCGCGATGGCATTGCCGGCGCCATCGGCCGCCACCCGCGGGGCGAAAGCCGGCCCGACATCGCTCGCTTCGATCAAAGCAGCGGTCCCCCAACCCGTGCCCTTCACGAAGCGATTGGCCCAGATATTCGTACGGATCCCATCCGAGGCCTGCCAGACCGCGAAAGCGTTGCCGTTCGGCTCCATCGCGAGCTGCGGATCGGTGGCATTGCCGGCGTTGTCCGTTTCGATGAGCTGCGGCGCTTCCCAGCCGCCGCCCGCTACGTAGCGAGTTGCCCAGATGTCGAGGCGAGCGCCGGTCCCCACGACGTCCGGCTGCATCCATACCGCGAGCGCGTTGCCCGCGGCGTCGATCGCGACCTGCACTTTCGTCGAAGCGGTATCGACTTTGCTCACGATGCGCTGAGGCGCAGTCCAGCCGCCGCCCGGCGTGAAGGAAGTGCTCCAGACGTGCGCGACGGAGCCAGTCATGACCGGATCCAATTGCCACCACACCGCGACTGCATCGCCAGCCGCGTTGACAGCGATTTGCACAGGTCCGGCCGACTCGCCGTTGCTCAGTTGTGCCGGCGACGCGAAGGCGCCGCCGCTGGTCGAGCGGGTCCACCAGACGTTGAAGCTCCCGGTCGGAGCACCGGGCGGATCGTTCTGGTGCCAGGCGACGATGGCATTGCCGGCGCCATCGAAGGCAGCGCTCGGTATGAACGCCCCGAGCGGCGGACTGCCCGCACCGGGACCGATGACCGCGGCGGTGCCCCAGCCGTTCGCATAGCGATTCGCGTGGATCTGACTCGCGGTGCCATTCGACTGATCCCACACCGCAAGTGCGTTGCCCGCGTCGTCGATTGCCAGCCGTGGGCGCAGCGCGGACGTGACGTCGTCGTGTTCGATGAGCACCGGTGTGCTCCAGACGCCGGCAGTCGTGAACGTCAGCGAGGTCGCGCTCGCGAGGCGCTCACCTGCGGTCCCGCGCAGCCCGATGCCGATATCGAGCGTGTACTCCAGGGAAGGCGCGAGCGTCACGCCCGGCGTCACGAAGATCTGCGCTCCGGCAATGGCGAGGCTCACGGGAACAGCGCCGAACGCGCTGCTCAACGAAATGTTGGCGACCGTCGTTGCAGCATCGATATTCGTCGAGAACGTGAGCACTGGCACGACGTCGCGCGCGACGCCCGTTGCTCCACTCGCCGGCGTGCTGCCGGACAACGTCAGCGGCACTGCCGTGCACGTGATCGCGACGTTCGTGATATCGGCCGCAGCGATCGTGCCGCTGGCGTTCGCCACGGTACAGATCTGCGCGGGACTCGCGGGCTGTGTCTTGACCGTGACGCTGTAGGTCGATGCGACTGCAGCCGCGGTCGCGAATGTGAATGAACCGTTCGCAGACAAAGTCAGATCGTCCGCGCCGTTGTTCTGCAGGACCAGCGTACCGGTGAGACCGCTCACTGTGCCGCCGATGGTATGCGTGGCGGGCGGTGGTGGCGGTGGTGGCGGCGGCACTGGCGCCGGCGACGAACCACCGCCGCTGCATGCGCCGAGACACAGTGTCGCGAACACAATCGCGAGCGAGGATAGGCTGAAGGTTGCTTTGCTTCTCATGCAGCTCAAGACGCAGCTGCAGGGAAAATCACGCCACGCTCCGCGGGTCGCCTATTTAATGGAGCCGCTCAGCCGGCCCATGATGCAGTCGGCAGTGCCCATGCCGTTCGCCAGGCGATTGCCCGTGCAGGTGAAGAAGGGCCCGACACGCACCACGCCGCGCCCTTCGCCGGTCGAGCCGGCTTCTACCATCAGCTTGTTGTCCTTGGACAGAATCATCTGTCCGCCCCCTGCGCTGCCCGTCATCAGGGTTGCGGCCTCGACGCCGCCAGAATCGAATATGTTGACTCCTCTCCAGCCGAAGAGGCCGCGGGCTTTTCCCTGCGTGGGATCGTAGGCCAGCAGGTAGCCCTGACCCACCGGCGTCATGCCGAGATCGAGCGCCTCGGCTCCCGCTTTGGAGCGCATGCGCAACCAGTAATTGCCGCTCTCCGGCATCCTGGCGATGAGGATCGGCGCACTGTCAGTGCGCTCTTGATCCGCAGCATTTGCGGTGACACGGAAGATGGCTTTACCGGACGGGTCCAGCACTTCGAAAGGCGCCATCACCCGGCTGGTCGCGGCCTTGCCGCTGTCGTGCCCGGCACGCTCGACGTTGGCAACGCGCTCGCTCAGCGCATTGAGTTTGTCCTTGAGCTCGCGCAATTCCTTGTCCGCGTCCTTCTGCTCGGGCGCGTCGATGTCGCCCTTTTCCTCGGCAAGCAGATAGCTGGCTTCGCCGGAGCGGCATGCAGCGCCGGGCGCGTGGCGCACGACATGGTCGGCGCCGATACAGACGTGCACACCGTCCTTCTCTGCGGCGAACAGCGGACTGGCCGCGCACACCAGCAGGCCGAGCAGCAGCCGGGGAATCGCTGAATTTCGCATCATCGTTGCCTCCTTGCGCATAGGACGCAGTCCGGCGGCCAATCGCGCCATCGCGTTGACCTGTCATCGCTGCAGTGCGTCTTGTGATGCAAGTCACACCTTTAGGACCTGGGTCTTGGCTCCACATGCCCCGCCGTAGCAAATGCGTATTCCTTTGCGACTGGTCTCTCATCAATCTGCCGGCAATCGGCTTACGCTGGTTTTCCGGGCAGCGCACTCATGCAAAGTCGCAGCACAGACGCTGACCGCATCCGAACCATGTCAGCGTCCGCGGCGATCCGGCAATTCCTCTTCGAAGCGCAGCAGCGTGTGCCCTGCCACGCGCTCGCCTTCACGCCGCCCTCGCGCGATCACTTCGATTTCCACTGCTCCGCCGCCGATGCCGCGGAAGTGCGCCAGCTCATCGAGAACGTCGCGGACTCTTTCCTGCTCGAGTGCCGCAACCGGCCCGAGCCTCTGGTGAGCAACAAAGTGCGCTTCGAGGCGAACGGCCCGCTGCTCGGCCGCTTTCTCGCCGTCGCCATCCACGACGACAAAGCGGAGCTAGCCGGTGTCGCGCTGATCTTCCGCACGATGGAGCAGACGGCGTTCAGCAAAGAGGACGCCCGCGCCATCGGCCAGCTCGCGCACCAGTTGTCCAAGATCATCTCGCAGCCGGCCGATCCGATGACCGGGCTGCTGACGCGCAACGGCGTCGAGAAGCTCATCGAGTGGCGACTGGGCTCCCGCGGTGCGCGCACGGTTTCGACAGTGCTGTACGGCGACATCGATCAGCTACACGTCGTCAACGACCTGCTCGGCTTCGAGGCCGGCGACCAGGTGATCGCCGCAGTAGCGCACGCGCTCCAAGAGCAGCTCGCGAGCCGCGATGCCGTGTTGAGTCGCCTCTCGGGCGACCGCTTCACGATCTTCTTTGCCGATTGCCCGCTCGACCGCGCCCGCGCGATCGGCGACGAGCTGCGCGATGCGGTGAGCGCGGTGCCCTTGAGCATCGGCACCGATTCGATCCCGCTGTCGATCTCCTTCGGCGCCGCCAACGTGCGCGGCGGCGAGCGCAGCTTCGATCACGCGCTCGCCGCGGCCGAGGTCGCGTGCAAGGCCGCCAAGGATCGCGGCCGCAATCGGGTCGAGTCGTACGAGGTGCACGATTCGAGCATCAACCGCCGCATCGACGACATCGCGATCGTCGGCCGGCTGCGCGTCGCGCTCGAGAAAGGCAACTTCCAGATCTTCGGCCAGCCGATCGCGCCTCTGCTGCAACCGGAAAGCGTGCGCCGCTACGAGATGCTGCTGCGGCTCATCGACGAGAAGGGCCGGCTGGTGCTGCCGGGCCAGTTCATGTCGTCCGCGACGCGCTACCAGTTGCTGCCGACACTCGATCGCTGCGTCATCAGCCACGTGCTGACGAAGCTGGCCGGCGCGAAGCGCGAGCCGGGATTCGAGCCGATGCATCTGTCGATCAATCTGTCGGGCCCGACGCTCAGCGATCCGACGTTCCTCGACTGGCTGGTCGTGCAGATCGACAGCAGCGGCGTGCCCGGCCAGTGGCTCGAGTTCGAGCTGACCGAGACTGCCGCGGTGAGCAACCTCGAGCATGCGCAGCGCCTGATGGCGCGACTCACGGAGTGCGGCTGCCGCTTCGCGCTCGACGATTTCGGCACCGGCCTGTCCTCGCTCGCACACTTGAAGGCACTGCACTTCTCGGTGCTGAAGATCGATGGCTCGTTCATTCGCGACATCCTGCACAACGATCGCTCGGACTCGCTGGTCCGCGCGGTCGCGCAGCTGGCGCACGGCATGGGCATGGAGACGGTGGCCGAATACGTCGAGACGCCGGAGATCTGCATGCGCCTCATCGAGCTGGGCGTGCAGTTCGGGCAGGGCTACGCGATCGGCAAGCCGCGGCCGCTGGACAGGATTTTGCAGCCGGATCTGCAGCTCGCTAACGCGAGTTGAAAAGAGTCGGGAAGCCCGACCCGCGGAAGAAGGCCCGGGGAACTCTCGGCCGCGCTCGGCCCTTGAACAGAGGTGTTCAAGGGGAGAGCCGCAATGGCCACCGATCCTCGCTCCGAAGCACGCTCCGCCCGCGGATTTACTCAACGCTTGAAGGAAGACGGCCGGCAGACGCTCGAGCACCGCAAGCGCTCGGCCGCAGATCGCATCGAAGAAATCGCACAAGCGCTCGGGCGCACGGGCGCGCAATTCAGCGCGAACGAACCCACGATTGCCGATCTCGCGAATCGCCTGGCCGGTAGCGTCGGCAATCTTGCGACACGGCTGCGCGAGGGCAGCATCGACGATATCGTCGACGACGCGCGCGCGTTCGCGCGCCGCAATCCAGGTCTGTTCGTTGCCGGCGGGCTCATTGCAGGTTTCGCGCTCGCGCGATTTGCCAAGGCCTCTGCACGGCGGCGCGAGGAGCCGGCGTCGGCGCTGGACGATGACGCGCCGACGCTGACCGAAGCAGTCGAAGCTGAGGTGATCGTAGCCGGACAAGGCACGACTCCCAGGGGCCTCTGACGAGGGACTCGCCATGGCAACCCGAGCCCCCACGTCACCTGAGAACGAACTGCTGGCCCGTGAATCCACGCCAGGGTTGCTGAGCCGTTTGTTCAGCGACTTCACTGCGCTGCTGCGCAATGAGATCGCACTGGCCAAGGCCGAGCTGTCCGAATCGTCGACCCGCGCCAAAGCAGGTCTCGCGGCGCTGATCGCCGCGGTCGCCACGGTCCTTGCCGGCGCGCTGGCGCTCGTCGCTGCGATCATCATCGCTCTCGCCAAGGTGATGGAGCCGTGGCTGGCGGCGCTCATCGTCGGCGTCGTGATCACGGGCGTGGGCATCGCGCTGCTGGCCGGAGCGAGGAAGAAGCTGTTGCCGCCGCACGTGGAAATCGATCGAACGCGCGCCGCCGTACGCAGCGACGTGGACGTGCTTGCGAGGAGAACCTGATGAATACGACGTCGCAAAGGCCCGAAGACGGTCTCGCTTCCGAGCAGCTGGAGCGGACTGCGGATCGTCTGCGCGCCGATCTGGACCGGACGCTGGATGCGCTGGAGCGCAGGCTGGCGCCGAGCCAGCTCCTCGATCGCTCGCTCACCTATCTTCGCGATCACGGCGGCGAGATGGCGCACGCCGTCGGCGATTCGGTCCGGCGCAACCCGGTGCCGATCCTGCTGACTGTCGCCGGGCTCGGCTGGCTCATAGTGTCTGCAGTACGCACGCGCGAGCCGATCGACCTCACGGTCGGCAACGAATACTCCGCGGATGACGACGACCCATCGTCGCTCGACGAATCCCTCGATGACGATCTCGTCGACGACGAATCTCCGTACACCGACCCGCGGACAGCGCGCAGCAGGTTCTACGGCGGCCTCGATGCCGCCCGCGCTCAGACGCGTCGCGCCCGTTATCGAGTCGTCTCCGCTGTCGAAGAACGGCCGTTGCTGTTCGGGGGCCTCGCAGTCGCGATCGGAGCACTGCTCGGCGCCGTCATCCCTTCGACGCAGTACGAAGACAACGTCGTTGGGCAAATACGCGACCGCGCAGTAGAGCGCGCCAAGCAGATGGGCGAGCGCCAATACCAGAACCTGCGCAGCCGCTTCGATACCCAGGACCTAGAGGTGAGCGGCCAGGCTCACTGAGGAGCCCGAATGAGCAGATGGACAGATGCAACCACGGTAATCCTTCCCATCTTCATTCTTCTCGCCGGCTGCGCCGGCACGCGCAGCGACCTCCCCATCGACGCCAGCAGCGGGCAGAACCTCTCGCTGCCGCAGCCTGACAAGAAGGCGATTCCGACCGTCAACGTCGCGCCCGCGAAAGGTTGGAGCGGCGATCAGAAACCTTCCGCGGCTGCGGGTTTCGCAGTAACGAGTTACGCCGCCGATCTCGACCATCCGCGCTGGCTCTACGTCCTGCCGAACGGCGACGTGCTCGTCGCCGAGACCAACGCGCCGGCGGATCGCCCCGACGACAAGAAGGGCGTGAAAGGCTTCTTCATGAAGAAGGCGCAGGCGAAGGCCGGCGCCGGCGTGCCCAGCCCGAACCGCATCACTTTGCTGCGCGATGCGGACGGCGATGGCAAGGCCGAGGTTCGTAGTGTGTTCCTCAGGGGCCTCAACTCGCCGTTCGGCATGGCGCTGGTGGGCAACAACTTCTACGTCGCGAACACCGATGCGGTGATGCGCTTCGACTATCGCGCCGGCGTGCAGAGCATCAACGGGCCGGGCACGAAGGTCGCGGACCTGCCGGCCGGATCGATCAACCATCACTGGACCAAGAATCTGATCGCGAGCCCCGACGGCGAGCACCTGTATGTCACCGTCGGCTCGAACAGCAACATCGCCGAGAACGGCATGGAGAACGAGGAACGCCGCGCCGCCATCCTCGAGATCGATACGGCAAGCGGCTCCTCGCGCGTATTTGCGACGGGGCTGCGCAATCCGAACGGCATGGACTGGCAGCCGCAGAGCGGCGCGTTGTGGACCGTCGTCAACGAGCGCGACGAGCTCGGTAACGATCTCGTGCCCGACTATCTCACCTCCGTGAAGGACGGCGGCTTCTACGGTTGGCCCTACAGCTACTTCGGGCGCAACGTCGACGAGCGCCCGCAGCCGCCGCGGCCCGATCTCGTCGCGAAGGCGATCGTGCCCGACTACGCACTCGGCGCGCATACCGCGTCGCTCGGGCTCGTGTTCTACCGCAGCGCTATCGCGGCGGCGCATTCATCGGGCAACACGGCTCCTGGAATCGCCAGCCGCTCGCCGGGTACCGGGTGATCTTCGTGCCGTTCTCCAACGGCCGTCCGACGGGTGCCAAGCCGGAAGAGATCCTGACGGGATTCGTCGATGGCGAAGAACATGCCCTCGGCCGTCCGGTCGGCGTAGTTGTCGATGGCCGCGGCGCACTGCTGGTAGCGGATGACGTCGGCAATCGCATCTGGCGTGTCACGCCGACACAGCAGGAGGTAAGCTCGCGGCGATGAGCGCAAATCAAGCTGCCGCGAGCGAGTCCGTCCATCTGGTCTGCGGCCAGTGCGATGCCGTCGTGCGCGTGCCGCGCGAACGCTTCGCCGAGGGGCCGCGTTGCGCGAAGTGTCACAGCCCGCTGTTCGAAGATCATCCGCTCGAGCTGAAGACAGCGAACTTCGACAAGCACATCGCGCGCAGCGAACTGCCGGTGATCGTCGACTTCTGGGCGCCGTGGTGCGGTCCCTGCCGCGCGATGGCGCCTCACTACGAGGAAGCGACCCGTCGCCTGAAACACCAGGCGCGCTTCGCGAAAGTGAACTCCGACGAAGAACCGACCGTGTCCGGCCGCTACAACATTCGCGGCATCCCGACGTTGATCGCGTTCAAGCAAGGCCGCGAGGTCGCGCGGCAAGTCGGCGGCCTGGATCTCAACGGCCTGCTCCGCTGGGTCAGCGGTATTTGAGCCCCGTGCCCGTGTTGAACACGATCACGCGATCGCTCGGGCGAACGAATCCGCTCTTGCGAAGCTGAGCGAGCGCTGCCCAGGCAGCGCCTCCCTCCGGGCAGATGTCGATGCCGGACCGCGCAGCGAGCTCGAAGGTCGCGCGCTGCATCTCCTCTTCCTCGATCGCGATCGCAGTACCGTGCGTCTCGCGCAACGCGCGCAGACAAATGAAACCGCCGAGCGGAGACGGTACTCGCAAGCCGTAGGCACGAGTCTGCGCGTTCTGCCACGCCTCGGTACGCTCCGCACCTTCGTGGAATGCTTTCGCGACCGGCGCGCACCCGGCTGCTTGCACCGAGACGAAGCGCGGTCGCTGGTCGCGAGGAATCCAACCGAGCGCCGCCATCTCGTCGAACGCTTTCCACATGCCGACCAGGCCCGTGCCGCCGCCGGTCGGGTACAGCACGACATCGGGCACTTCGCCGTCGAATTGCTCGACCAGCTCGTAAGCCATGGTCTTCTTGCCTTCGATGCGATACGGCTCGCGCAGGGTCGAAACGTCGTAGGCGTCTTTCGGACCGTGCTCGCGCAAAAATTTTCCGGCGTCGGCAATCGTGCCCTGCACCCGATGAATCGTGGCGCCGTACAGCGTGCACTCGTCGAAGAACGGCTTCGGGGTGTCAGCGGGCATCGCCACCACGACGGGCAGCCCTGCTCGCGCGCCGTAGGCAGCGAGCGCCCCGGCGGCGTTGCCTGCCGACGGCGCCGAGAACTTCTTCGCGCCGAGATGTTTCGCCATCGAAACGGCCAGCGCCATGCCGCGCGCTTTGAACGAACCGGTCGGATTGCGCGCCTCGTCCTTCACCCAGACGTTCTCTGCGACTGCGAGCAGCGGCGTGAATCCCTCGCCGAGCGAGGTCTCATCGCCCTCCTCCAGCGGCAGCAGCTCGCGATACCGCCACAACGTCGGCGCACGCGAGGCGAGATCGGAGCGCTTCAGGCGAATCGCGCCGAGGTCGTAATCGACCCGCAGCGGCATGCCGCAACGCTGACAAACGCCGAGCAGCGTGCGCGGGTCGTGGCTGGTTTCGCAGGCGAAGCAGTGCACGCCGCGCAGGTACTTCGACAGTCGGGGAGTAGCAGTCATCGGCGAATGATAGCGCACCGGTCGATGGAACCACGGCGGCCCGTGGATGCTTAGAGCACGACGCTCGCCGCAGACACTACCGAGGACATTCAAATGGCCCGCGCTCGCCCCGCTTCCCTCGACGACGATTCCGACGACATCGCCCCCGATGCGCTCAGCGTGCTCCGGCGCGATCACCGACTCGCCGAAGAGCTGTTCGCCGAGTTCGCGCGCTCCGCACCCCAGCAGCTCGACCCGCTCGCCCGGCGCATCTGCAAGATGCTGCGCGTCCATACGCAGATCGAAGAGGAATTGTTCTACCCCGCCGTCAGCAGAGCCCTGACGGAACAGGATCGGCGGCTGGTCGACCACGCCCAGGTCGAGCACCAGCAAGCGAAGGAAGCCATCGCGCGCATCGAGTCGATGACGTCGGAGAACCCGTCGTTCCGCAACGAGGTCGACCTGCTCGACCGACGCGTCGCGCAGCACGTGGCGAGCGAGGAGCACGAGCTGTTCCCGAAAGTCAGCGCGGCCGGATTGGATCTCATCGCGCTCGGTATCGCGCTAACGGAGCGGCGCGACACCTTGATGGATGTGCTGGGATTGCACGGGGATGACGAGGAGGGGGCAGCGAATCAGCGCGAGACGAGATCGGACGATGGTGTCGAGCCACGCCCCACGAGCGTGAGGTAGTTCTCGACGGCGTAGGCGCCCACCTTGCGGCCGAGCTCGTTGCCGGCGAGCGAGTCATAGCGGAAGTGGATGCCGAGGTAGACGCGCGACAGCGCGCATTCGAGCGCCGCAGCCGAGAAGCTGTTGAAGCTGCGCGTCGGCGGATTCATCGCGATCTTGCCGGACATCGGGCCGGCCTTGTCGACCTCACGCGTCACCATCCCGAAGTCACGCCTGTCACCGAAAGTGTCCGCCATGACCGTCATGGCAGCGGCGCAGACCGTGCCGTGCGCCGACGGATACGAAGGAAACGCATAGGTGTGCCGGTGCAGGTTGTTCCACTGCGGATCCGGCTTCGTGGCCGCGTTGCCGTCCTTGTCTGCCCAATGAATCGCGGTGTACGGACGCCAGTGGTTGTAGAAGAACTTGCTGTCGAAGGAGCTCACGTAGCCGTCGAAGATGCTCATGTTGAGCAGGGCTAACAACCGCGCCGCGCGCTGCGGCTCCAGTCGATCGCGCACCACGAGGTCGCGCGCCAGGCGATTGTGCGAGGCCTCCACGAATTCCTTCCACCACATCGCCACGTGCGTCTGATCGGCTGTACGCGCACCGCTCGCGAAGCCACCGACGTCCTTCACTTCATCGAACGCTGCGGCGTACTCCTTGCTGTCGATCGCCGGCGGCGGACCGACGCGAAACTGATCCGGACTCGACAGGACGAACGGCTCGATGCTCGCCCAACCCGCGCCGAACACGAAACCTTCCGGCGTACCGCTGTGCTCGCGGAACTCCGCGTAGACGCCGGGTCCCATCGGCTTGAATCGATACTCCGCCTGACTGTCCCAGTTGTCGCCCTGGCGACTGACGAGAACCGCGGTTGCAGCGGCGTGGCCCAATTCGACAGATCGCTGCCTCTCTGCACCGCTCGCGCGAGACGTGCGGGTGAGAAGCTCCTGCCACTGCGCCGCCTGCTTCGGATACGCACCGAGTGCGATCTCATACGCGGCCTGTGACGCCGCCGCGATCGGATCGGCATCGGGCGCATCCATCTGCAACGCGTACGGCGTGTATTCATGTCGCGCAGCGTTGAGCGCATCGTGCATCGCGAGATGCATCATCGCCGCGGTACGCACGCCTTTCAGGGTCATGAGTCCATCTTCTGCCTCCGCCGTGGCGAGCAACTGCGCGTTCCACTCCACGATGAAGGAGGCCGGTGCCTCCGCCGGCCAGGCAACGCTCTGCACCAGCAGGCCGAATACGAGCGCGATCCTCATCATCGCAATCACCTTGCGTCGTGGCCTCGGACGGCAGCAATCTAGCGCCGCCACCAGTCGCCCCACTACTTGCCGTTCTGTACTGGTTGCGGCTTCGTGCCGCGAGGACAATCGAGCCATGGCACACCAATACGGTCAGTACTGTCCGCTCGCGCTCGCTGTCGAGCTGCTCTGCGAGCGCTGGACGTTGCTCGTCATCAGCCGCGTGATCGACGGCTGCACACAGTTCAACGAGATCCACCGCGGCGTGCCGCGTATTTCGCCCTCGCTGCTGTCGCGTCGTCTCAGCCAGCTCGAGCGCGCCGGGCTGGTGAAGCGCGGCGCGGCGAAAAAAGGCTTGCCGCGCCGCTGCACGCTGACGCCTGCGGGCGAGGAGCTGGCTCCGATCATCGATGCTTTGGCGGTATGGGGTCAGCGCTGGAGCCGCGACATGAATCAGGACGACCTCGACATCGCATTCCTCGCGTGGAGCATGCATCGAAGCATCGACAGCGCGCGCATGCCGCCGGGCCGCACTGTCATCGAGTTCCAATTCCGGAATGCGCCGCCAGATGGGCGACAGTTCTGGCTCGTGCACCAGGACGGCAGCACGGACATGTGCCTCAAGTCGCCCGGTTACGAAGTGGACTTGCAGGTGCGCGCCGATCTGCGCCTGTTCATCGAAGCCTGGCGCGGCATTCGCGACTTGCGTCGGGAGATCCAGCTTGGGCACGTGCAACTGCTCGGACCGTCGGCGCTGCGTAAGCAATTTCCGAGTTGGCTGTTGCTGAGCGGTCTCGCTCCGCATCCACGCATGCATCCCGGGCGCGAGCAGCGACTCGCCGCGAGCTGCAACGCCTGAGTTGCAAAAGCTGCTATACGGCTCCGGTTTGACGCGCAGCGGCGCGCGTCTGCTAGAGTCGCCCGACGTCCATCTCCTTCCATGGACGAGGGGAAGCACCATGGTTTACAAACGTCGACTCGTCATCGCGGCGGCAACGTCCGCGCTCGCGCTCGCTGCACAGGTACAGGCTGCGGACGACGAGCCGCTGGAACAGGTCGTCGTGACCGGCACACGCGTTGCGAATCGCTCCGCGCTGGATACCGCAGTACCCGTCGACGTCGTCGGCAGCGAGCAGCTGCAGAACGTCGGCATCGCCGAGATCAACCAGGCGCTCGCGGTCGCGCTGCCCTCGTTCAACTTCCCGCGACCCGGACTCTCGGACGGCACCGACACGATTCGCCCCGCCGCGTTGCGCGGACTTGCGCCCGATCAGACACTCGTGCTCGTCAATGGCAAGCGACGCCACTCCGCGTCGCTCGTGAACGTGAACGGCACGATCGGCCGCGGCTCCGCGGCCGTCGACCTCAACACGATTCCGGCCGCCATGGTGCAGTCGATCGAAGTGTTGCGCGATGGCGCCTCGGCCCAGTACGGCTCCGATGCGATCGCCGGAGTCTTGAACCTTCGCCTGCGCGAAGCGCACGACGGCGGCGACGCGACCGTGAGTTACGGCTGGCGCGACTCGAGTTACGAAACGCCCACGGCCGCCGCGGACGATCGTTTCGCCGGCGCCGTGCTGACGCCGACGTGGTCCGCGCCGCCGAAACTCAAGCGCAGCGTTTCCGACGGCGAGACCCTCGTGGCCTCGGCCTGGAAAGGACTGTCGTTCGGCGAAAACGGCTTCGTGACGATCGCCGCCGAGTACAAGGATCAGGAGCACACCGAGCGCGGCGGCTACGACATGCGCCGGCAATATCCGCTCCTGCCCGGCAACGTGCTCGATCCGCGCGAGGCAACGTTCAATCGCTTCAATTCGTGGTACGGCGAGCCGGAGCTCGATCAGAAGACCGTGTTCCTCAACGCCGGCTACGATTTCGCGAGCGGCGCGCGCATGTACGGCTGGGCGAGCTGGCAGGACCGCGACGCCAAGTCGCCGGGCTTCTATCGCCTCGCCGACGATCCGTCGAACCGCAACGTCATCGAGATCTATCCGAACGGCTTCCTGCCGTTCATCGCGCCGGAGGTCACCGACTACTCGGCCGCCTACGGCGTGCGCTGGAAGCTCGGCGAGTGGGACATGGATTCCTCGCTGGTGTACGGCAAGAACAAGATGGAGTTCACGATCGAGAACACGCTGAACCGCTCGCTCGGGGTCGCGAGTCCGACGGTGTTCGACGCCGGCGGCTTCGACTACGACCAGATCGTGCTGAACCTGTCGGGCGTACGGCCGGTGGCAGTGGGCGCGTTCTCCTCACCGCTCAACGTCGCTGTCGGCATCGAAGCGCGGCGCGAGGAGTACTCGATCTTCGCGGGCGAGCCGGACTCGTACCGCAACGGCGGTGTGCTGCTGAACGGCCAGCCGACGGCGTCGGGCTCACAGGTATTCGCGGGCTTCCGGCCGGAGAACGCCGGCAGCGAGGACCGCACCGCCGTCGGTGCGTATGTCGACCTGGAAGCGAACGTCACGGAGAAGTTCCTCGCATCGGTCGCAGTGCGCGGCGAGCACTACTCCGACTTCGGCGAGAATCTGTCGGGCAAGTTCGCGGTCCGCTACGACTTCACGCCGGCCTTCGCGCTGCGCGCGTCGGTCCAGAACGGCTTCCGTGCGCCGTCGCTCCAGCAGCAGTTCTTCGAGACGACCTCGACGAACTTCATCGGCGGCCTGCCGTTCGACGTGACGACGTTCCCGGCGACCGACCCGATCGCCGTGGCGCTCGGCGCGAAGAAGCTCGACGCCGAGGAGTCGCTCAACTACTCGGTCGGCGCGGTGCTGCGCCTCGGCGAGGTCGATATCACGATCGACGCGTACCAGATCAATATCGACGATCGCATCGTGCTGTCGGAGAACCTGACCTCGGCGGCGGTGCGCAACTACCTCGCCGCGCAGGGCTTCATCGGCGCGGGCGGTGGGCGCTTCTTCATCAACGGCGTCGACACGCAGACGCAGGGCGTCGACGTGGTGTTGAACTGGCCGGTCGCCACTGGCGCCGGCCGCTTCGATTTCACGTTCACCGCGAACTTCAACAACACGGACGTGACCAGCGTGCCGAGCACGCCGCAGCTCGCGGCGCTGAGCCCGCCGCCGGTGCTGTTCGACCGCTTCAACATCCTTACATTCGAGGAAGGCACTCCCGATAGCAAGCTCACCGCGCAAGCGAACTGGACGTTCGATCGCTGGGGCGCGACGCTGCGCGCCACGCAATACGGCAAGGTGTTGTCGCCCGACAGCGCCGCAACGTTCGCGACGGTTGCCGCCGGAACGGTACCCAACGACATCGAGCTGGGCGCCAAGACCCTGATCGACCTCGAGGGCCGCTTCGACATCACGGAGAGCATCCGCGTCGCGCTCGGCGCAGAGAATCTGACTGACGAGTACCCGGACCCGAACACGCCGCTCGCGAATCCGACCGGCACGACGTCGTTCTCGAACTATTCGCCGTTCGGAAGATCGGGACGGTTCGTGTACGGGAGGCTCAGCTACAAGTTCTAAGCGGAGAGGACCGGAGAGACTCTCGCCAGAATTTCCGATTTCCGACCTTTGCGTCTTGGCGTCTTGGCGAGAGTCTTTCCGGCTCTTCTATCTGGTCGCGACCGCGACCGCAGCACACGCCATCGCTGCACCAGTGCTGCGGTTGATCGTGCGCACTGCGCGCTCGCTCTTGAATATGCGTCGCGCCCGCGCGGCGAGGAACACGTAGCCGCCGAGCACGAGCGGCAGCACGATCGAGATCACGGCGACGATTTCCAGGAAGCCGAACACCGTCAGCTCTTCCAGCCGCACGACAGTCGGCAACAGCGCGAGGAAGAAGATCGCCGTCTTCGGATTCGCCATCGTCAGCGCGAGACTGCCGAGAAAGAGCTGCATCGGCTTCTGCCCGGTATCGATCGTTTGCTGCTCGGCCGCCGGAGCGGGCGGCGCAGTCCAGAGGCGATATGCCAGGTAGAGCAAGTACACAGCACCCGCGTACTTGATCACGACGAACACGACGCGCGCGGTCTGCGCAAGCGCGGCCAGGCCGGTCGCGGCGACCGTGAACCAGATCAGGTCGCCGATCCAGAAGCCGGCGATGAACGCCAGGGCACCCTGCGTGCCGCGCGCGAGCGAGCGGGCAATCACGGCCGCGACGCCAGGACCCGGGGTGGCGACCGCAAGCAGGTAAACCGAAGAAAAAATCAGCAGGCCGTAGATGGACACGACAAGCTCCAGCACATCCGCAGGGGAGTGCTGGAGCTTACCCTATCCGCGTCTTACTTACTTGATCGCCCAGGTGCCGTCGCCGGTGCGACAGGCGCGTCCGTCGGACGTGCGTGAGCGACCATCGAACGTCGCCTGCAGCGTGTAGCGCCGGCAGGCCGTCGGGTCGCCCTTGACGGCGGCGAGCGGCGTCAGCAAGTACGCGACGTGCGTCTGCTCATTGGTCCAGCGCACTTTCTGGCCCAGCTTGACCAGCTCCAGCGAATGGCCGACGCAGGCGCGATCGCGCTCGTCGAGGTCGCGGCCGATCTCACGGCCGACGACGGCGCCGAGTACCGAGCCCACGACGATCGCGACCGCACGATTGGATCCCTCGCCCACCTTCGAGCCGATGGCGCCGCCGACCACGGCACCGATGACGGTGCCGATATCGTCGCGGTTGCAGTGACCTTCGACGATGCCGTAGTCACGCTCCCATTCTCTGCCGGTGTAACCGACGTAAGCAGGATCGTGCTTCTTGCGCCAGCCGTGCGCGGGCGCATGATCGGGCGGATCCGCGAGCACCGGCAGGCAAACCAGCGTCGCGACCACAGCAACAACCCGCGCAGCAGTGAAGGGCAATCGTGTACGCATACGAGCTTCCCGGAACGTGTGCGTCTGGCGCACGAAGGCGCATATGTTTAGTCGCAGGGAGCGGCGATTCTTCGACGCAAGTCGCACTTCGGGCGATGCGCGAATCGAGTGGAACCTTTTTTACTGCAGCTGCGTGTTGAGGCGATCGACCATCGCCTGCGCCGGATCGCCCGGGTAGAGCTCGCTGAAGTCCTGCAGCAGCAGCCGCGCAGTCGCGCGATCGCCGGCGGTCCGCGCGAGCTGGACCAGCGTCAGCAGATCGGCGCTACCCGCGGGCCTGAACCGCGCATTCTTGCGCAGGCGTTCGCGCACCAGATCGAGCGCCTCGCCGGTGCTGCGCTTGAGCAGCAATCGCGGCAACAATTCGCCTGCGAGCCGATCTGCGAGACGGCCGTCGGGCCACTGTGCTGCGCGTTGATACATCCAGAGCAGCTCCGCGATCGGGTCGCTGCTCTTGCCGACGAGGGCGAGCACTGTATTCCACGCGTTGGCATGCGCACCGCCGCGCCATTCTGCGTAGATGCGATCGATCTCGCGATCGCGCGCACGCTCATCCGGCGTGGCGTCGTCATGATCATCGGTATCGATGCCTTCCGGTGTGTGGACGTCGTCGAGGCCGATATCGAAGCGGCGTTCGTACAGCACACCGCCGATCAGCGAGAACATCGCGAGCCACGCATACATCACCAACGCGATACGCACCAGAAGCGGCAGAGACTCGCCCAGTGACGACGCAACGACCCACCGCGCGAACAGCCAGACGAGCGCGACGAACCCAAGGATCACCAGATAGTCGCCGCGCAGACGCACGATGAGACCGAACACACGCCGCGGATTCAGTGATTGCACCACTGTGCTGGTGGCGCCCTGCACCGCGACCACGGCCGGCAAGATCGCAGCGATTGCGACCATCAACACCAGCGCGCCGCGATGGCCCACCCAGTAAGCCGCCGCACTCGATCCATAGAAGATCCCGATGAGCATCACCAACAGGATCACCGGACGCTGCTCGTCGAGCGGATTGACCATCTCGGTCGACAGCACCGGCGGCTCGACGACGCCCTCAGCCAGCCGATCCATCAGCACGAACGAGTACTTGCTGAACCAGGAGAGCAGGATCAGGCCGAGCGGGATGCCCAGAAAACCGGCGTAGAAGGCCAGGAACAGCAGCACGCTGAAGATGCCGATCAACAGCAGCGGCGCCGTCCGCAGCGGGATGGCGAGATAGCGGAGGATCGCGGCGGCGCCCATCCGGCGACTCTACCGCATTACAATTCTTGTTTGTCAGGACGCGGGCGCTTGCCTGTAATAGCCCAACTCCATCGTGGGAGACCAGAAGAATGATCGCCAGAGCTTCGCGTTTACTTGTCGCTGTCCTGCTGCTCGGCGCCTGCGCGCAACCGCAGCCCGCCCAGACGCCGGCGTCGCCGTCGAAAACGCCTTCGATCGGCAATCCGCAGGCAATGGCTGCTGCACAAGCCGCCATGGGCGTGCAGACCGCCGAGCATCCTGGCAAGGCGGTCTACGATCGCGTGTGCGCCGCCTGCCACAACAGTCCCGAGGCCACGCGTTCGCCATCGCTCGACACGCTCAAGGCCATGCGCTACCAGACGATCAGCTACGCGCTCACGCAGGGCAAAATGCAGGCGCAGGCTTCGGCGCTGAGCGCGCAGGAACGCTCCGACGTGATCGACTTCCTGGTCGGCCGCGAAGCGACGCGCGACGACTGGGTCGCGAAGGCGATGTGCCCGGCCAGCCGCGGCAAGATCGATCTCAGCGCGACGCCGACCGTGATCGGCTTCGGCTACGACAAGAAGAATCACCGCCATCTCAGCGCCGAGCAGGCCGGCCTGCATACGCAGGACATGCGCAACCTCGAGCTCGCGTGGGCGTTCGCGTTCCCGAAAGCGACTGCCATGCGTGCGCAGCCCGCGATCGTCGGCAAGACGCTGTTCCTGCCGGTGCCGGATTCGGCGCGCTTGTTCGCGATCGACATCGACGGCCCGCCGTGCGTGCGCTGGGTGTACGAGAACGAAGTGCCGCTGCGTACCAGCCCAGGCTACGGCGAGCTGCCGGGCTCGAAGCGCAAAGTGCTGGTGTTCGGCGATCTCGGCGCCAACGTCCACATGGTCGATGCGACGACCGGCAAGCAGATCTGGGTCGAGGCCGTCGGCCTGCATCCGCTGTCGCTGACCACCGGCACGCCGGTGCTGCATGAAGATCGCGTGTACGTGCCGATCTCGCAGTACGAGATCTCGCTCGGCGGCAACGACGATCACGAGTGCTGCAAGAGTCACGGCGCCGTGAAGGCGCTCGACGCGCGCACCGGCAAGACGATCTGGACCGCGCATACGATGGAAGACGCCAAGCCGGTGCGCGATCGCGGCGACGGCAAGATGCTGTGGGGCCCGTCGGGCGCGCCGATCTGGAGCTCGCCGGCGATCGATGCGAAGCGGGGCCTGCTCTACGTCGGCACGGGCGAATCGACTTCGGAGCCGGCAGCGCCGACGACGGATGCGGTTCTGGCAATCGATATGAAGGACGGCTCGATCCGCTGGGCGTTCCAGGCAACGGCCAACGACATCTTCCTCAGCGGCTGCGGGCGCAATCGCAAAGGCCTCAATTGCCCGAAGGAAACGGTGTTTCGCGACGTCGACTTCGGCGCGTCCATGATCATCGCGCAGCGCTCCGACGGCAAAGACGTGCTGCTCGCCGGCCAGAAGGCAGGCACGCTCTGGGCGCTCGATCCGGACACCGGCAAGCTCGTGTGGCGTCAGGACTTCGGCGAAGGCTCGCCGCTCGGCGGCATTCACTGGGGCATCGCGTCCGACGGCGAGCGCGTGTTCGCGCCGATCAACCGCCCGTATGGCTTCACGCCGCCGAAGGATGGCGGCACGACGCAGAAGCCCGGCATGCACGCAGTTAAGATCGACACGGGTGAAGTGCTGTGGACGTACACAGCGCTGCCGGACTGCGAAGGCGATCGTGCGACGCGAGTGAAGAGCTGCGGCACGAATATCGGGCTGTCAGCGGCGCCGGCAGTGATCGACGGTGCGGTCGTGGAAGGCAGCCTCGACGGATTCCTGCGCGCGTTCGATGCGAAGACAGGAGAGGTGCTGTTTCAGTTCGACACCGCGCGGACGTTCGAGGCGGTGAACGCAGTGGAGGCGAAGGGTGGGTCGATCGACGCAGCGTCGATCACGGCGGCGAACGGGTACTTGTTGGTGAATTCGGGGTATGGGATGTTCGGGCAGCTCGCGGGGAACGTGCTGCTGGCGTTCAAGGTGAAGGAGCGCTGAAGAGTCAGGCTGAAGCCTGACTGCTCATTTGTACGACACCACCGCCCGCAAATACTCGTAGAAAAAATCCACCGCGTTATAAAACGCCTGCACGCCCAATCTCTCATCCTGCCCATGCGCGCGAAAATCTTCGCGCGGCAGCGCCGTGCCGCTGACCATATACGTCGGCAATCCCGCCGCATTCGTATAAATGCTGTCCGATGCGCCCACTGCCATGGCGGGCACCACTGACGCTCCCGGCCACATCTTCGCCGCGATTCGCTCCAGCGGCTTCAGCACATCGGGCCGCAGCGGCGGCGGTGAGTAGCCGCGCACGTTCGGGGCGACTTCGTCGAGTTGCTCCGTCAGGAAGTTGTAGTAGCGCACTTTGACCGTCGGATCGGCGACGACTTGCACGAGCTCCTGTCGAACCTCTTCCGGGGAATGGCCGGGCAGGATGCGGCAGTTGACATTCGCACGCGCAGTCTGCGGCAGAGCATTGTTAGCGTGACCACCCGACAGACGCGTCGCGACGCACGTCGTGCGCACGACCGCGTTGTAGATCGGATCCTCCGAGATCTGTTTCAGCGCCTCGGCATCCGGCGGCGTCTGCAAAAGGCCGCGCAGAATGGCAGCGCGTGCAGCGTCCGTGTGCTGCGCCATGTGCTCGAAATAGGCGCGCGTGACGTTGTTCAGCTCGAACGCGAAGTCGTGACTCGATACGCGATCGAGCGCGCGCGCCAGGCTGTAGATCGCGTTCTCGCGCGGCGGCACCGAGCTGTGGCCGCCCGGATTCGTGACGGTGAGATCGAAATCCGCGTAGACCTTCTCGCTGGCTGTCAGATCGACTTGTACCGCACGGCCGTCCTCCAGCATCACGCCGCCGCCATCGTGGTTCAGCACGAAGTCCGCATCGACGAGATCGCGGCGGTTCTTCAGCAACCAATCGACGCCGTTAGCGGTACCGCCCTCCTCGTCCGCGGTCAGTGCCAGGATGATGTCGCGATCGGGCTTGTAACCTTCAGCGCGGTAACGCAGCAGCGTCGTCATCATGACTGCGACGCCATCCTTCATGTCCTGAGTGCCGCGGCCGTAGAAGTAGCCGTCCTTCTCCAGGAACACGAACGGATCGACCGTCCAGTCCTCGCGCAGCGCTTCAACCACGTCGAGATGACCGATCAACAGCACCGGCCGCTTGCGGCCCGTGCCCTTCAAACGCGCGACGAGATTCTGCTTGCGTCCGCCGGGTCCGACGACCTGAACGTCCTCCGCCGCGAAGCCACCTTCGCGCAGCCGCTGCGCCATCGCTTCGGCGGCAGGCGTCGACCCCAAGGCCGACTCGGTGGTCTTGATCTCGATGAGTTGTTTGAACAGATCGCGCGCAAGCTGGTGCGGATCCTGTCGCTCCGCTGCCGCGGCCGTCGATGCACAGAACAGAGCGGCAACGGCCGCGACCGCATGGATTCTCATTTCAATCCCAGTTTCTCGCGGAGCTGCGGCGCCGTAAGCAGCTCTGTATACACGTTCGTGCCCCAGTCGAACTCACGCGCCCGCGCCAGCCCGCCGACCACCACCGGATCGAAGCCGGCGTCGCGAACCAGGCGCTCGGCGACCTTCAGCGCTTCGGCGTCGTCGCTCGCGAGCGGGATCGCCCACTTGCCGGCAGCGCGATTGGCATCTTTGGCGAGATTGCCCGCGTTGATCGCGTTGAATGCGCGCACCAGCCGCACGCCCGGCAGGTACTCCTTCGACGTCACGCCAGTGCCGCGCTTGCGCGCGTCCTCGGCCATCGCGCCGTCGCGGAAAGGATAAGGATTGCCCGTGTCGAGCAGGATCTTGCCCTTCCAGTCGTTCGCGAGATCGCGGCCGACATCGGGTGTCGCCTTGTACGGCACGGAGAGCAGGATCACGTCGCCGAACTTCGCTGCCTCGCTCGGCGTGCCCGTCCGAACCTTCGGTCCGAGCGACTTCGCGAGATCCTGCAGCTCTTCGGGATGGCGCGACGAGATCACGATCTCGTGCCCGGCCTTGGCCCAATGCGTGGCCAGCGCGCTGCCGATCTTGCCGGTGCCGACGATGCCGATCTTCAACGGCGCCTCCGCGGCGGAGAGAGAAGCGCTGAAAGCAGCGGCGCACAGCAACAGCGCACGCAGGACGTTGCGGGCATTCATGAGTCCTTCTCCTCGAGATGTCGATATAGCTGCAGGAAGCGCTCGGCCGCGTGATGCAGGTTGGCTTGCCAGTCTGCGCCAGCAGTGTGGTCGGCGCCGTCGGTGACCCATTTGACTGCGGTGAACCGCGTTCGTTCGAGCCAGCATACCTTGGCGAGCGCGTAGCCTTCCATATCGACCACGTCGCACTCGACCGCGCACTCGCCGGTCGCGAACGAATCGCCGGTGCCGCAGACACCGGGCGTCAGTTGCGCGAATACGGCTGGAAATTCCAGTCGCGCAGGCACGTCGGCATCGAACGGTGTCGTGCCGAGCGGCACGCCGAGCCCGCTCACATCCATGTCGCGCTGAACGAATGCGTGACACTCGACGACGGTGCCGGTGGCATGACGGCGGCTGCCGGCCGTGCCGAAGTTGATCACGTGCGGCGAGGTACGGCCGGCGTGTCGATAGTCGGCGAGCCGTCGCGTCAGAGCGTAGGTAGCGTTCACCTTGCCGACTCCGGAATAGAGCACCGGTATACCGTGCCGCTCGAACACACCCTGCCCTTCGAGCTCGAGTGCCATCACGATCAGCCGGCGGGGAAGTGAGTCGATCATCGGAGCGGCATGATATGTTCTCGGCCCTCGAAGTCACGACAATAAATCGGGGGAGCGCTGCATGGCCTACTGGAATCGCACCAAGAGCTTCGAAGCGGCGACGTCGCGCGATACGCATAGCGCACTGAAGCCGGCACTCACCTGGGTGCACCTGGTCGGGCTCGGCGTCGGCGGCATCGTTGGTACCGGTATCTACACGCTGACCGGTGTCGGCGCGGGCATGGCCGGGCCGGCAGTGATTCTTTCTTTCGTCGTCGCCGGTATCGTCTGCGCGGCCGCGGCGCTCGCTTACGCGGAAATGTCGACGATGATTCCGCTGGCCGGCAGCGCCTACACGTATACCTACGTTGCGCTCGGCGAGTTGCTGGCGTGGATCGTTGGGTGGACGCTGATTCTCGAATACACGGTCGTCTGCAGTGCCGTCGCGGTCGGCTGGTCCGGTTACGCGGCCGGCGTGATCCGCGCGGCGGGCTGGCCAGTGCCTCAGGTATTGCTGGCCGGGCCGTTCGCCGGTGGACTGGTCAACGTGCCGGCGATCCTGATCTCGCTCGCGGTCGCCGGGCTGCTCGCGATCGGCTCGAAGGAAAGCGCCACGGTCAACCTGGTCCTCGTTGGAATCAAGCTGGTCGCGCTGGCGATTTTCATTGCGATCGCGCTACCGGCGTTCAGCTCCGCGCACTTCGAGCCGTTCGCGCCGTTCGGTTATGGCTCGGTCGTGGGTCCGGATGGCGTGACCAAGCAAGGCATGATGGCTGCAGCGGCGATCATCTTCTTCGCCTTCTACGGCTTCGACGCGGTGTCGACTGCCGCGGAGGAGACCAAGAATCCGCAGCGCGATCTGAAGATCGGCATCATCGGCTCGATGGTCGTGTGCACGCTGCTGTACATGGTGGTCGCAGCCGCCGCGCTCGGCAGCACGAACTACGAGCTGCTGGCGAAGAGTGCAGAGCCGCTCGCGTTGGTCCTGCGTAATCTCAACCACGGGTTTGCTGCGACGCTGATCGCATCGGCCGCGGTGATCGCGCTGCCGACGGTCATCATGGCCTTCATGTACGGCCAGTCACGCATCTTCTTCGTGATGGCGCGCGACGGGTTGCTGCCGCAGCGGCTCAGCAAAGTTCATCCGCGCTTCGGTACCCCGGTGCTGATGACGTTCGTCACGAGCGTGATCGTGGCGCTGATCGCGGCGTTCGTGCCGCTGCAGAACATTGCGGCCGTCGCCAATGCGGGAACGCTGATCGCGTTCATCGCCGTTGCGGTCTGCATGATCGTGACCCGCCGCACTCACCCGACGCATCCGCGCATGTATGGCGAGGGCGCGACGTGGATCATCGGCGTCGTCGCGGTCCTCGGCTGCATCTACCTGTTCTCCAGCCTGCAGACCCGCACGATGATCTCCGTGCTGATCTGGAACGTCGTCGGCCTCGCGATCTACTTCCTATGGGCCCGTCGCAACAGCCTCCTGGAGTCCGGTGCCGGGGCAAAATAACGAGTAAAACTCAGCGGCGCAGCATGAACGCCATGCTGCACTGCTGAGTTATCAGCCGGTTTTTCTCCCGGCACCGTCCGATCAGGAGTTGGCCGTCTCCACCGACGCGTTGAGCGCAGTGGCGAGGGCGGCGTCGCCGCTCACGAGGTCCTTCCAGCTCAGCTCCTGGCCTTTGCGCCGGCCCTTCTCGGTCAGCTTCAAACCTTGGGGCGAAATGGTCACGACGTACGGCTTGTCGTCGATGGCGATCTCGCGCTTGAGCTCTTTTTCCAGCTTGGTCATTGCAACGCTCTTCGTGTAGTTGATCGGCGGAGGCGGATTCCCCGCACCGGGATTACTTCCATGAAACAGCGCCGACACGCGCATGTTCCCGACGGAACATCCGCCCTGTCAGACGTTTACCGGCGTGAGGCTAGCGCGATTTGCGGGCTTTCGCATCAGTTACGAGGGCGGGACGGGCAGCGTAACGGAATACATAGCGCATTGCGTCGCCGATCGTGCTTTCCCAGACCGGCCACTTGTGGGCGCCATCCACGATGCGCAGCTCGGCCGGCTGGCCGTTCTTGCGAAGCAACGAATACAGCCGGGTTGCCTCCGCTTCGATGAAGAAGTCGTCGTCATCGCCGGAGTTGATGTACATCGGCACGGCGATTTTCTTCGCAAGGAAGGCCTCCCAGAGCGCCGGATAGTTCAGCTCTTTCCATACCTGGGGGTCGAACTCGGAGGCGCCGAACACACCCGCGCGCCGGGCACCGGAGCCCTGCGGCACCTCGGGATCGTAGATGGCCGGCGACAGCAATCCCGCGGCCGCGAACATCTCGGGATACTTGAGCACGAAGCGCAACGCGCCGTACCCGCCCATCGACAGGCCGGCGATGATGCGACCGTTGCGTGCCTCGATGACCCGGAAGGTGTGCTGCACGTCGCCGAGCAGGTCCTGGATCACCGCGGTCTCCATCTTCTCCTTGCGGTCGACGTACCAGGTCATGCCTGCGTCCGGCATGACGATGACCGCCGGCGGTATCTCGCCGCGCGCGATCAATGTATCTGCCGTCGACTGGATGTGCCCGAAATTCGCCCAGGCGTAGAGATCCTGGTTGTGACCGTGCAAGAGATACAGCACCGGATACTTCAGGTTCGACGTGTCGTACCCGTCCGGAAGATAAACGGCGTACGACCACTTGCGCTGAAGCGCAGTCGAGTCGAACTCGCGCGTGACGACGACGCTTGCCGCCGCCGGCAGCGCGAACGCGAGCGCCAGCGCGACGAACAGCAGTCTGCGCAACAACCCGCTCACTCCTTCTCGGCCTCGCGCGCGCCGGAGAGGATTCCGGGCAGCGCATAGTTGCCTTCGTGGCAAGCGTACTCGTAGATGTTGGCATCGACGGTGACGAACGGCAGCTCACCCGTGAAGGATGCAGTGAACGTCGTCGGATCGTCGACGGTGAAGCGATAGACGATCTTGTCCTTGGCAACGCGAGTGAAGCGCTCGGTCACGACTGCATTCTCGGACGAGCCGCGGAAGCTCTGCTCGGGACGGAAGTTGCGCGTCTCGACGACCAGCGTGTCGCCTTCCCAGTGACCGACCGAATCGCCCATCCACTTCTGGATGCCGCCCGGCACGTGTCGATGATCCTGGATCCGGATGATGCGCGCGTCGTGCACCATCTCCACCAGGATCATCACGTACCCGGGCGACTGCACGATCTGGTAGTAACTGTTGTACATCGTCGGCAGCATCGGCGGCCCCGACGACGAGCCGAACGACAGCAGGCAACGCTCGCCGAGCGCGCGACCTTCCGGGCCATCGTTCGGGTTACGTGCACTGCGCGCAGTCATGCGTTGCTGGCCGGTTGCAGTGAGCGCAGGGATGCGACCGTTCGACGGCTCGATGATCATAGAGGTGCGCCACTCGCCGTTGATGTTCGCCACGGTCATGCCGCGGTCGGTCCAGAACAGGTTGTAGTTGCCGACCGGCGGCAGCGAAGAGATCGCTTCGATCTTCTTGTTCGGGTCGCTCGGCGCTGCGTCTGCTTCCACTGCCGCGATTGCAGCCTTGCTGATCGCAGCAGCTTCCTGCTCGGTGAAGGCGCGGCGATCGCCCAACTCCGGCGAGCGTTCCATCGGCGTGGCCGTCGCGTTGGTCCAGGTGCCCTGCAAGTCCGGTGTGCCGTCCGGCAAGCGCGGCGCGCGATAGTCGCCAGCAAAAGCATGCGCAGCGAACAGCGCTGCCGAACCCAGGGCGAGACGCACGATTGCCTTGTTGCTCATCGAATCCCCTCCTTCTACAGACCGGGCCGCTGTGCAGAAACAGCCCCCGCGCCCGGGCGAAATCGCTGCGATTGTAGCGATGTCGCTCCCGCTGTAAGCGCGCGCAGGCCAAAGAATTATCAAGCGGCGCGCAGAAGGGGTGGAGCCTCATAGACATGCCGGCGCGCGCCATCGCACACTGCGCGCATGCCGTCGGTCGGCATTTTGTAAGGTGGTTCCATGCACAGCATGCGTCTCATTCTCTCCATCGCGGCCCTGCTCTCGAGCGCTCCGCTCGCGTTCGGCTCGCCGGAGATCGTCGACAACTTCCGGTTGACGGATCAGCAGGGCACGTCGCACGAGCTCTACTACCTCTCGGACATGAAGGCCGTCGTGCTGCTCGCCCAGGGCACCGGCTGCGAAGCTTCGCAGAAAGCCGCTGCGACCCTCGAAGGGCTGCGCGCGAAGTACGAGCCGCAAGGCGTCACGTTCCTGCTGCTCGATTCGAATCTGCAGGACGCCAGCTCGCGCGAGGCGCTCGCCAAGCAGGAGAAGCAGGCCGGCCTCAGCCTGCCAATTCTCATGGATGAGACGCAGCTGGTCGGCGAAGCCCTCGGCATCACGCGCAACGGCGAAGTGCTGATCGCGAATCCGCAAGGCTGGAAGGTCGCCTATCGCGGCGGCGTCGGTGCAGTTCCCGCTGCACTGGACTCGATGGTTTCAGGCGCCGCCGTGAACGCGGCAGCGAGTGCTGTCTCGGGTTGCGCGATCAAGATGCCGGAGCGTGACAAGAAGCAGGCGCACGCCCAGATCTCATACGAGAAGACGATCGCGCCGATGCTGATCGACAAGTGCGTCACCTGCCATCGCACCGGCGGCATCGGCCCGTGGCAGATGACCAGCTACGACATGGTCAAAGGCTTCGCGCCGATGATCCGCGAAGTCGTGCGCGTGCAGCGCATGCCGCCGATGCCGATCGATCGGCACTACAACGCATTCAGCAACGATCGCGGACTGTCGACTGAGCAGGCGCGCACGCTCGTGCACTGGATCGAAGCCGGCGCGCCGCGCGGCACCGGTGCCGATCCGCTGCTCGCGCAGAAGAAGGACTGGCCGGAATGGCCGCTCGGCAAGCCCGACCTGATCGTCGAGCTGCCGGCGTTCACCGTGCCGGCGACCGGCACGATTCCCTATCAGATGACGAAGGTCGAGAACCCGCTCGACCACGACGTGTGGGTGCGCGCGATCGACTGGGTGCCGGGCGAACGCACCGTCGTGCATCACATCATCGCTTCAGCCGGTGGCGCGGAGCGTCGCGGCGCGGTGAGCCTCAACAACTACGTGCCTGGCGTCGAGCCGCTCGAGCTGCCGCCCGAGGCGGGCATCCTGCTGCCGGCGCACGCGACATTCCATTTCCAGACGCACTACACGTCGAACGGCAAAGCGCTCACCGACCAGACCAGGATGGGCCTGTACTTCCGCAAGGACGCGCCGAAGTACAACTTCCGCAGCCTGGTGTTCGCGAACCCGAAGCTGCGCATTCCGCCGAATACGAAGTGGCACGAAGAGGTCGCCGAGAACACGCTGAAGGAAGACGCCATCCTCTACACGCTGCATCCGCACGCGCACTATCGCGGCAAGGCGTCGCGCTTCGTCGCGTATTACCCGAACGGCAAGGAAGAGACGCTGCTGAACATCCCGGCCTATGACTTCAACTGGCAGGGCACGTACGAGATGACCAAGCCGCTGCAGGTGCCGGCGGGCACGCGCATCGTGTACACGCAGTGGTACGACAACTCGACCCAGAACAAGGCGAACCCCGACGCGAACCGCGAGGTGACGTGGGGCGAGCAGACCTGGGACGAGATGATCTTCGGCGTGATCCGCTATCGCAACGTGACCGAAGACGCGAAGAGCCAGCCGCAGCAGAAGGGCCCGTCGCAGGAAGAGTTGTTCACGGAGCGGCAGGCGCGGCAGGAATAGCCGCGCCTGCGCTCGACCCGGCGTTACAGGTACGTCGGCTTCTTCAGACGCGGCACCAGGAACGGATCCAGGCGCGCGGCGTGACGCTGCATCACGCTGCTTGCGCTATTCGCACTCCGTGCCGCCAGCGCATCCATCGTACGACCCTTGTTATGCCCGTGGCTCTTGCCGTCCGGGTTGAACGTGCGCAGGAACTTCGGACGACGCCGCACATCCGCCGCCGCCTCGAAGCCCGAGGCGAGCTTGATGAGCGTCGGCTCGCTCCACGCTGACGCCATGAACGTGATGCCCACCGGCAGATCGAACGCGAACCCGCCGGTCACAGTCACGAGCGGATAACCCGCGACGGCCGCAAAGCCCGAGCTGCCGAACAGGAACGCATCGCCGTTGATGAGGTCGGTCGGCCACGCCGGCGTGTTGGTCGGCGCGATGATCGCCTGCACGTTGTTCGCCGCGAGCGTCGCGTCGATGCCTTGCGGCCCGGCGAGCTGCGGTCCGCGGATCAGCGCTTGCTGATACTCGGCTTCGGTGAAGATCTCCGCCTCGGCCAGCTCCATCAGCTCCTGACCGAAGAACTTGAGCTCCTCCTCCGCGTGATCGAGATTGAACTGGATCACGTCCGCGAGCGTCGCGACCGGCACGCCGGAGCGCGTCGCCAGGTACGCGTTCAGGTCGCGCTTGAACTCGAAGATCAGCACGATGATCTCCGACTGATCCGCGTTGAACTCGTCGAACGACGGAATCGTCACGTCGACGAGGGTCGCGCCCGCATCGCTCATGACTTTCAACGCGTCCTCGAAGATCGCATCGGTCTCCGGCGTCACCCCTGTGAACTGCCGTCCGACGCCGATGCGCGCGCCGCGCAACCCGTCGCGATTGATGAACTGCGAGTAGTTGCGGAAGAAGTGTCCCGCGCTCGCCGCCGTCTGCGGATCGCGCGGGTCCGGGCCGGTGAGCGCACCGAGCACAGCAGCTGCGTCAGCAAGCGACCGACCATGCGTGCCCACCGTGTCCTGAGTGTGAGAGATCGGCACGACGCCAGCGCGGCTCGTCAAACCAACCGTTGGTTTGATACCAGCAACGCCGTTTTGTCCTGCCGGACACACGATCGAGCCGTCGGTTTCCGTTGCGAGCGCCGCTGCAGTGAGCGCTGCGGCAGTCGCGGCGCCCGACCCGGAACTGGATCCGCACGGGTTGCGATCGAGAATGTGCGGATTGCGGCACTGACGGCCGACGCCGCTCCAGCCGCTCGAGCTCTGGTTGCCGCGGAAGTTTGCCCACTCGCTGAGATTCGCTTTGCCGATGATCACCGCGCCCGCATCGCGCAGTCGCTTCGTGACCGTCGCATCCTGGAGCGCAGGCGCGCCCGCGAGCGCGAGCGAGCCGGCAGTCGTCTGTTGTCGATCGCCGGTGTCGATGTTGTCTTTCAAGAGAATCGGAATCCCATGCAACGGCCCGCGCGGCCCATGACGACGCCGCTCCTGATCGAGCTGCGCAGCGATGCGCCGCGCATCGGGATTCAGTTGAATGAACGCGCGCAGATCGAGTCCTTTGTCGATCAGCTGGACTCTGCGCAGATAGATGTCGAGCAGCTCCTGCGCACTCAATCGATGCGACGACATGAGCGCCTGCAGCCGCGCGATGCTCGAGTTGGCGATGTCGTCGTGATCGCCGCTGAGCGCGGCAAAGTCCTGCGAAGTTGCGTCATCGGACTGTGCGTTGGCGGCGAGCGGTGCGAGAGCCGCTCCCCCGGCAGCGAGCGCGCCTGCCTGCAGAAACGCGCGCCGCTCTGGATTCTTCGGCGACTCCGGTTGTTCCTCGCTACGCCCCTTCGACTCTTCTCCGTAGTTCATGGCCTTCTCCCGCGTGATGAGGAGCAGTGCTTATACTCCCTGCGCTATCACGAAAACATCCGCGCTCTTTGACTGCGGAAGAACGGCAAAAAGGCGTGTAAAAGACGCGCGCAAAAAAATTGCCGGAGAGAACGGAGTGCGTTCTCGCCGGCACTTACTGCGTTTGTCGGTTAGTCGCGCGCGTAGCGGTCGTGGTCGCCCACGCGGCGCATTTCGCGCTCGACGTCCAGGTACGCTTCGGTCACGGGCTTGAAGTCGAGCTCGGCGTCGCGATCGTGCGAGCGCTCCACTTCATCGCGCAGAGCGTGATAGCGGCTCGACAAGTCGCGGAACGCTTCTTGGACATCGTTGCGGTCCGCGCGCCGGTCATCCAGCGTGCGGTTGAAGTCGCGCGATTCGTCCGCGAACTCTTGTGCGTCGCGGTAGTAGGCGCTGCTGCCGTCGGCGCGCGCATGCGATTGCAATTCGACTGCGCTCCGCTCCAGCCGCTCGGCCGAGCTGTCCAGATTGCCGTGTGTCGTCACACAGCCTGCAAAGCCCACGGCGGCGAACGAAGCAAGCGTCAATCCAATTCTCTTCGAAAACATTTACAGGCTCCTCTTACGACTCGCTACCGAAGAAACGGGTCGTCGAGGAGCACGGTTCCGAGTGCGTTTTGTCCTACGGCCTAACGCCCAGCGCTTTGTACAGCGCCGCCGGCTCGTAGAAGGCGCCGTCCTTGATGACGAGAGCCGTGCGCCGCACGTCGCTGATGCGTTTCACCGGATCGCCATCGACCAGCACCAGGTCGGCGAGTTTGCCCGGCGTGATCGAGCCGAGCTCCTGGTCCTTGTGCGCAACCCGCGCGGCGCCGAGGGTAGCGATGCGCAGAACTTCCGGCGCACTGATGCCGGCCTGCACGTACAGCTCGAGCTCGCGATGCAGGGTGAATCCCGCCAGGTCGTCGGTGCCGGCGACGATCGGAATGCCCGAGTCGTACAGCAGCTTCGTCATCTTCAGCGTTGCGAGCTGCGACTCGCGATAGCGCGCATCCTTGCCTTCCGGCACCGGCAGGCCGCCTCCCAGAAGTCCGCGACGTACTTGCGGCGGCAGCCGGTCGGCGATTGCCGCGTAACTCACGGACACCTTGCCCGGGCGATCGACGAACATCCCTTCGAATGCCGTGAGCGTCGGATCGATCACTGTGTTGTGATCCTTCAGCAGCCGCACGAACGATTGCACGCGTGGCGAATTCAGGTCCAGCGTCGCGCCGCGTTCGGCCACGGCAATGAAGCGCGCCGGCGTACGCGTGTCCTTAACCTCGTCGAAGAAGAAATTCAGGAACAGCATGTTGACGTGCTGGATCTCATCCGCGCCCGCCTCGACGAACTGTTGCGCGGTCATGAACGCCGGCACGTGGCCGCTCACGCGCAGTCCCTTCGCGTGCGCGAGCTTGATGATCGTCGGCACCAGCTCGGGTTTGATCGAGCTGTAGACCTTGATCCCCTCGTAGCCGAGCTTCGCGTAGTTGTCGATCGCGCTGCGCGCCTCGGCTTCGGTGTCGACGAACACCTTGGTCGGACCGGTGTAGGGTCCGCGGCCGTCCATGAAGCCGCGCATGGTGATGCGCGGCCCGATAGCCGTGCCGCTGTCGATTTCGTGCTTCATCTTCAGCAACGCGTCGTTGTCGTTCGCGAGGTCGCGCACCGAAGTGACGCCAGCGGCCATGTGCAGCATGCCGTCGGTCGGCCCCATGTGGACATGCATGTCCCACAGTCCGGGCAGCAGCGTCTTGCCGCCCGCATCGACGCGCTCTGCGCGCGACGGGATCGCTACACTGCCGTCCTTGCCGACGGTGCGAATGCGATTGCCGTCGATCAGCACGGTGCTGCCCGGAGCCGACTGCCCCGTTGCAGCGTCGAAGACATTCGCGTTGGTGATCGCCACCGGCTGCTTCGGCCGGCGCACCAGCGTTCGTGCCAGCTCCAGAGTGCGCGCGCTCTCGACTGCTTCCTGCTTGTCGAGCAGTTTCGGCACGCTCGATTCCCAACCCGCGCGCACGACGGAATAGAACCGGTCGACCGAAGCGAAGAAGTTCTGGCTGTCGTCCAGCCACACCGTGCTCGGCGAGAACCCGAGGCCTTCGATCAGGTAAGCAGTCACGTGCCGCTTGTTCGCGCCATCGCCGACGTTCAATTCGTCGGCGCGCTTGATGCTCGCCTCGCCCGCGGGGAGCAACGCCATGCGCTGTCCGGGAGCTTTGAGCAGCGCGTGTGCGAGCCAGCCGAGCTCTTCGGGAAGTCCCTGGGTGCTGAGATAGAACGCGTGACCGCTGAGCTTCTGCTCGCCCGCCTCGCCACTGTTCTTCCAACGCGCGACGCCATTCGCGAACGTGAACTTCTCGGCGACCGGCGCCTTGAGGTAATCGACCCCGTCCATGTCGAGCGAAAGCGGGATCTGGTCGGCATCGAGCCGCACGCGCGCGGTGAGTTTCGGGCCGCGGCCGCGATCGTTGTACTCGTAGCTCAAGGTGCGCGTGCCGTCCGCAGCGACCGCAGTCGTCTGCGTGCCCGCGGGCTTCTCCATGATCAACACTGCATAACGTGTCTGTGCGTCCTGCGCGAAGGCGGTGCATGCAAAGACGAGGCCGGCGGCAATGGCAGTAAGGCGCTGCATGAACGACTCCCGACGTTTTTACAGTTGATTCGCGAGTGTGACCAGGCTCTCAATTCTACTGATTTGGCAACGGGTTTTGCTGGGTTGTTCAGGAGCCGATGCAGGAGGCTGGGCATAATCCCGCGCCGTAACGCACCTGGGCGTTCAGTTCGATCAAAGGAGATTTTCCAATGCACAAGCGTCTTGGATTGACGGTCGTCGCAGCGCTCGGCCTGATGGCCGCGACGACGATCGCACAGGCCGACACTCAGCCGGGCTTCTACGCCGGCGTGGGCCTCGGCATGTCGAAGGTCGGCGCCGACGAGCTCGACGGCACAGGCTTCGATGACAGCGACACCGGCTTCAAGATCTTCGGCGGCTACGACTTCAACCAGAACTTCGGCGTCGAAGTCAGCTACTTCGATCTCGGCGAAGGGAGCATCGACGGCGGCTCTGCCAGCGCCAGCGTCGGCGTGACCGGTCTGAGCGCGTCGGCCGTGGGCCGGATACCGGTCAGCGAGATGTTCGCGCTGTACGGCAAGATCGGCTACGCCTCTTACGATATCGACCTGGACTTCAACAATGTCCCCGGCTTCGGCAGCGGCCATTTGAGCGACAGCGATTCCGACCTGATCTACGGGATCGGCGGCGCGCTGAGCTTCGGCGGCAACTTCGAAGCGCGACTCGAGTACGAGGCGCTCAACGTGGACGAGGCCGACTTCAACATGATCTCCGTCAGCGGGCTGTTCCGCTTCTGATCGCGACGAAAAAAAAGTAACGAGAGGCGGGAGTCAGGCTGCGTTCAGTTGCGCTCAGCCTGGCTCTCTCCTCGCCTCGCGCTTGTTCAGGAGCTGTTACAGGAGCGCCGGGATAATCGAGCGCCGAACGCACTGGGCGTTCGTTTCGGTAAGGAGAACCTCCAATGTACAAGCGTCTTGGATTGACCGCGTTTGCCGCTTTCGCGTTGACCGCAGCGCTGGCCGCACAGTCCGCCGAAGTGCAACCCGGCTTCTACGCGGGCGCGAGCCTCGGCACCACGAAGATCAACGACGACGGTTTCGACGATGCCGGCATCGACGTCGACGACAGCGACACCGGTTTCAAAATCTTCGGCGGTTACTCGTTCAACAAGAATTTCGCGGTCGAGCTCAGCTATTTCGATCTCGGCGAAGTCAGCGGCGGGCTCAACGACCCGTTCTTCGGCAGCGTCGACTTCGACGTCGGCGTCTCCGGCTTCAACGCCTCGGCCGTGGGCCGGCTGCCGGTGTCGGACACGTTCTCGCTGTTCGGCAAGCTCGGCTTCGCCTCGTATGACGTCGACGGTCACATCAGCGTCAACGGCTTTGGTAGCGGCTCGGGCAGCAATAGCGAAACCGACTTGAGCTACGGCGTCGGCGCCGCGCTGAGCTTCGGCGGCCAGTGGGAAGCACGCATCGAGTACGAAGCCATCGACGTCGACGGCAGCGATGCCAACATGCTGTCGGTCGGCGCGATGTACCGGTTCTGATCGGGACGAAAGCGCTGGAGAGGCAGGAGTCGCGCGACTCCTACCTCGCCTCTTCCGAAGCCAGCGCCATGTGCACGAGGTAGGCGCGCAGCGCTTCCGCATCTGCCGGCGTGAGCACGGACGCGAATCCCACCATTCCCTTCTCCGCGCGCGCGCCGTCGATGACGATCGACTTGAACGCCGCCGCCTCGGCAATCGCAGGCGAGTAGCGCAAGTCCGGCACCGACGTGACGCTGCGAACGCCCGCGCCGTGACACGCTGCGCAGACGCGATCGTAGTGACGCTGCCCGGCTTCGATATCGCCGGTGGCGTTCGCACGCCGCAGATCCGGAATCACCCGCGAGACCTTCGGCTGCAGCGGCGGCAGCTCGCCCTGGCCACCGATCTTGAACGCGATGACGCGGCCGTATTCGCTGCGCTGCTGTCCGCCACCAGCGAGTGCTCCGCCCATCGCAACACCGCCGAGGCCCGCGAGTGTCGCGATGTACTGCTCGCCGTCGAGCTGGAACGTGATCGGGCCGCCCATGATTGCGTTCTGCGCGTCGTACGACCACAGCCGCGCACCCGTGTCCGCGGCATAGGCGTTGAGATAACCGTCGACCGATCCCTGGAACACGAGCTTGCCGCCCGTGGACAACGTACCGCCGTTGCCGGCGCGCGGATACGCAACTCGCCACGCCTCCTGCTGCTTCACCGGATCCCACGCGATGAGAAACGCGCCGTGGCTGCTCTTCGCAGCATCGGCAACCGTCTTCTCGTTGGCAGGATCGCGAGTAATCGACAGGCCGGTGTTCCAGGTGCGATCGCGGAACTCGAACTTGTCGTCGTGCTTGTAGTAGCTCGCGGACTCGAGTGCCGCGAGATACACGAGCCCCGTCAGCGGGCTGTACGACATCGGATACCAGTTGTGCGCGCCGACCGGACCGGGCGCGACCATCGCCGGCTCACGCAGGTAGCGTGCTTCCGGGATCATCGCCGGACGGCCGGTCCTCGGATCGAGACCGGTCGTCCAGGTGACGTTGACGTAGTTCTTCGCCGAGATGAACTCGCCGGTCTCGCGATCGAGCACATAGAAAAAACCGTTCTTCGGCGCCTGCATCACGACTTTGCGCGGCTGACCGTCGATCGTGAGGTCGGCGAGCATGAGCGGTTGCGTGGCCGTGTAGTCCCACGACTCGGCCGGCGTGCTCTGGAAGTGCCAGACGTACTCGCCCGTGTCGGGCTTGAGCGCGAGGATCGACGACAGGAACAGGTTGTCGCCCTCGCCGTTGGAACGGATGCGATGATTCCAGGGGCTGCCGTTGCCGACGCCGACATAGAGAATGTCGAGCTGCGGATCGTAGGCCATGCCATCCCAGACCGTGCCGCCGCCGCCGTACTTCCACCACTCGCCGTGCCACGTCTTCGCGGCGCGCTCGAGGAGCGGATTCTCGAAGCCTTCCTGCGGATTGCCGGGCACGGTATAGAACCGCCACAGCATCTTGCCGGTGATCGCGTCGTACGCGGACACGTAGCCGCGCACGCCCATCTCCGCGCCGCCGTTGCCGATGATGACCTTGCCGCGGATCACGCGCGGCGCGCCGGTGATCGTGTAGCGCTTCTTCGGGTCGGTCGTCTGCACCGACCACAGCGGCTTGCCGCTGCTCATGTCCAGTGCGATCAGCCGCCCGTCGAGCGTGCCGACGAAAACGCTGCGGCCCCACGCAGCGACGCCGCGATTGACGACGTCGCAGCACGCATCGATCGCCTTGTCGCCGGCGACCTGCGGATCGAAGCGCCACTTCTCCTTGCCCGTGCGTGCGTCGAGCGCGAACACTTTGCTCCACGCCGAGGTCACGTACATCGTGCCGTCCACCACCAGCGGCGTCGCCTCCTGGCCGCGCTTGGTATCGAGATCGAAGTACCACGCGAGCTTCAGGTCTTTGACCGTGGCCTGGTCGATCGCCGCCAGCGGGCTGAAGCGCTGCTCGTCGTACGTGCGCCCGTGGGTGAGCCAATCGACATTGTCTTTCGCGGCGGCCTTGATGCGCTTGTCGTCGACGGGCGCAGCAATCACGGCTGCGCCAGCGAGCAACGCTCCGCAGAGAACTGCGCAGCGGAGCGCGGACGCGCGCGCGCGGCACAGCGAACGGATGAACGACATGTGAGGCCTCCCCTGGAAAACAGCGAGCAATCGCGTTTCGTTTTTGCTCTGATTGCAGCCGCGAGTATGCCGCCGGTGCGTCTTGTCGTCGATGAAAGCACCACAAGACAGTGCCCACGTGCACGCAAAATAGACAATTCTCTACACACGCGGCGCTTTTCGCCGTTGTCTTGCACGCTGTAGGGAGTTGCTCTGCCGTTCGAGTGCGACAGTGTCTGACCGTGCAGACATTTTGCGCGCGCAGCGAAGCTTTTGTTAACTGCGCGCGCCTCACAACGCAAGCTACTCTTTCGGTGTGCGGGTGCGAGCTGCGTCGCGTGCGACGCTGCGTAGTTAAGAATCTACTGGGGATCCGCATGCCCACCTCGATCAAGAATGCGCGCGCGCGTGCTGCGCGCGTGCCCACAATCGCCGTCGCTCTGCTCCTTGCTGTGATGCTCGCTCCATGTGCGTATGCGGCCGTACCGAAGATTTCCGGCACGCCGCCGAGCACGATCAAGGTCGGCTACTGGTACAACTTCATCGCGACCATTTCCGATGCGGACGGCGATGCGCTCAGGTGCTCGATCGTGAACAAGCCCGCGTGGCTGGTGTTCAACGCGACCAAGTGCCAGCTGTCGAACATTCCGACCAGCGCGAACGTCGGCACGTACTCGAACATCAAGATCAGCGTGAGCGACGGCAAGGGCGGAGTCGCGTCGCTCCCGGCGTTCTCGATCACCGTGACCGGCACGAGCAGCACGAACAAGCCGCCAGTGATTTCCGGAACTCCGCCGACCACCGGCAAGCCCGGCGTCTGGTACAACTTCATCCCGACGGCATCCGATCCGAACGGCGACACGCTGAGGTTCTCGATTCAGAACAAGCCGTCGTGGCTGGTCTTCAACGCGTCGAAGGGTCAGCTGTCGAACATCCCGACCAGTGCGGACGTCGGCACGTACTCGAACATCATCATCAGCGTGAGCGACGGCAAGGGCGGCACCGCGTCGCTCGCGCCGTTCTCGATCACCATCAGCACGTCGGGCACGACCAACAAGCCGCCGGTGATCTCGGGCACGCCGTCCACGTCCGTGAAGGCTGGCAGCGCTTACGCGTTCACGCCGACGGCGAGCGATCCCGAGGGCAAGACGCTGACCTTCAGCATTACCAACAAGCCCGTGTGGGCGACGTTCAGCACGACGACCGGCAAGTTGTCGGGCACGCCGAGCAGCGCGCAGACCGGCACGTATTCGAACATCAGCATCAAGGTGAGTGACGGCAGCCTGACGGCTTCGCTGCCGGCGTTCTCGATCGTGGTGTCGACGACGACCACCACCGGCTCCGCGACCCTCAGCTGGACGCCGCCGACCCGCAACACCGACGGCACGACGCTGACCAATCTGGCCGGCTACCGGATCCTGTACGGCACCAGCCCCACGGCGCTGACCCGGACGGTCCAGGTCGCGAATGCGGGCCTCTCGCGCTACGTCGTAGAGAACCTAACGGCCGGAACCTGGTACTTCAGTGTACGGGCTTACTCGACCACAGGGGTGGAGAGCTCCTCGTCGAACACGGCGAGCACATCCGTACCCTGAACCGGCGGTGGCGGCGCAGGTCGGGGCTCGAACCGGCGTAAGTGCGGGGAGGGCTCTGGTCTGCGCCGTTTAGGCGGCGCTCAGAACTTCGCTTCGAAGCCGAAGCCCATGAAGTTGACGCCGCCCTTGGTGTCGGCGAAGACGCCGAAGACGCTGGAGCGGTGCCAGACAATGAAGCCGACCGACATGTCCTCGATGCCGCTGTTCTGGAACAGCGGCTCGAGGGACTGGAACTGGCGCAGCGGCAGGTCGACGGTCCACTCCAGGTAGTTCATCAATTTTTCGGAGTGGATGCCCGGCCCCTTCTTCGCGAAGTCCCGCTGCTCGCTCAGAGGAATGCGATCGACGTAGCTGAGGCCTTCGCCGAGCCCGAGATCGAGGTGCTTCTGGGTCCAGGGCATCCGCAT
>DATENH010000142.1:0-14142 GCA_035275145.1 Steroidobacteraceae bacterium | reverse complement strand
TTCGGCATCGTCGCTGGTTGTGATGCGCGACTGACTCCGCCCGAGAGCGCGAGCACGTGCGACCAAGGTCGTAGGCGGGCGCCCGCTCGCTCGCAGCAAATCCCGCTTTCATCGGCAGTTGCCGCGAACTCTCACAGCAATACGTATATGTTATGTCCGGCTCTGCTTGCGGCTGCTGTCACTCTGCTGCAATCTTCGGCTGTCTCTCAGGGAACGAACAATATAAGCCGTGGGCCCACACGCACGTATGCGCTGGAGGCAGGGAAACATGGCAAGGACACTCCTTGTCGGCGCGCTCGTCTGCCTCGCGCTCGCTCTCGCCTCGGCCGCCGGTGCTCAGGATCCGCGCAACGATCCCGCCACCCGCAAGGAATATTCCCTCAACATCGACAAGCAGGAGCTGACCGAGGCGCTGGAGCAGCTCTACGACCAGACCGGCGTGTTCTACGGCTACAGCCCGGAGACGAAGGAAGAGGAGCAGAAGGTCGTCGGCCCGCTCAAGGGCAAGTTCACGATCGAGCAGGCGCTCACCGAGCTGTTGCAGTCGACCGGCCTGACCTACGCGTGGACTAACTCCAAGACGATCTCCATCGTCCGAGCGCCGCCTCCGCCGCGGAAGCCATCGGCAGCGCCGCCGGCCAAGACACCGCGTAACGCGCAGGTGTCGGCGCGGCGAGCCACGGCGCAGGAGGAGCTGCAAGACGACCTGTTGTACACGGTCATCACCGAGCGTCAGCGCTTCCGCCTCCTGGACGATGGCGTCGCACCGATCGTGCTGCTCGACCGCGAAGCGATCGAGCGCTCGGGCGTCACGTCGATTTCGGACTTGCTCAAGTACGTTCCGCAACAGCCCTATCTGCGACCCGACGGCGCTCGCAGCAGCGGCGCTCAGTACGCGGAGCTGCGCGGCCTCGGCGCCGACACGACGCTAGTGCTGATCACCGGCCACCGCGCGTTTGCGAGCGCTTCGAGCTTCGTCGTCAACGCCTTCGACCTCAACACCATTCCCCTCAGTGCGGTCGAGCGGGTCGAGCTGAAGTTCGACTCGACTTCGGTGCAACACGGAATGGATGCGATCGGCGGCGTCCTCAACATCGTGCTGCGCGATGAGATCCGGCGTCCGGGCCTGCAGGTGCACTACGGTTCGGCGGAAGGCGGCGGCAGCCAGGTTCAGACGGCGGCCAGCATCGGCTACGTGCGTGACACGGTGAGAGGCGCGCTGATGCTGGACTATTCGAGCACGCAGCCGCTGCTCGGCGATCAGCGAGCGCTGTGGGCGGATCAGGATTATCGACGCTACGGCAGCATCGATCAGCGGTCCGTCAACAGCAGCCCCGGCAACGTAACTGGCCTGCCGCAACTCGGCAATCTGCCCGGTCTGAGTTCGCCGATCGCGGCGATCCCGGAAACCATTGCAGGGGATCACACCGCGCTGAGTGAATTCATCCCGGGGCAGCGCAATTACGAGAGCCTGCTGCAGTACAACCCGATCGTGCCCGCGACCACTCGCGCGAGCGTCGTGGCCAACGGGCAGGTGCAACTGGTGCCGACTGACCTCGTGGCCTCCGCCGAGTTGATTTTCGTCGACCGCAGCGTGCGGGCGCCGACCGCACCGCCTCTGGTGCCCGGCCTGCCGGTGCCGATGACGAATCCGTTCAATCCGTTCCATGTGCCGGTTTTCGTCAACAATCTGCTCGAGGGCATGGCGCGGCAGGAGCAGAACGTCGACTCGACATTGACGCGCGGAACCGCTTCGCTGCACGCCAAGACCGCTACCTGGGATTGGGACCTCTCGCTCCTGCGCAGCGAAGAGGATGCGGAGCTGCGGCTCGAGAATACGGTCGATTTCGCGCGGCTGATGCAAGTGCTGGCGAATCCCGATCCGAGCCAGACGCTGGATCTGTTCCGCCCGGGCCCCGCGGCGAGCCAGGAGATTCTCGACAGCCTGGTCGCGCCGCCGATCGTGAACAGGTATGCCGTCGACGCGACGCAAGTCAGCGGCTTCGCAAGCGGGCGAGTGATGGAGCTGCCGGGAGGGTTGCTCACTGCGCTGATCGGCGGCGAATGGCGCAAGGAGTCGGCGCAATTCTTTCCAGCGGTGGATTCCTTCGAGCGCGAAGTCGGATCGGGCTTCGTGGAGCTGAAGATGCCGATCGTCGGCACCGACATGCACGTGCCCGCGTTGCGCGAGCTGACACTGACGGCTGGCGGCCGCCTCGACAAGTACAGCGATTTCGGCCAGATCTTCAATCCGCAATTCGGCCTGCGCTGGTTGCCTTACAAGGATCTCGCGCTGCACGCATCGCTCGGTCGCAGCTTCCGCGCACCGTCGATGTACGAGCTGTACTTGCCACGCCAGGCCTCCCTGCCGATTTTCCAGGTCACAGATCCGCGCCGGGGCGGCGCGACATCCACGGTGTCGCTGCTCACCGGCGGCAATGCAGAGCTGGATCCGACGCGCGGCAAGTCGCTCACCGCTGGCCTCGTGTTCACACCGGAGGCGGTCCCGCCGCTCGAAGTGTTCGCCAGGTATTGGCACGTCACGATGGACAATCGCATCACGCTCCTTCAGCCGTCGCTGGTGCTGGCGAACGAAGATCTCTTTCCAGAGCGCGTCATCCGCGGTGCGCCGACGGCTGTGGACGTGGCTGCGGGCCTGCCGGGGGCCGTCACGCAGATCGACATCTCGCGCATGAACTTCGGCGGGCTCACGACCAGCGGCATCGACCTCGGCTTGCGCTACGAGTTCGAGAGCTCGTTCGGCGAGCTGGCTGCGAATGCGGTCGCGACCTGGATCGGCGAGTACGAGACGATCGATGTGCCCGCGACGCCGGCGGTGGACCGCGTGAATCTCGCCAACGAGGTCGGCACGATCACGAAGTGGCGCGCGGTCGGCGGGCTCGACTGGGACCGCGGCCCGGTAAGCGCGACGATGCACGTGCGCTACATTCCTTCCTACGACGACACGCGCGGCGGCGTTCGCAACGGGCGGCACATCGGCGCGCAGACCTTCGTGGATCTGCAGACTGCGTTCGATCTCGGCGGGCTGGACCGCAACAGCGCCTTCCTGCGCGGCACCGAGATCACGGCCGGCGCCTCGAATCTGCTGGACGAGCAGCCGCAGTTCGCCGAAGTCGCCGGCGCCGTGGGCTACGACATGTCCCAGGGCGACCTCAAGGGACGTTTCTGGTACGTGCGCCTCGGCAAGACGTTCTAGGCTGTAGGCCTTTCGCCTTCAAAAGCGGTAGACGAGCTGCGCGCTCACGATGTCGATGGCGGAGTGCTGGTTGCCGTTGAGCAGCGCGGACGCTGCGGCGTTCCCGGCATCCTGATCGAGCGGGACCGTATCGCTGAAAAGGTGCGCGTAGCCGAAGTCCATCAGCACGGCGGGCGAAGGTTGCCAGCGCGCGCCGATCGCTACCCAGGTTCGGTCAGTGTCGGGCAGGCGAGGTGTGCGCGTCTCGTCCGGCACCGGCGTTTCATCGAACGCCACGCCGGCGCGCAGGGTGAAGCTGTCATTGATCGCGTAAGTGCCGCCGAGCGCGTAGCGCCAGGTGTCGCGCCATCGTTCCGGAGTCACCGACACGGTCGCGCCGGAATCGCGCACGATGCGCAGCTCCTGGATCGAGCTCCAGCCGGTCCATGCCACGTCGGCGACCACAGCGAATTTTTCGCCGAAGCGATGCTGCAGCGACAGCGTTGCGCTATCCGGCAGCTTCAGGTCGACTTTGGCCGGACCCGAGGATAACGGCGCGCCGGGCGCAGACACTGCCGCGATGATGCCGCTCGAGACCGGATCGCGGCCGGCGGGCGCAGTGAAATCGATCGAGCCTTCGACCGTGTAGTCGAACGAGGATCGATACGACAATCCGAGGCGCGTGTCGTCCGACAGGTCGAACAGCGCGCCGACGTTGAAGCCCCATGCATCGTCGTCGCCGCTCACGCGCGCGTGACCCGATTGCGCCGCGTTCGCCGCGATGACCGCATTTCCGGTCGCGGGTGGGAGCTGACCGGCAAGGACCAACTGCTGCACACCTTGCGCGATGACCGCAGAGTAGTTGACGTCGTTCGTCAGCTCGGCATCCAGCCGCTGGTAATCGATGCCGGCGCCGATCGAGATCCGCTCGTTGATGCGCCACGCGACGGACGGATTGAAATTGAGCGTCTTGATCTCGTTGTGCAGGGCCTGGAAGCGGCCGATCCAGCCGTCCTCGTAGACCAGCTTGAGGCCGAACGGTGCATTCACGCCGAAGCCGAAGGCGAGACTGTCGCCGACCGGCAGCACGAAGTACGCGGCCGGCACGAGATTCCAGTCGCCGGCATCGCCGCCATTGCCGCCGAGCGGTTGCGCGAATGCTGCAGTGGAACTGTCGTTGCGAAATTCGGACGCGATCTCGATGCCGCTTGCGCTCACGACGCCTTCGGGCTGGCGCAATGCCGTCATGCCGGCGGGATTGAAGTACACGGTCGTTGCATCGTCCGCTGCCGCAGCGGTGCCTGCGAACGCCGTGCCCAATCTGCTCGCGCTCTGTTCGAGCAGTGCGAAACCGGACGCGGCCGCGACCGTCGGGATCAACGTCAGGGAGACAGTCGCCGGAACGAGCCAGCTGTGAGAGTTGCGATCCTGCATCGTGCGGACTCCGTTTACATGGACACAGCAGAGAAGGCCCGGTTCCGCGTCACTGTTCCATGCTGGCCCTCGCTTCGTCGCACTCGGCGCAAACGCCGCGCGGATGGAGGAAGACCAGTTCGTTCTCGCGCAACTGATCGACGGCGGTGGCGACGATATCGCGTGCCGAGATCAGCCGCGCCGGCGCGTCCGCGATGAAGCCGCGTTGCTGATGGCCGTCGCCCTCGAGCCACGAGTCGAGGCGTGCGAAATTCGCACAGCAATGATCGATCTCGTGGTAGTGATGACGAACCAGGTCGCCGTCGCGCACGACAGTCGCGTACTTCGGCAGCTTGTAGCGCACGCCCGCGACGTTCTCGGCGAGATGCACGGTGGTGTTCGCGTCGTGGCCGACGCCGAGCAGCAGGACCTCGGCATCGAGCTCGTAAGCGCGTCCCACCGGGCTGTCGAGTCCGTGCGGAACATCGATCGGATGAGGCGCAACGATTTCGGCCGCATGCGGGCCGACGGCGGCGAATGCATGGGGACTGTCGCTGCGACTCACGCCCGGCATGCGCCAGAACGTGTCGGCCACGACGCCCATGCCGGGGCATGGCGTAGTTTGCGGGTCGAACGGCTGTTCGTCGTCGTCGCTCATGCTCGGCATGACCACGGTGCCGTGCGGACCCGCGGCCAGGCGCAGCGCCGCGATCAGATCGGCCGGCGCGCCGGCCCGTCCGCCGAAAGCCGAGAAGGCGATATGAACGATGAGCACGCCGTCGCCGCTCACTCCGAGGGCGACCAGCTCGTCGGCAATCTGTTCCACGAAACTCATATGCGGCTCCAACGCTTCTTATAATAGACCCGCCAGGCCTGCACGCATGCTTATCTTCGCACTGAATTGCGGCAGCTCGTCGCTCAAGAGCGCCGTCATCGACACCGAGCGGCGGCGTCATGTCGTGGATGTCCGCGTGCAGCAGCTCGACACGGCGACCCTGTCGGCGACAGTCGGGCGAGTGCTCCAGCAGTTGCGTGAACGCAGCCGGCACCATGGACCGCCTGGCGCGATCGTCCATCGGGTGGTCCATGGCGGCGAGCGCTTCGTCCAGCCGACGAAGATCGATGACGGGGTGCTCGCGGAGCTCGACGAGCTGAGTCACCTGGCACCGCTGCACAATCCGCCGGCACTCGCGGCCATTCGCCGGGCGCGCGAGGTCTATCCGCAAACCGCGCACGTTGCGGTCTTCGACACCGCCTTTCACGCGACTCTGCCGCCTCGAGCACGCGAGTACGCGCTGCCCGAAGACTTGCGCCGGCGTTTCGGCATTCGTCGCTACGGTTTTCATGGCATCAGCCACGCGCATGTGATGCACGCCGTCGCTGCCGAGTTGAAGGCACCGGCGGAGAAGTTGCGAATCGTGTCTTGCCATCTCGGCAATGGAGCCAGCGTCACTGCGATCGAGCACGGACGCAGCGTCGACACCAGCATGGGCATGACGCCGCTCGAAGGACTGGTGATGGGCACCCGCGCCGGCGACCTGGATCCCGGCATCCTGCTGGAGCTGGTCCGGTCCGGCTCGTTCGCGGGCGAGGCGCTGGACGCGTTGCTGAACCGGCAATCCGGTCTGACCGGGCTGACCGGCACGAACGACATGCGCGACATCGCAAGTCGCGCGGCGGACGGCGACGAGGAGTGTCGTCGTGCGCTCGCGCTCTATGCCTATCGAGTCCGCAAGTACATCGGCGCCTACGCTGCCGCGATGGGCGGTGTCGACGTCATCGCCTTCACCGGCGGAGTAGGGGAGAACAGCGCCGAGATTCGCCAGGCCTGCGTGGAGCAGTTGGACTTTCTCGGCGCGAAGATCATGGTCGTCCGCGCCGACGAGGAGCTTGCCATGGCGATGGAAGCCGCTGCGATGCTCGGCTCTACTGCCACTTCCAGTTCTTGATCTCCGGCAGATCGTCGCCGTGTCGCGTGATGTACTCGCGATGCTCCACCAGCTTGTCGCGCACGCGCTGGCGTAGATGCGCGGTCTGCGCGCCGAGACCTGGCACGCGATCGAACACGGCCTCGACGAGATGAAACCGGTCGAGATCGTTCAACACCGTCATGTCGAACGGCGTCGTCGTCGTGCCTTCCTCCTTGTAGCCGCGCACGTGCAGGTTGTCGTGGCCATGACGCCGGTAGGTCAGGCGATGGATCAGCCACGGATAGCCGTGAAACGCGAACAGGATCGGCTTGTCGACGGTAAAGATCGAATCGAATTCCTGATCGGACAGTCCGTGCGGATGCTCGCCCGGCGGTTGCAGCGTCATCAGATCGACGACGTTGACGACGCGAATCTTGAGCGACGGCAGCCATTCGCGCAGCAGGCTGACGGCCGCGAGCGTTTCGAGCGTCGGCACGTCGCCCGCGCAAGCCATCACCACATCGGGCGCGCTGTCCTGGTCGTTGCTCGCCCAGGACCAGATGCCGATGCCGGCAGTGCAGTGCTTGATTGCTTCGTCCATCGACAGCCACTGGTGTTGCGGTTGCTTGCCAGCGACGATCACGTTGACGAAGTTGCGGCTGCGCAGGCAGTGATCGGTCACCGATAACAAAGTGTTCGCATCCGGCGGCAGGTACACGCGGATGATTTCTCCTTTCTTGTTGATCACGTGGTCGATGAACCCCGGATCCTGGTGACTGAAGCCGTTGTGATCCTGGCGCCAGACGTGCGAGCTCAGCAGATAGTTCAGCGAGGCAATCGGCCGCCGCCACGGAATGTGATTGCAGGTCTTCAGCCACTTCGCGTGCTGATTGAACATCGAGTCGACGATGTGCACGAACGCCTCGTAGCAACTGAAGAAGCCGTGCCGGCCGGTGAGCAGATAGCCCTCGAGCCAGCCCTGGCACTGATGCTCGCTCAGCACCTCCATCGCTCGTCCGTCCTTCGCGAGATGCGAATCGCCCGGCAGCAGCTCGGCCGCCCACATCCGCTGGGTCACATCGAGCACGTCGTTCCAGCGGTTCGAGGTCAGCTCGTCCGGACTGAAGACGCGGAAGTTCGCGGTCGGCAGGTTCAGCTTCATCACGTCGCGGATGTACGTGCCCTGGATGCGGGTTGCCTCGGCGCTCACGGCGCCGGGCTTCTTCACCTGCACCGCATACTCACGGAAGTCCGGCAGACGCAGGCTGCGGAGAAGAATGCCGCCGTTCGCGTGCGGGTTGTCGCCCATGCGGCGCTTGCCCTTGGGTGCGAGCGCGCGCAGCTCGGGACGTAGCTTGCCTTCGCTCGTGAACAATTCTTCGGCTCGATAGCTGCGCATCCACTCTTCGAGCAGCCGCAAATGCGGTCGCTTTTCCGCGAGCTCTGCGAGCGGCACCTGGTGCGACCGCCAGTTGCCCTCGACCGCGATGCCGTCGACTTCGCTCGGACCGGTCCAGCCTTTCGGCGTATGCAGCACCAGCGCAGGCCAGGTCGGGCGCCGATCGAAACCTTTGCTGCGCGCGGCACTTTGAATTTCGCGAATCCGCGCGACGATGCGGTCCAGCGTGCGCGCCATCGCGAGATGCGTCGCTTCGTGGGTGTCCTGCTCGTCGACGTAGAACGCTTCGTAGCCGCAGCCGCTGAGCAACTGCGTCAGCTCTTCGCGTGGAATGCGGGCGAGCACCGTCGGGCTCGCGATCTTGTAGCCGTTGAGATGCAGGATCGGCAGGACGGCGCCGTCACGCACCGGATTCAGAAATTTGTTCGAGTGCCAGCTCGTCGCGAGAGGTCCGGTCTCTGCCTCACCATCGCCGATCACGCATGCGACGATCAGGTCCGGGTTGTCGAACGCTGCACCGTAAGCGTGCGACAACGAATATCCCAGCTCGCCGCCTTCGTGGATCGAGCCGGGCGTCTCCGGCGCGACGTGGCTAGGGATGCCGCCCGGGAACGAGAACTGCTTGAAAAGCCGCCGCAGCCCGTGGACGTCTTCCGACACGTTCGGGTAGTACTCGCTGTAGGTGCCTTCGAGATAAGTGTTCGCCACCAGCGCCGGCCCGCCGTGGCCAGGACCTGCGATGTAGATCATGTCGAGGTCGTACTTGTTGATGATCCGGTTCAGGTGCGCGTAGATGAAGTTGAGCCCCGGCGTCGTGCCCCAGTGGCCGAGCAGGCGCGGCTTGATGTGCTCGATCGACAGCGGCTCCTTGAGCAGCGGATTGTCGAGCAGATAAATCTGACCGACCGACAGGTAGTTGGCGGCGCGCCAGTACTGGTCGATCCGCGCGAGATACTCGGGAGCGAGCGTGGGGTCGTTGTGCTCGGGCATGACGGGCCTCGGGGCGATCCGGAGAGACCCGACTACAACGCAGTTCGCGGCACTAAGTTCTGGACGGCATCAGCGCATTGACGTTGATTCTGGGCGGGATGCGCGTATCCGCGCCGCCGCCGCAGCGCAGTCCGCTCGACACGACGCGTACGTGCAGGCGCGGGAAGACGTCATCGCGCATGGCGCGCAGCAGGTCGCAATCGCCGGGTCCGAGGGAGAGCGGCGGACTGCGCGACAGGGCAACAGTACGCCAGCTCGCGGGAAAGCGCACGATCTGCTCGGCGCTCGGCAGCTGCGTTTGATGGAGTCGGGCGACGAGCTCATCGCGCGTGTCGAAATTCGTTGCCGCGCGAATGTTTTCTTCGGTCGCTGCGACCGGCACCGCCAGCGTGAGGTGCACGTTCGCATAGCGGACGAGCTCGCCGCTCCTGCAGCCGAGTTCCACACCCATGCTCGCGTGGGCGCCGACGGCTTGCAGAATCGCCGCGATGCGCCGCTGCAGGTTGCCGCACGAATAGCGGACGGTGGTGCTGTTGTAGAGGAAATCTATTTGCTGGATCTGCCAGATCGCTGCGATTGGAGTGTCCGGTGGGATGTCGGACGGCGCGTCTGCCGCGACGCTGACGCCGAACATCGCGCCGGCGAATGCGACGAATGCCAATTTCCAAACGCGCCGCGAGCTGAGCATGACGCTGCCCCCGACAATTCTTATGTGCGCTCGCCGGACCAGGACTGGCGAGCGCTGGCGATCACATGCTAGCGTGCCGCCGCCGCCGTAACCACAATTCTCAATCAGGGGTTTTCCGTGACGGACGAGCAGAAAAACGCGCGATACGCGCTCGCGGTGCTGTTCGGCATCAACCTGATGAATTTCTTCGACCGGCAGATCGCCGGCGCGCTGCTCGAGCCGATCCGCATCGAGTTCGGCATGAACGATGCATCGTCGGCGTGGGTCAACACTGCCTTCACTCTCATCTACGCCGCGGCGGGCATGCCGCTCGGTCGCCTGAGCGACACGTGGCACCGGACTCGCGTGATCTCGATCGGCGTGACCGTGTGGAGCGTGATGACTGCGACCTCCGGGCTCGCAATCGGCTATTGGACGTACTTGTTCACGCGCATGGGCGTCGGCATCGGCGAGGCCAGTTGCGCGCCGGCCGGCCAGGCGCTCATCGGCGACCTCTATCCGGCCGAGCGTCGCGCGCGCGCGATGGGCATTTTCATGATGGGCCTGCCGCTCGGCTTGTTCGCTTCTTATCTATTGAGCGGCGCCATCGCCGAGGCCTGGGGTTGGCGCGCTGCGTTCTTCGTCGCCTGCTTGCCCGGACTGATTCTCGCGGCGCTCGCGTTGCGGATTCGCGAGCCCAAGCGCGACACAGCCGACGCCTCTGCGCGGGCCGCGCAGCATGGAGCCGGTACTTTCGCCGTGATCCTGCGCGTCCCGACGATGTGGTGGATCATCCTCTCGGGAATCCTGTTCAACTTTCACGCCTATGCCGTGAACATGTTCCAGAACGCGTTCCTGCAACGCTTCCACGAGGTGAGCCTCGGCACTGCGGGCAAGCTCTCGGCAGTGTCGCTCGGCCTGACGGGCGCGATCGGTTTGCTCGTAGGTGGCGCGCTGGGCGATCGCCTGCGCGTGAAGATGGCCAACGGCCGGTTGCTGGTCGCCGCAGTTGCAATGCTGTGCGCGGCACCTTGCATCTACATCGCTCTCGAGCAGCCGAAAGGCAGCGTCACGGTGTTCACGATCCTGATGGCGGCATCGAGCGCGTGCACGTTCGTGTACTACGCCACGGTCTACAGCGCGATTCAGGATGTCGTTCCGTCCCACCTGCGTGCCACGGCGGTCTCGGTGTACTTCTTCGCGTTCTACGTTCTCGGCGCGAGCTTCGGTCCGACCATCATGGGAACATTGAGCGACCGTATGGCACATGCCGCGATGATCGCGGCGGGCGCGAGCGAGATGACTACAGCATTCCGCGCGACGGGTTTGCACACCGCCATGTACGTGATGCCCGTGTTGGTGCTGCTCTGCGCAGCTTCGTTGTTCGTAGCTGCCAAGACGGTCGCGAAGGACATGCAACGAGTGCAGGTGGGCGCGGCGAGTCAGACTCCGGCCTGACTCATCACCGCGTACCGGTGAGGCTCTCCATCATCAGACCGGTGCCGCCCTTCGAGACGTGCGCGACGATGGCAGTGCGGCGGTGAATCTTGGTGACGACGCCGAGATTGATCGCGAACGCGAGATGCACCGTCGCGCCTTTCTTCAGCCCGAGATTCTCCGTCTCGATGAACACGCCGTTCGCGCTCAGGTTACGTGCGCGACACAACTTGCCGGGACGACCGGGAACCGAAACGTACACAGCAGTGCGCGCGCGGTGACGAGTATGGAGACGACGCTCCATGATCAATACCTTCGGTTTATATAGTTGTTGTCACGCACGCGGCCATTATGCCGCGGCGGCTGGCGGGTGCGAAGCCCGCCGTAGCAGTGTTATGTCGTAAGATCGCCCCTTATGACTGCGCCCCTGACGCTGCAAGAGATACAGGACGCTGCGGCGAAGCTGGCCGGACGTGTCGTGCACACTCCCGTGCATCGACTGCGCAGCGCCGAGCTCGACCAGGCGGTCGGCAACGAGGCCGAGTTGCATCTGAAGCTCGAGCTGCTGCAGCTCACCGGCACGTTCAAGGCCCGGGCTGCATTATTGAATGTGCTTGGATTGTCGGCCGAGGCGCACAGTCGCGGCGTCACTGCAATCAGCGCGGGAAATCATGCGATTGCAGTCGCCTTTGCTGCGGCTGCGGCCGGCGTCAGCGCCAAGGTCGTGATGATCGCGAGTGCCAATCCGTTACGCGTCGCGTTGTGCCGTTCCTATGGAGCGGAGATCGTGTTCGCGCCGGATGCCCATGCGGGCTTTGCCATGGTCGAGCGGATCGCCGCCGAAGAAGGTCGCACCTTCGTTCATCCTTTCGAAGGCCGCACGACGGCACTCGGTACGGCCACGTTGGGACTGGAGCTCTGCAAGCAGGTGCCAGACTTGCAGGCAGTGCTCGTTCCGATAGGCGGAGGCGGGCTGTGCGCCGGAGTCGCGTCGGCAGTGAAGCTGCTCGCGCCGCAGTGCGAAGTCATCGGTGTGGAGCCGTTCGGCGCCGACAGCATGTATCGCAGCTTCGCGGCCGGCGAGCCGCGCTCGATCGAGCGCGTCGCGACGATTGCCGATAGTCTCGGTGCTCCCTACGCATTGCCGATCTCGTTCGAGTTCTGCCGTCGCAACGTCGATGAGCTGGTGCGCGTGAGCGATGACGAGCTGCGCTCGGCGATGCGCTTCCTGCTGCGCAATGCGAAGTTGGCAGTCGAGCCCGCGGGCGCGGCGACGACTGCAGCATTGTTCGGGCCGGCGCGAGAGCGGTTACGAGGGAAGCGAATTGCCGCGATCGTCTGCGGCAGCAACATCGACGAAGCGACGTACGCGAAGCTGATCAGCTAGGACGCGATCGGCGCCTTGCGCGCCGTCGGAATCTCTTCCACGCACTCGACGCGATTGCGGCCGCACAGCTTGGCTGCGTACAGCGCGTGATCCGCCGCTTCGAGCAACGCCAGGATCGTGGCGAAGCGCTTCTTCGTCGTATGCGTTGCGACGCCGATGGATGCAGTGACGCGCACGGCACCGGTCTGCGGGTCGTGGTCCGCGGTCGCGATCGCTTTCAACATGCGCTCGGCCACTTGCCGTGCGATCTGCGGATCCGCGCCGGGCAGCACTACGATGAATTCTTCCCCGCTGAATCTCGCGACCATGTCGCTGCCGCGCACGCACGACTGCAACGCCTGGGCGCAGCTGCGCAGGACGCGGTCGCCGACCGGCGTGCCGTAGCGCTCGTTGATGCTGCGGAAGTGATCGAGATCGACGTGCGCGATGCTCAAGTCGCGGCCGAACACGACCGCCTGGGTGAATTCGCGATCGAGCGTCCGGTCGAGCCACGGGCGGTTGTGCACGCCGGTCAGGGCATCGCGACGGCTCGAGTCTTCGGCTTCCTCGGTGCGAGTCAGCAGCACGCTCGTCGTTGCCTGCAGCGTGCTGACTTCCTGCAGCGCGTGCAGGTTGCGGACAGCGAGCAGCTCGCGCGCTTCGGCCATCAGGTTCTCGGCGTCGTCGCCGTCCAGGATGCTGGTCTCGTACAGCGCTTCGGTTTCCGGAATCAGGCTGAGGACGCGCGTGACGACTTCGGTGAAGGTCTCCTGGTTCATGCCGAGCAGCTTGTCGGCCCGTTGGGCGAGCGCCGCGACGACGCGGGCGCGGTCGGTCGCGACCACGGCCTCGGCGAGATCGCTGCCGAGCGCGACGCAGCGGGCAAAACGACCTTCGTCGGTCGTCGCGTCCAGTTTCTGCGGCTCGTGGCTGGCTTCCACCGTTTTGCAGATGCGCTCCGGCAGGTTCCACGCCTTGAGCAGCATCGCCGAATAGCCGGCATGGTCTCGGCCGAGCTGCTCGACCTCATAGGCGACCCAGTCGGCGTGCGACGAGGGTTGCTGGAGCTTGGCGTAGAAGTCCCGCGATACGCGGTCCAGCGCCAGGACCGCCATGTCTTGCAGCAGCGCCGCAAGAAAGATGTCTTCGGCGTGGCCGACCTTGATCGCCTCGCCGAACGCCCGGGCGGAGGTCGCGGCGAGGAGGGCGCGGCGCCAGAAACGGGGGTAGTCGATCCCGACCGGCCGCAGCGCCCGCATCGAGGACACCAGGGAAAAGCTGAGCGCCAGGGTCAGGGCGGCGTTCAGGCCGATGATCACCAGCGCCTGGCGCAGGTTCTGGCTCGGCCGGCGCTGGGCATAGAACGCGGAGTTGGCGATTCGCAGGATTTTCGCCGTCATCGCCGGGTCGCGGCCGACCGCCTGGGCGACTTTGGCCATTTCGATGTCCGGATCGCGGGCGAGCGCGATGATTTCCGTCGCGACCCGCGACGGGCTGGGGAAGTCGACCTGGGCCTTCAGCCGGTTTTCGAAGTCCTGCGACTGCATCTTGCCGCGGTTATCGGCGGAAACCGGGGAAGCTTGAGGTGGAAGGGAGACCCGAAGGGGTCTTGGATCGGCAACTTGCCATTGACAGTCAATACCTTGGTAAAGAGAATACCCGGCTCTTTGTATCCGCGGAGGGGTACCCAAGCGGCCAACGGGGGCAGACTGTAAATCTGCTGGCTTATGCCTTCGTAGGTTCGAATCCTACCCCCTCCACCAC
>DATENH010000141.1:0-28786 GCA_035275145.1 Steroidobacteraceae bacterium | reverse complement strand
ACCATGACGCGCGATTCGATGCAGCGTAACTGGCTCGCGGGCGCACGCATGATCTTCGCGTTCCTCGGGACTGCAGTCGTCAGCTACTTCACGCCGCGTCTGGTGACTTACTTCACGAGCGGCGGCCGTACCGCTGGCTACTTCGGCGCTACGGCAGTGCTCGCGGCACTCGCAACGGTTTTCACCATCGTGACATTTCTCGCGACGCGCGAGGATTCCTCGATAACGCACGCGAAGGAAACGCCGCCGCCGGTCCGCGAGCTGCTGGGCATGCTCGCGAAGAACGTCCCGTTCCTGCAGATCATCGCCGGCATCGGCTTCTTCAGCTTCGCGAACATGCTGGTGTGCTCGGGCCTCGTGTACTACGTGAAGTACTACCTCGGCTCGACCGAAGCGGTGGCAGGCGAAGCAGCCAGCCTGATGCAGATCACGATCACCGCGATGATCCTGCCGTGGACTATTGCCGCGCGTTACGTGGGCAAGCGCTGGGCGTGGCAGGCGGGGCTCGCGATCGCGTTTGCCGGCCTGGTCGGCCTGTATTTCTCCAGCGCTCGCGAAATCGGCACGCTGTACGGCTTCATCGTCGTGTACGCGATCGGCAGCGCGTCGATCGGCATCAACTTCTGGTCGATCGTGCCGGACACCGTCGAGTACGGCGAATGGCGCACCGGCGTGCGCGCCGAGGCCTTCGTGTTCGGCTTCGTGACGCTGATCCAGAAGATCGCGCTCGGTGCCTCGTCGGCATTTCTCGGCGCCTACCTCGGATGGGTGGGTTATGTCGCCAATCAGCCGCAGGCGCCGGCGACGGCGCAGGCGATCAAGGTGCTGATTACGTTGATCGCGGCGGGCGCACTGGTCGCCTCCGCGCTGGTGATGCATTTCTACCGCCTGGATGCCCGGGCGCACGCGCGCCTGGTGCAGGAAATTGCCGCGCGCAAGTCCGGCCGGGAACAGGTTTGACACCCTCTCCGGGGCCTCCTCAGAATAGGCCCGGCTGCGGTTCCACAGCAGCGCGGCAAGAGGGGGAGCCCTGGAGTGCGAACTTAGCAAGCACTCCGGGCGAACGCGTGAGCGCAACACTGAAAGATGTGGCTCGCGAAGCCCATGTCTCCATGGCATCGGTTTCGCGCGCTCTGAACGGCACTGGCGTCGTCACCGAAAGCATTCGCACTCGCGTACTCGAGGCTGCAGCACGCCTGCAGTACGTCCCGAATAGCGGCGCGCAGAGTCTGATGACTCGCCGCACCCACACGATCGGCATCGTGCTGCCGACGCTGTACGGGGAATTCTTCTCGGAGCTGATTCGCGGGATCGACATCGCGGCGCGCTCGCGCGGCCTGCACCTGCTGATTTCCAGTACGCATTGCGACGCCACCGAAGCGGGCAACGCGGTGCAAGCGCTGATTGGCCGAGTCGACGGCCTGCTCGTGATGTCGCCGTACGTGGATGGCCGCTTCCTGCAGGAGCGCGTGCGCAGCTCGCTGCCGATCGTGCTGATCAGCACGGTCGATGCCGATCACACTCACGCCTCGTTCTACGTCGACAATTACAGCAGCGCGTACGCAATGGTCGCGCACCTCGCCGGCAACGGGCATCGCACGATTGCGCACATCGCCGGCCCGGACGTGAACGTCGATGCGCAGGAACGCCTGCGCGGCTATCGCTCCGCGCTCAATTCCGAGGTGCCCGGCGCGGCCGAATACGTGCTGCGCGGCGACTTCACTGAAGAGTCCGGCTATCGCGCCGGGCGCGAGCTGCTGGCGACGGGAATGCGTCCGGACGCCGTCTTTGCCGCGAACGACATGATGGCGATCGGCTGCATGTGCGCGCTGACCGAGGCCGGACTGCGTGTTCCGCAGGACATCGCTATCGCCGGTTTCGACGATATTCCGACGGCGCGCTTCGTCTCGCCGGCGTTGACGACCGTGCGCGTGCGCATCTCCGACATGGGCGGCCGTGCCCTGGATCGCCTCGCGACGGCAATCGAAAATCCCGCGCAGTTCCAGCCCGTCACGGAAACCGTGCCGGCGGAGCTGATCATTCGCGCGTCGTGCGGCGCGCCCGCGCGTCCGGCAGGGAATCCGCGCAGCGCGCCAGTCCAGCGGGTCTAGTGGTATTCGCGATCGAATCGCATCAATTCGCCGCGCGTGACTTCATCGGCGGCGACGCCGCCCTGGACTTCGTCAACACCGTCACTGGACGCGATCAGCAGCCGCGCGACTGGCTCGACGGCTACGCCCGCCTGCTCGAATGGGCCACGCTGGTCCGCCTGCTGCCGGAAAAGAATCTGCGCGCGCTGACGAAGAAGCTGCAGAGCGAGCCCACCGCGGCCGCCCGCGCCTTGACTCGCGCCAAGGAGCTGCGCGAAGAGTTGTTTGCACTCGTCAGCGCCGTTGCTTCCGGAAACGCGCCGCCGAAGAGCGCGCTGGCGAAGCTGCGCGAGCATTGGCTGGCAGGCAGCGAGGCGCATGAGCTGCGATTCGAGAGCGGACAGGTCGTCGCGGACATCCGCGCGGATGCCGCGGATTTGGATCTGATCGCGGCGATGGTCGCCTATCGCATGGTCGAGCACGTCATGCCGCAACCCGTCGAGCGCCTGCGGATGTGCGGCGGCGAGAACTGCTCCTGGGTATTCCTCGACAGCTCCAAAGCGGGCCGCCGCCGCTGGTGCGACATGGCCGTATGCGGCAACGTCGCCAAGGCGCAGCGCTTCTACGCGCGCACCCGCAAAAAAGCTAAAGGATGATCTGCCGCACGATCGCGCGGCGCGGGATCGACGAAGTCGTCTCGCCGACATATTCGTTGATGTACAGCCGCTCGCCCCAGGGATGACAGGCGATGCCGTTTGGGAAGGTCAGCCGCGCCTTGCCATCGGGCCCATCGACGAGCCCGCGTTCGCCGCTGCCCAGAATACGCTGGGCCTTGCCATCGAGCGTGACCTGGAAGATCTCGTTGGCGCGGAATGCCGTCACGTAGAACCGATCCTTGCTGAAGCAGACGTGGCCGAGACCCTGATCGGAGACGGTCGTGAACAGCGACACGCTGCCCTGACGGTCGATCTTCAGCATGCGGTTGTCGCGGAAATTGACGGTGTACAGCGAGCCTTGCCCGTCGAGAGCGATCCCGTTCGGGCATTTGAACAGGTCGCTGTTCGCGAACGGTGCGACGTTGCCGTCGGGTGCGATCTTCGCGATGGAATTGCCGCGGCAATTGGCGACGTAGACATCGCCGCTCTGGCGATCGACGGTGACGCCGACCGGTCCGCTCAGGCCGGTCGCAAACGTCTGCGCCTTGCCCTGGCGATCGATCTTCGTGATGGAGTCGCCGTAGAAATTTGCCTGCAGCAGATTGCCCTGCGCGTCGATCGCGTTGCCGGAGGCGCCGTAAAGGCCGGTGGCGAAGACGCGGCGCTCGCCTTCCATCGTGATCTTCCACACTGTGTCGCCGAAGTCTGCGACATAGAGGTCGCCGATCATGTCCGTAGTCACGCCGCCGACCTGGTGGCCCTCGATCACTTCCGTCAGAGCGCGGATCTCGATCGCAGCGTACGCATTCGCTGCGAGCAGCGCGCCGATGCAGACCGATGCAGCCCTTGCCAGCATGCGCGCGACTATTGCATCGGGGCACTGACGTGTCCACCGTTGTACTTCTCTTTAACGGTTTGGAGAACAGTCGTGCGAGACTCGCGCCATGCTGCTACGACCTGCCGAACCCGAAGATGCACTGGCCGTCGCCCGCGTGCACGTCCGCGCGTGGCAAGTTGCGTACCGCAACCTGCTGCCCGACGACTATCTCGCCAGCCTGAAGGCGGAAGATCGCGCGCAACGCTACACCTTCGGCGGCACGGATCCGCGCGAGCCGATGACGACTGTCGCCCTCGACGATCGAGGCACAGTCCGAGGCTTCGCGACAACTTGCGCCGCGCGCGACGCCGATGTTCCAGGGTTTGGCGAGCTCGCGGCGATTCACGTCGATCCGGCCTGGTGGGGCCGCGGCTTCGGCGTCGCGCTGCTCGCTTCAGCGCGCGCTTTTCTGCGCGATGCCGGATTCAAACGTGCGGTCTTGTGGGTCCTCGTCGGCAACGCTCGCGCCGAACGGTTCTACGTGAAGGACGGCTGGGCGCCAGACGGCACGCAGCGCGCCGACACGGTGTGGGGCATAGAGGTCAACGACCAGCGGTATCGGCGAACGCTTTAAGCGTTACATCTGCCTGAACAAATGCAGGTAGCTGCGGCTCACCGGCAGCACCTCTTCCCTGCCCTTCAGATGAATATCCGCGGTCTCGTTGGCGCCACGCGTGACGTGACTGATCGCGCGCATGTTCACGACCACCGAGCGATGCACTTGTGCGAACTGCTCCGCATCGAGCTGCCCGAGCAACTCCTTGAGCGGCATGCGAACCACTGCTTCGCGCGGCTGACGCGTGTCATCGCGCCAGGCGATCGTCGTGTACTTTTCTTCGGAGCGCAGAAAGTCGATGTCGTCGACCGAGATGAGTCGCACCGTCTGCCCGACCGACGCTCGCAACCAACGTAGCGGCGCGGGTGTCGCGCTCTTGTGCAAGCTCGCCGCGAGCTGATGCAGCAGCGCATCGGTATTCGATGCCGGCTGCGACGCTCGCAAGCGCTCTTTCAAGCGAGCGACCGTCTCCTCCAGTCGCGACGGCTCGACCGGCTTCACGAGATAGTCGAGCACACCCTGCGCGAAGGCCTGCACCGCGTACTGGTCGTACGCCGTAACGAACACCAGGTGCGCACGGCGACCGATATGACGTGCCGCCTCGACACCGGTCATCCCGGGCATGTGCACGTCGAGGAAGCACACGTCCGGCTGATACTCCTCGAACTTGTCGACGGCCTCGCGCCCATTACGAGCTTGCGCGACGATTTCCAGCTCGGGCCAGACTTGCGTGAGCAGCCGCTCCAGCACTTCACGCAGCAGCGGCTCGTCGTCGGCGATCAGCGCGGTCGGGCGATGCGCGTTCATACGCTTTCCTGACGCGCGGGGAACTCGACCTCCGCGCACACACCATGCGGCTGCACTTCAGTGAGCCGCAACTGCGCATCGCCGCCGAAAGCCAGTTGCATGCGCTCGCGCAGCGTGGAAAGGCCGGTGCCGAGTCCGCCGGATTTTTCGACTTGCAGCCCGACTCCTGTGTCGGTCACGCGCACGTGACAGCGGCCATCGCGCAGCCAGACGTCGACGTCGATGCGTCCACCCTCCTCTCGCGGATCGATGCCATGCCGAACGGCATTCTCGACCAGCGTGAGCAGCGTCATCGGCGGACATTGCAGACTGTTAGCCGCGGGCTCGATGTGCAACGCGAACTGCAAGCGGTCCGGAATGCGCATCTGCATCAGCTCGAGGTACGCACGCACCAGCTCCAGCTCCTGACCGAGCGTCGTGCCGAGCTCGTGCATCCGCGGCACCGCCGCGCGTAGATATGCGATCAGGCTCTTCAGCACGCTGGACGCTTGCGGCGAGCCTGCGTCGACCAGCGCCTGAATGTTGGCGAGCGTATTGAACAGGAAGTGCGGCTCCACCTGTGCCTGCAGCAACCGCAGGCGAGTGTCCAGCGCCTTGCGCTCCAGCTCGCTCTTCTCCAGCTCGAAGGCCATCGCCTGATCGCGCGCGAATGCTTCGCGCTGCCGGATCACAGCGCCCACGGCAATCCACGGCGCAAACAGCAATGCGGTCATGCAGAGCTGCGCATAACCAGCTTGTCGCAGCTTGTTGGTGCCCAGCTCCGGGTGGCCGCCCGTGGTGATCCAGTATGCGAACGCGGCAGCGAACGGAATCACGATCACGATACCGAGCACCTGCCAGCCCCAGCGCGAGAAGGGCCGCCACAGTTTCTTCGGCCACTCCTCGAACAGACCGAACATGAAGAGGATCGCCATGGCGACCAGGATGGCGCGTGCAAAGATGATCACCGCCGGCGCCTGATTGCCGATGTTGAGCAGCACGCCGAACAGCAGCGCCACGATCAGCACGAAGCGGACGCGTCGCCAGCCGAAAATTCGCGCCAGGCCGGTGGGTTTGATCGTGTGGGCAGCCATCGCCATGGGGTGACTATAGACCAACGGTTCGGCCCGTTCCCGCACCGGACCCCGGCCGCGAGCGTCCATGACCGCCACTCGTCCGCCTCCGCCGCAACTCGGCGGGGCTCGACCGTGTTCTGTCGCAAGCGATTGGCCCGCCGGGCCGGTCGCGCTCATAGTCTGAGCCCGAAGGAGCGCACAACCATGAAACTTCGCTACCGCATCCTCAGCATTTTCGCGATCGTCGTGGCGCTGGCATTCGTCTCGCTGGCAGTCGCGCTGAGCTACAACTCGCCGTGCGGCGCAGGCGCAGCGTTGCCGGCCGGGAGCGCGTCGATGAAAGGCGTCGTCAATAACTGCTATGGCTCGCCGGATGTACTGAAGCTTGAAGAGCTGCCGAAGCCGACCCCGGCGGACGATCAACTGCTGGTGAAGGTGCATGCGGCAGCGCTGAATCCCCTCGACTGGCACATGATGCGCGGCTCGCCATACATCATGCGGATGTCGTCCGGCTTCGGCGCGCCGAAAGACAGCCGCATCGGTGTCGACTTCGCCGGCACTGTCGAAGCAGTCGGCAAGAACGTCACGCAGTTCAAGCCGGGCGACGAAGTGTTCGGCGGCGCTGACGGCGCGGTCGCAGAGTACGTCGTCGTGCGCGAGAGCCGCGCCGTTGCGCTGAAGCCGACCAACATGAGCTTCGAGCAAGCTGCGTCGGTGCCAGTCGCGGCGATCACCGCGCTGCAAGGTCTGCGCGACAAGGGCGGCATCAAGCCTGGCCAGAAGGTGCTGATCAATGGCGCATCCGGCGGCGTCGGCACGTTCGCCGTGCAGATCGCCAAGCATTTCGGTGCCGAAGTCACCGGCGTGTGCAGCACTCGCAACGTCGAGCTGGTGCGCTCGCTCGGCGCCGACCGCGTCGTCGACTACACGCACGAGGATTTTGCGACGGGGCCGGAGCGCTACGACATCATCCTGGACAACGTCGGCAATCGCTCGATTGCCGATCTGCGCCGGGTCATGCAGCCAAAAGGCACGCTGGTCATCGTGGGCGGTCCGAAGGGCGATTGGATCGGGCCGATGATGGGAGTGATCAAAGCGGCGATCGTCGCGCCGTTCGTCGATCAGAAACTCGGCTTCTTCATTGCCCGGCTGAACCATGAGGACATGAAATTCCTCGGCGAGCTGATGCAGGCCGGCCAGCTGACTCCGGTGATCGACCGGCACTACCCGCTCCCGGAAGCCGCGAAGGCAATGGCTTATCTCGAGGAAGGCCGCGCACGCGGCAAGGTCATCGTGAGCATGGAATAGGCAGGGAGATCCACGTGACTACGTTGAGGAGAACGATCGTCTCGTGTCTGGTAATCGCGCTCGTACCGGCTGTGCATGCAGCGGACGCGAAAGCGAAATACCAGGTGCCGCGCAACGAATACGGGCAACCCGATCTGCGCGGCGTGTGGAACTTCAGCTCCGACGTCCCGCTGCAGCGGCCGAAAGACTCGCCCGACAAGCTGTTTCAGACGCGCGAGGACATCGCCAAGTCGAATGCCGCGCGCCAGAAGCAGATCGAACAGTACACGCAGCAAGGCGTCGGCTTTCACAACGACTTCTGGCTCGACTTCAAATCGGAGACTGAGAATCTGCGCACCTCGCTGGTGATCTATCCCGCGAACGGTCGCCTGCCGAAGCTGGTCGACGGCGTGACGATCGTCGGCGGGCTCGCGGCGGCGTTCCAGGACATCCCCGGCACGCGGCCGGTGCGCTTCGGCTTCGGCGGCATCGGCAAGGATGGCCCGGAGGATCGCGGTCTGTCCGAGCGCTGCATTGCTGCCGACAACGGTCCGCCGTTCGCACCGGGCTTCGACAACAACTATCTGCAGATCTTCCAGGGCCGCGATCACGTCGTGATCCTCAACGAGCAGATCCACGATGCGCGCACGGTGTTCCTCGACGAGCGGCCGCCGCTCGACGACGAGCTGCGCGGTTGGTACGGCTACTCGCGCGGCCGCTGGGAGGGCGACACACTCGTGGTCGAGACTCGCAACTTCAACGGCCTCACGCAGAGCTTCAACTCCTCCGGGACGTCTTACGACAAGGTCGTGACCGAGCGCCTGACGCGCACCGCCGACAACACCGTCGAGTACGAAGCCACGGTCGTCGACCCCAAGACCTTCACGGACCGCTTCACGCTCGTGTTCCCAATGGCGAAGACCGACAAGCGCCTCTACGAGTTCGCCTGCCACGAAGGCAACTACAGCATGGAAATCATCCTCAGCGGGGCGCGCAAAGAAGAGGCCGACGCGCTGCAGGCCAGGAAATAGGGAGCGCCGCCGCCATGCAGCGATTCGTACTGGTACTGCTCGCACTGATTGGACCGCTCGCGCTGACCGCTTGCGCAACTGAGCCGCGCATCGCGCGGACCGCGGACGGCAGGCCGGATCTCAACGGGATCTGGGAAGCGATGGGGTCCGCCCACTGGAATCTCGAAGCGCACAACGCGCAAGGCGGTCCGGTTGCGCAATTGGGTGCGCTCGGTGCGATTCCAGGCGGGCTCGGTGTGGTCGAAGGCGGCCGCATTCCGTACACGACCGAAGCCGCGACGCAGCGTGCGGAGAACAAAGCGAACTGGCTGGAGCGGGATCCGCTCGCGAAGTGCTACATGCCCGGCGTGCCGCGTGCGACTTACCTGCCGCAGCCGTTCCAGATCACGCAGGAACGCAACACGCTGCTGATCGCTTATGAGTTCGCCGGCGCGACTCGCATCGTCTACATGAACCAGCCGAGTCTGCCGGCGCAGGTGGACTCCTGGATGGGCCACAACCTCGGCCACTGGGAAGGCGACACGCTGGTGATCGACGTGAGCGCGCAAGTTGCGGACACGTGGCTCGACAGCGCTGGAAATTTCCACGGTCCCGCGATGCAAGTGCAGGAGCGCTACACGCCTGCCGGCCCGGACGTCCTCCGGTACGAAGCGACGATCACCGATCCGGAAACGTTCACGCGGCCGTGGAAGATTTCGCTGCCGCTGTATCGACGGCTCGACCGGAACGTGCAGCTGCTCGACTTCAAGTGCGTGGAGTTCGCCGAAGAGCTGCTGTACGGCAAATATCGCAAGCAATAGCGAGCCCACCGGGCTCCCTCGAGAACGCGGCGTCGCACGCGACACAGGTCGGCGCGGGCTGCGTTGCTCGGCATCGTGGCCGGCGCCGTCTCGCTCGCCATCGCCATCACGGTGCTGCCGGTCGTGCGGAAATATAGCGAACGGATGGCATCGACGTCGCACTCAGCGTCGTGGCAGCCGCGCGCAATTGGGCGCACTTTTCGCAGTTGATCGTCGGCGGTTCGACCTTCGTTCGCCTTCCTGTTGGCCGCGCTGTGGCTGCTCGTCAAGGGCCTCGCCGATCCAGATGTCGGTGCAGCCAGTCATGCAGCAGCGGCAGATAACCTTGCACGAACTGCGGGTCGGGCCCCGCGGTCATGAGGTTGTGATCGGCATTCGGAAAGACCTTGATCGTCAGATCCGGATTGCCGCCTGCGCGGAACGACTCGCGGAAGATCTGCTCGCTGTCACGCCAATCGACCAGCACATCGCGCTCGCCGAACACGGCCAGCACCGGTTGCTGCAACTCGCGCAGCGCAGTGTCGGGACGATACTGGTAGTCCATGGAGTTCTGCCACGCGCTGTAGCTTTCCTGGGTGCCACTCAGAATGCCGAGATCGCGCAACGCCGTGTATTTCTGCAGCGGCGCAACCGCAGCCGCATAGGCCTCGCGGGAACCACCTGCGCGCATGAGCGCAAACGCCAGCCGCAGATGCATCCCGGCGGCGCGCACCTCCGCCTCAGGCGTCCCGTTGGTGCGCAACCTGGTCAACGCCTGATACTCCAACTGCGAGACTGCATCGCGACCCGGAGTGCTCACGAGAATCAGAAAGCTCACGTCTGCGGTCTGCACCGCGACCATCGGTGCAACCCAGCCTCCCTGGCTGATCCCCCAGATGCCCATGCGCGAAGCGTCGATGTCGCGACGCTCTTTCAGTGCGCGAAGCGCCGCAACGGCCTCGCCGGCTCGCTCCCTGATCGGATTGCCGTCGGCGTAGGAGCCCGTGCTGCAGCCGTTGCCTGCTTTGTCCCAAACGACAGTCGCAACGCCGGCCGATCGAAATGTATTTCTCAGCGCTGTGTACTGACCGTTGTACTCGAGCGCGTGGTGAAAAACGTCGGTGCCGCCCGAGCCATGAAGGACGAGCACAGCAGCGTGTGGACCGGGACCCGCAGGGAAGTCGATGAAGCCTCGGAGGTGCGAGTCACGGAAAGAAAACTCGAACGGCTGCGTGCCTGCTGGCGCCCTGCACCTCGCCGCGTCATCGGCCGCAACAGCCAACGCACCGTGCAAGAGAACCGCTGTAAAGATTGCACGCTGCAGCGATGCGATCCAGGGCTGCGGCATGACGCCACTCTACTTCACGTAGGCTCGCACGACACCTTCGAGGAACTCGCGCCCTTCGTAGAGCGATTGCACGCGACGTTTCTCGTTGAGTCCGTGCGCATTGGTCTCGTCGGACTTCGAGAACATGCCGCTCATGCCGTAGGTCGGGATGCCGGCGTTCATGAGGAAGCGGCCGTCGGTCGCGCCGGCGCTCATCATCGGCGCCACCGGCACGCCGGGCCAGAGCTTCGCCGCGACTTTCTTCACCGGTCCCATGATCTCGTCCGTCAGCGGCGGCGCCGATGAGCCGTCGCGACGGCGCACGATCGAGACTTTCACCTGCTCGTCGCCGACGGCGCGCTCGAGCGTTTCCTTGACCTGCTCCGGCGTCGTGCCCTGCATCACGCGACATGACAGCGTGAGCTTTGCCCGCTGTGGCAACGCGTTCGCGGCGTGGCCACCTTCCAACTGCGTCGCGACGCACGTGGTGTGCACGACGGCGTTGTAGCTCGGGTCCTTCATCAACCGCTGCAGGGCGGCCTGATCATCGGGATTCGTAGCGAGCGCGCTCATCGCAGCACCCACCTCGCCGCCGAGCAGCGGCCCCGTCACGCGGAAATATTCGCGCACGACCGGCGTCACCTGCACGGGGAACGAGAGCTGCGCGATCTTGTCCGTGGCCTGTGCCAGCCGATAGATCGCGTTGTCCGGAACCGGGCGCGAGGAATGTCCGCCTGGATTGGTCACTTCGAGCGCGAAGACCTGGTGAATCTTTTCGCCGGCCTGCACCTGCAATGTCAGCGGCTTGCCGTCGGCCGACAGCAGCCCGCCCGCGCCTTCGTTCAACGCGAACGCTGCATCGATGAGCTCGCGACGATTCTTCAACAGATAGTCGACGCCATTGACCCGATTCGACGTCTCCTCGCCGCACGTCAGCGCCATGACGACATCGCGACGGGGCTTGAAATTGCGCTCCTGCTTCAAGCGGATCATCAGGTCGAGAAACACCGCCGCCATCGACTTGTCGTCGGCGGAGCCGCGGCCATAGAAGAAGCCGTCTTCCTCGATCAGCTTGAACGGGTCGCGCTCCCAGTCCTCCCGCCTCGCGTCGACTACGTCGATGTGTGCCAGAAGCAGCACGCCCTTCTTCGCCGGGTTCTTCGCGCGGATGCGCGCAACGACGTTGCCGTCGTCCGGCTTGCCCTCGGGAATCACGACCTGCATGTCGTCGGCGCCGTAGCCGGCCGCTTTGAGCCGCGTCTCGGCCGCGCGCACGACCTTCGTGCAGGAGCCGGTCGATTGCGAGGAATCGATCTCGACCATCTCTTGGTAAATCTCGCGAAACGCGGCACGGCCGGCATCGTCGGCGGCGCGCGCCGGGGCGGACAACGTCAAAGAAAGTGAAGCGGCGAACAGAGCATTGAGTGTTTTCATGGCCGCGAAGGATACCGATTTTCCACCTGCCGCGGCGACCCATGGAACGTTTACCGGGATGCGCGGACCAATGGGTCGGCACAGTCGCGGGAGTCGGTATCGGTGGCAATGCGCGCGACATTTCGCGAACCGCAGCGGCCATTGTTGTTCGCACTGGCGGTGCTGATCCACGCGGGATTGTTTCAGTTGCTCGTCAGCCAGCGACAGGCCATTCCGCAAGCGCCCGAGCGCCGGGCCGTGCTGGCGCTTCTGCCAGACGCGGAGCAACCGAGGCCGGCGCCACCGCCATTCGTTCCTGTTACGCCGCAACTTCTGCCGGAGTTGTCGCTGCCGACCAGCATGCCACCGCTGTTGATTGCTGCTCCTCAGCGCGACGGAACGGTTGCACCGCCAGTCATCGACTGGCAGCACGAGGCTGAAGAAGCCACCCGCAAACGGGCACTCGAAACTGAAGCACAGCGGGACCCGAAGAGCGGCGGCCCGACGAAACCGAAGCCGGAGTTCGGATGGGACCGCTCGCGCGTGCATCCCGTCGAGCCCATCGAGAGCGGCGGCTTCGTCGTCCGGCTCAGCGATCGATGCGTGGTCGTGATCACCCTCTTGGCGATGCCTGTCTGCCAGATCGGCAAGAAGCCGGCGCGCGGCGATTTGTTCGAGCACATGGAAGACGCCGCCGCGGGCGACTGGGAGGACCCATAGCGACCGTGTAGCCTGCGCGGCCATGAGCATGCCCGAGGCCGCGACGCTGCCACTCGCGGAGTGGGAGAGCTTCTACGTCATCGTCGGCGTTCGGCCGCCGCACTCACCGGCTTGATGTTCGTCGTCATTGCTGCGGTCGCGGATGCCGGGCCGCGCGCGGCAACACCGACCGGCATCGCGGGATTCGTGACGCCGACCATCATTCAGTTCTGCGCGGCGCTGCTGATCTCGGCGATCCTGAGCGCGCCGTGGCCGGGGCACCATTTCGTGCAGCTCGCGATGGGCTTGCTGGGACTCGGCGGCATCGTCTACTCGATCGCTGTCTGGCGCCGCGTCCGCGGCATCACGACTTACACGATGGTGACGCATCTGACGTTGCAACGTATCCAGCGCGAGCAGGAAAAGCCGGGAAAATAGCCCATCCGGCGAGTCGATCCGCCGACAACGGAACCCTGGCCCGCAATTCTTCTTATCTGGGTGTCTGCCGTGCCCCGTCTCGTGCGTCATTCAGACAGGGGCCACACAACCTGGAGACGACTCATGAAGAAATTCTGTGCGATTTATCTCGGCACGCCGGCGAGCCGCGAAAAGTGGAACAAGCTGGACGAAGCGACACGCAAGCAGCGCGAGCAGCAGGGCGTGAAAGCCTGGGGCGACTGGGTGACGAAGAACAAGGCGGCAATTGTCGACACCGGCAGCCCGCTCGGCAAGACCAAGCGCGCCGACAGCAAGGGCATCTCGAACGCCTCCAACGCGATGACCGCCTACACGATCGTCCAGGCGGACTCGCACGAGGCCGCTGCGAAGCTGTTCGAGAATCACCCGCACTTCACGATCTTCCCCGGCGAGGCGGTCGAGATCATGGAGTGCCTGCCGATTCCCGGCATGTAGCTATCGGACCAATCCTGCCCGGTAGTCTCGATACGCGGGCGCCCACGCGAGCAGTGCGCGGGCGCGCGCGTTCCTGACTCTGAACGAAGGCATCGCCGAGCGTCCGCCCGGTTCGGGCGGACTGCTGCCCGCAACCGCGCACACATAGGTCAGCACGTCGCGCCAGCGAGCTGGACCGTCGTCAGCGACGATCAATGGTTGGCGCGACGGCCAGCGGCGAATCGCTGCCACCGTTGCATCGGCCATATCGGCGATGTGGACGAGGGAGACATAGTCTTCGCCTTCCGCAGGCAAGCGCAGCTTGCCCGCCCGTGCGCGCGCAAACCAATCGTCGTCGAACCCTGTGCCTGGGCCATAGAACAAACCACCGCGCAGGATCAGCCAATCGAGATCGGAACTCACGACCGCAGCTTCCATGTCACGCACCGCGGCGATTGCCGCGCCCGCGATGCCTGCGTCGACGGGATGAAAAGTCTCCTCGTCGGCCCATGCGTCGCCGCCGCCCGCATGCGTCATGGCAATGCTCTGTTGCAGAACTCGTGACACGCCAGCCTGCCGACACGCACGTACGAAGATCGGCGTCCCTTCGCGACGGAGCCGGTCGTTCTTCGCATAGTCGCCCTGCTCGCCCGGCGCCGGCAGGCTGGTCGCAAGATTGATCGCAACCTCGCAGCCGGCAAGCCCGGCGCGCAACGATGCCTCGTCGAAGATATCCGCCGCCGCGAGATCGGCACCGCACGCGGCCGGCAGAGCAACCCCCTCGGGCTTGCGAACCAACGCACGCACGCGGTAACCAGCAGCAATTAATCGCGGCAGGAGATGACGACCGTAAACCCCGCTAGCCCCGAGTACCGCGATGCGTGCGTTCATGGACCGTACTGTATATCCAGCCACCTGGTGCCACAAGCCGCCGCAGCCCGTCCGCCCGAATCGTAGCTCGCCTCGTCCGGACGGCGGCTCGTCTCAAACACCTGCAATTGACCGCCGACAGGTTCAAAGTGCACTCCATGGAACTGGCAGCGGAAATTGCCTCACGGGTGAGCGATGCCGCAGACGAACGCGCGGCGCGCCATGTCTACCGGCGCTCGTTCAACCAGCTTCGGTCGCTGTTGCCGATGTATCCCAGCGGGTCGCGACCTTCGGAAGTCTTCGAGCAGGCGGCGCAAGCCGTGCGATCGTTGGGTGCGACCTGCCTGCCGCTGGCGATTGCCGTCGCCATGCATCTCTATCCGTTCTGCGTCCTGCAGTGCGTACCGATTCCGCTGCTGAGCGTCGCGAGGCTGAAGCGGGCGATGCTGCTGCGTACGATCAGGAATCGCGCGTTGATCCTGGCCAATACCGGTAGCGAACGCAGCAGCGGCACCACCACGCCGCCGCTGGCCAGGAGAACCGCTGACGGAGTCCGCATCGATGGCAGGTGCGAATACCTGTCGCTGAGCAGCGTGGCCGATATCGTGCTGTTCAAAGCGCGGCTCGAGGACAGCCATGACGCCGTGCTCTGCGCAGCCGACCTGCGAGCGAGCACGGTGCGCATCGGTCCATGGAAGTTCAGCGGCGAGATGGAGCTGTCGGATACGTCGTCCGTAACGTTCGTCGATCATCGCGTGCCCAACGGACACTACCTGATCGTGCCCGACGATGCGGGCTTGGGTTGCATCTCCGATTACCAGCGATCCTGGTTTCACCTGTTCATCGCGGAGATCTATCTCGCGCGAGTGACGCATCTGCGCAGCGCATGGGAGCTGCCGGATTCCGGTGCCAGCCTCAGCGAAGTGGCGCGCCTCAGGCAGCAATCATTGCAGTTGCTCGACGACTTCGAGGTAGGCGCCGACGTCGCGCCGCTGACGCGCATGACGGCGGCACTGAAGCTGCGCGTCTCGATGATGTCGCAGATGACTGCCGCCGCGTTGCGCGGCCGAGGCCTCGCCGGCCAAGCCGGCGGGCTCGGCTACATCAAGTCGCAACCGACGGCTGACGCAAAGATCCTGAGCGGCTTCGGCGTGCTCAGCTTCGCGGGTTAGGATCAGTTGCCGCCCGTTGCCTGCTGCTTCATCGCCTCGACCGCGGCATCAGGCTTCGGAGCCGCCGCCGGCCCCTGACTCTGCTGTTGCTGCTGACGCATCTTGCGCATGATCTGCAGCGCATTCGCCATTTCAGTCTTCGACAGCGCGCCGTCCTTGTCGGCATCCACCATCGGCAGATATTGGACGACCGGCTTGAAGCGCGGATCGTTGCGGAACTCGGCCGCCGTCAGCTTGCCGTCGATGTTGTCGTCCAGCGCACCGAACGTGACGTTCTGCTGCAGCTCCTGGAACCACTCGTCGTGGCGCTCGCTGGTCGTCTCGCCCTTGAAGCGGAAACGCGCGAACGTGAACAGCATCTCTTCCGAGGTCTGCTCGCCGAACGTCACGTGCTTGTGCGGGTCCGGGTTCGCGAGGTTCGAAGTCGAGTTGTCGTATACATAGTCGGCGATCAGCAGCGAGCCCTTCGGCACTTCCAGCAGATTCTCGAAGTGATACTCGCGCTGCCACGAGAAGTAGTAGCGCGGCTGATTCAGCAGCACCTTCTCCGAACCGTCGGGATAACGGATGCGGAGCTTGGTCGAGTAGCAGCGCGAGTGGCAGTGCGGCTGCACGCCGAACACTTCCGCGTCGTGCGGGAACTCGAGATACGCCGTTTCCTGGTGACGCGACTCGCCTTCCGGAATCTCGATCGAGAAGTCGGTGATCGAGGCCTGGCGCAGGATGTACTTCGGCTCTTCTTTATAGAAGTAGTAGCCGACCTCGGTCGTGTCCGTCACCGGCTTGCCGATCGGCGTGTAATGCATCTGATACGCGTACGAGCCGCCGGGCGGCAGGTAGATGCCCGTGTCCGCCGGCGTCAGGTTGGGCGCACCGCCCGGGCCGTAGCCGCCGAGCGCGACATTCCACGAGAAGCCGCGGCCGTTCGGGTCTTCCTTCGGAATCCAGCCCGCGAGTGCGTGATGCACGGTGGGGGTGGCGTTGGCCCACGCCGTGGCACGCAACCACTTGCCCTCGGTGAGCTTCGTCGGCACCGAACGGTCTTGATAACCGACGATGCCGGTCTCCGGCACATTGAACGCCGGGACCTGCACGACCACATCCGGCTCGCCGAGCGGCCACTTCGGTGCCGGCTTCGCTGCTTCGGGCAGCGGGTCCTGACCTTCACCGCGCGGTGCACCGGCCTCGACCCAGTTCACGATCGTCTTGATCTGCGCGTCCGACAAGCGCATGTCGTCGGTCCAGACTGCGCCGTGACGGTCCGAGTGGTACGGAGGCATGCGCTTGGTCCGCAGCACCTCGCGAATCATCGGCGAGAAGCCTTTGACGATGTCGTAGCTGTTCATCGCGAACGGGCCGAGGCCGCCCTGCGTATGACATACGACGCACTTGTCGGCGAGGATCGGCGCGACCTGGGTCGCGTAGTCGATCTTCGCGAACTCGGCGGTGTGCTGGCGATCCGGAAAGTCGATCGGCGTGCCCTTCACTGCGGCCTCGGCAACCGGCACCGACTTGCCCTCGAGCACTGCATTGAGCGCCGCGGTCAAGTTCGCCTTCTTGTTCTTCTTCTGCGCGAACGAATCGTCGATCGGACCGTGATAGGCGATCGTCCAGGTCTTCGTTTCGACCACGAATGCTTCGCCGGTCGTCGTCACGCCGAGCGCGCGACCGACCAGCTGCAGCTCGTCCGCCAGCACGGGCAGATCGGCCGAGCCCGGCCTGCCGACGAAGCTGTCGTGCTTCGAGCTCAGCGAGGAATCGAGCAGCATGAACTGCACGTTCTTGCCCTGGAACGTCTCGCGGACTTTGCCGAGCGCCTTGACGGCCCGTTCGGAAACCTTGTCGCCGTCGGCCGATGTCACCAGGACGATCGCGGGATTGGCGGTGTAGTAGTAAAGCTCGTGGCCCATGCCGGTCTGATCGGCCAGCATGAAGTTGTCGACCTTCGTTCCGGCCAGCGACGTATCGGCTCGGGCGGAGCTCGACAGAATCGCTGCCACCGCGGCCGCCAGTCCGGCCGCAAACACACCACACTTGATCAAGGTCATGGATTTTCCCCCGGGGACATAGCCCCACTTATGGCAAAAATTTACCATCGGGCGCGCCGCAGAGTCTTGGACGAGACCGGCGGGCGGGGGCACAAAGAGGTGGCCCGGATCTTTAGATTTGTCGAGATATCGGCCGGTCGAGGCCTGAATAGTCATGCGGCTCGGAGTACAGGCTCGCGAGCGCCTCCGCCAGCTCGGTCGAGAGGAACGGTTTCCGCAGGAACGGCCAGGCACCGTGCGACAGCCACTCGTCGAGCGACTCGCCGGCAAAGCCCGAGGTGAGCAACACCTTGAGGAGCGGGCGCTGCGCCACTGCCTGCTTGGCCAGCTCGGCGCCGTTCATGCCGCCGGGCATGACGACATCGGAGAACAGCACCTCGATCTCGGCTTCGGACCACAGGACACGCAGCGCCTCGTCGGCGTTGGCGGCGCGGTGCACCTTGTGCCCGAAGTCGATGAGCATGATTTCCGTCACGGCCGCAACCGAAGGATCGTCTTCGACCAGCAGGATGCTCAGCGGCCGCACGACGCCTGCGCGCAGATTCACTGCCGCGTAATCCTGATCCGGCTGCGCCGTGCTGGTCGGCAGATAGATCCGAAACCGCGTTCCCGCGCCTTGCGCGCTGTCGACCTCGATCTCGCCACCCGATTGCTTCACGAAGCCATAGACCTGGCTCAACCCGAGGCCGGTGCCTTTGCCCGGCGGCTTGGTCGTGAAGAACGGCTCGAAGATGCGCTTGATGACGTCGGGACTCATGCCCTGCCCGCGGTCCGCAACGCTCATGGTGAAGTAAGGCCCGGGCGCGAGGCCGGCCACCTCGCCGGCTACCAGCGTTCGGAGCTGCGTCTCCACGACGACCTCGCCGCCCGCCGCGCTCGCATCGACCGCATTCACGATGAGATTGAGCAGACTGGCCTCGAACTGCGCAGGATCGATCTGCGCCACTGCCTTGTCGTCGCACAGGTGAACCTTGAGCGCGACGTTCTCGCTCATCGCACGTCGTAACAGCGGCTCCGCCTGGCGAATCAGCGCGTTCAGCTCGCGCGTTTCCGGCTGCAAGGGTTGCTGGCGAGCGAATGCAAGAAGCTGCGCCGTCAGTCGCTGACCGCGACGTGCCGCAATCAACGCCGCTTCGGCGAGACGCTGACGACGCGGCGCGTTCTCCGGGTTGCGGAGAATGACGTCCAGCGCGCCGATCACCACCGTCAGCAGATTGTTGAAATCGTGCGCGACGCCGCCGGTGAGCCGACCGAGCGCATCGAGTCGCTGCGCGCGCATCAGGGCTGCTTCAGCTTCGGTCTTTCCGGCAATTGCAGAGGCGACGGTTTCGCGCGCTTGCTCCGAAACAGCGGCGATGAGCGCGAGCAGCAGGATGAACAGCGTGCCGGCCGCGACTGCAACCGCGAGCACCAGCGAATCCACACCGCCTGGATCGATGTTCACGAGAGGACCAGGGAGGACACGCACACCATACATCGCCGTGTAATGCATACCGACTATCGCGAATGCGAGCACCGCCGCCGCGAGAACACGCTGCAGCGCCGTCGTCTCGCTTCGTGCGACGAATAACGCACTCGTGGACGCCGACACGGCGACGACGAAAGCAAGCACGACGTAGATTGGCGCATAGATCAGCGTGACGCTCGTGATCACCGCCGCCATGCCGACGTAGTGCATCGTGCAGATGCCGGCGCCCATCACCACGCCACCCATGATTTCGCGACGCGCGCCGCCACCGCGCGCGAAGAAGAACGCGAAAGCAGTCGTCGCGATCGCGAGCAGCAGGGACAGGATCGTGCGGCCGACGTCGTAGCGCACCTCGGCGCCCGGATTGAAACCGAGCATGGCGATGAAGTGCATCGACCAGATGCTCAAACCCATCGCCACTGCCGTCGCCGCCAGCCAGGCGAGTCGCAAACCGCCGACATGCGCGCGGACGCGCCGGAACACGTCGAGCGCAGTCCATGCACCCAGCCACGCCGTCAGGCTGGAGAGTGCTATGAATAGCGGATGATGGGCTATGTGCATGGACGTCCGTCAGCACATGGTCACGTAGGTCTCCGCGAAGCGCAATCGGGTTCTGTTCATGCGCGCAGAAATGCATACATGCCGGCGACGGAGACGCCCAGCGAGTAGAAGATGATGTATGACACCGTGACCGCGAGCAGTCCGAGCACGATCTTCAGCGCGCTCGCCCGATACACGCGTCGCTCCGCGATGAACAGATAGACGATGCTCCACGCGTACACGACGAGCTCGAGCGCCTGGCTGACTGCGTCCTTCGCCCCTGCCAGCGCACTGACGCCTGCCACCAACAGCGCGAGCACGCTCGCGAGGTAGTAGAACGATTGAAAGTGCAAGACGAAGACGAGATTCTCGAGGTACATCGGCCGCTGCCGCCGAAAGATCCAGAACTGCACGAGCGCGACCAGCGGCAGCACCACGAACATTACCTTCGGCAGGAGATTTTCCATCGCGCTGGTCAACGCCCGCGCGTTGTTGCTCAGTGCGCGCTCACATGAGCCTGCGATGTCCGGCACGAATCGCAGCGCCCATCCAGGGTGAGCGGCCATCTTGGCGCAGTCGGCAGCGGTCAGCTCCTGCCCGTTTTCGCCGAGCACACGGGAGCCGGACGGGGCAAGCAGCGAGGCGAGGACGAAGTAGACGATGGAAATCACCAGGTAGCTGCGGAACGGCGGCGAGTACGTGAGCCGCTTACCGGCGAGGTACTGTTCGGTGAGCAGACCCGGCCGGGCCAGCAGAGTCCGCAGCGTCAGCCAGAATTTCGAGTCGACGTGGAACAGCCCTTCGAGCAGCTCGTGCACGAAATCACCGAACGACAGGGAGGCGTGACTGTCCTGGCCGCAGCGACCGCAATAGCGGTCGGCGAGTGACGCCCCGCAATTGGCGCAGTGGGTGGGACGGGCGGATGCGTCGTTCATTGTTGCACGCCAGTGTACCAAGGAGTGTACCAAGCACACGTGGCTCGTCCTATGATGGCGGCACAGCTCCAGCATGAGATCGGCCGTGAACAGGATCACTGTCCGGGGAACCGACGGCACCGAGCGCACCTACACCCTGCAGGGCGGGAACCTCGCGATCGGGCGCGATCCTGCCAGCGGCATCTGCCTGCAGGATTCGCAAGTGAGCTGGCAGCACGCGGTGCTGAGCGAAGCCGGCGGCGCGTGCATCATCGAAGACCTCGGCAGCTCCAACGGCACTTTCGTCGGCGCGGAGCGCATCCGTCGGCAGGTTCTGAACGCGGGCGAGATCGTGCGGATTGGGTCGTACGAGCTTGCCTTGCAGCTGCGGGCGATGCCCTCGCCTACGTCCGCGAGCGAGCAGACGATGTTCGACATGGCGGCGGTGCGCGCCGCGGCCCCGGCGCGACGCGAGCAAACGGCGTCGCCGAAACCGCTCGTTCCAGATGAACCCTGGTACCGCTGGGTGCGCTTCACGCCGCTGTCGGAGAGCTACCGGACGGCGAACCTGCGCCAGGAAGTAATCGCCGGCCTCACCGTCGCCGCGCTGCTCGTCCCTCAAGGCATGGCATACGCGCTGCTGGCGGGCTTGCCGCCAGTGATGGGTCTGTACGCGTCCATCTTGCCTATGATCGTCTACGCTCTGGCCGGCAGTGGTCGGCAGACGTCCGTCGGCCCGGTGACCGTGGACTCGCTGATGTTGGTGCTGGGGTTGAGCGCGCTCGCGACCGCCGGCACGGGTTCTTTCATCGCGCTGGCAGTGTTGACGACAGCCATGATCGGCGCGACGCAACTGGCGATGGGAGCGCTGCGCCTGGGATTCATCGTCAATTTCCTCTCGTATCCCGTGCTCGCCGGATTCACATCGGCGGTTGCTGTCATCACAGTTCTCGGACAGCTGCAGCACGTCCTCGGGATCAGCGAGATACAGCGCGCCCAGCTCTATCGAACAGTGATGGACGTGGTCACACATGCGGGCCAGGCGAACCCGATCACGGTAGCGATCGCACTGGGGTGCATCGCCGTGCTGTGGGCGGTGCGGCGTTGGGCGCCGACCGCACCGGGAGCACTGGCACTCGTCGTCGTGTGCACTGTTCTCGCCTATGCATTGGGTCTCGACGGTCGCGGTGTGAGCGTGCTTGGTCCGGTGACGGGCGGTTGGCCGCACCTGAGCGTGCCGACGATGCATTTGAACGACATCCGCCAGCTGATGCCGCTGGCGCTGACGATGGCGCTGGTTGGTTTCGCGCAGACGATCTCGGTCGGCAAGGCGCTGGGCAACCGGTTCGGCTACGACATCGATGCAAATCGCGAGCTGACTGCGCTCGGTCTCTCGAACCTCACCTCGAGCGTGTCGCAGGGCTACGCAGTCTCGGGAAGTCTCGCGCGCTCCGCTCTGAATGCAGCAGCAGGTGCACGCACGCAGCTCGCGGCGATCGTCTCAGCATTGTGCGTCGGCATCACGACACTGTTCTTCACGCCACTCTTCCACTACCTGCCGAGTGCGACGCTCGCGGCAATCCTGATCGTGTCCTCGCTGCGGTTGATCGACACGCGCGAGATCCGCTATCTGTTCAAGGTGAAGATCACCGAAGGCATCCTGCTGGTCTGCACGTTCGTCGCGACGCTGACGCTCGGCATCATGCCGGGCCTGCTGCTCGGCATCGTCGCTTCCATCCTGCTGTTCATCACGCTGAACACGCGGCCGAACACTGCGATTCTCGGCCGCCTGCCGAACACGAACATCTTCCGCAACGTGCTGCACTTCCCGGAAGCGGAGACGCTGCCGGGACTGGTCATCCTGCGCATCGACGCGTCGCTGTACTTCGCGAACACGGTCTTCCTCAAGGAGAAGATCCACGAGATCTGCCGCCAGCATGCGGCGTCGCTCAAAGCCTTGATCCTGGATGCGAGCGCCGTGAACGATCTCGACTCGTCGGCGGACACCGCGTTGCATCAGCTTTCGGCGGAGTTCAAGCAGAAGGGCATCGAGTTTTACATTGCGGGCGTCAAGGCGCCGGTGCGCGATGTCATGAAGCGCTCGGGCCTGTACGCGGTGCTGGGGAGCGATCACTTCTTTTTCACAATCGATGCCGCAGTCAAGCGGTTTCAGGACAAGACTCGCCACCGTCAATGAGGTAGGCTAAACCCTCAGTCGATGTTCCGGGGATTCTCCAGGAGGGATTCGCGATGAACATTCGTGCAGCACTGCTCGCAGCGCTCGTGACGTGCGGGTTCTCACTCCCTTCTTCTGCCGAAGACTCTCCCGGGTGCCAGCGGCCGCAACTCAAGGAAGCCGAGGGCAACGCGGATGGCGGCATCACCGCCGAGAAGCACTCGGCCACCGCCGGCAAGCGCTTCGAGATGATGGACAAGGACCACAACGGCAAGATCACGCCCGATGAAATCGAGGCCAGCCACGGCGCCGAGAGCATCGTGTGGGCGAATCATCCGGAGTCGGCGGCCGAGAAGATCCGCGATCTCGATACCAATCGCGACGGCGTGCTGAGCCCGGCAGAGTATTCCGCCGGCTCGCAACGGATGTTTCACGTCCTCGACGCCGACGGCAACGGCGTGCTGACCCCCGAGGAAATGGTCCTCGACCCGCGCAGCCGCTGACTCAGCGCCTCTCCAGCGAGTCGCGCTGCCACTTCCCAAGAGTGGCCGCAGCTTCGTACGTGCTCTGTAAGAACTGCAGCACGGCCGATTCGGGCGATGCCGAACGACGCGCAGCTTCATAAGGCAGCACGAACTCTCGAAGGTCTTTGCTGTAGTGAGCGTCGAGCGGCGCGACCGGCGCTGCGGGAAAGCCCGGTGGCTCGGGGTACGCATACGAGTAGAAGCACGCTTCGGGATACTGCTCGCCGCCGGCCCAGAACCCGGCGCTGCTGACCTCGTGCGAGTACGCTTCGCGCGCCACCCAATCGGGCAAATGCGGAACGCCTCCGGGATGCGCGGGCGCGGTGCGGCCGGAGAAACGCGTCACTGCGAGATCCGCGCTGCCCCAGAAGAAATGCACTGGACTGCACTTGCCGACGAAGCGCGCTCTGAATTCCTCGAACACGCGCTGCGTCTGCACGAGCACGCGCCAGTAACGGTTCGCGTACTCCGCATCGTAGGTGCGATGCGTCTCGTCTGCGTCGAACGGGATCGGATCAGGCAGCTCGTTCGGCATCGTATGAATCCTCACCGGGACACCGAGCGAGGACAGCGCACCCATCACCTCACGATAGAACTTCGAGGTCGGCTGCGGTTGTAGCGGCATGCTGACTCTGCGTCCGTCGATGACGTGCAGCAGCAGGCAGTGATCGATGAAGTCGAAGTCGAACTGAAACGAGCCCGCCTCGTGCGGCACCAGGCCCGTGCCGATGCCGCGCGCGGTGATGCGCAACGCGACGTGCCAAGAATGATTCACCCACGGACGCTGCACCAACGCGATCTTGCCGACGATCTGCAACCACAGGTGCAACGTGGCAGCGGTGTCTCGCCATTCCTCGTACGGCAGCGGCGGCCACGTTGCAGTCTGTTTCTCCATCGTCAATGCGCAGGGGGTCTCTGCTCGCTCTTCGATTGTGCGGCGCGCTGCTGCGAGTGGCTGCCTTCCTGGATCTCGTCGATGATCTTGGCGCTGAAGGCATCCAGGTCGCCAGGATTGCGGCTCGTGATGATACCGCTATCCGTGACCACCTCGCGATCGATCCACTTGCCGCCGGCATTGACCACGTCGGTCTTGATGGACTTGTAGGACGTCACTTGCCGTCCGCGCACCGCATCGACTTCGATCAGCAGCCACGGCGCGTGACACACGGCCGCAACGACCTTGCCCGAGTCCAGGAAATCGCGAATGAGCTGCAACGCCTGCGGGTTGATGCGCAGCAGATCGGGATTGATCTGGCCGCCCGGCAGCACGATCGCGTCGTAGTCCTCGGCGCTGACTTCGTCCAGCGACTTGTCGACTGCGACGCTCTCGCCCCAATCCTTGTGCTGCCAGCCGCGGATCTGACCCTTCTCCGGCGATACGACCACGACCTGCGCGCCCGCGTCCTGCAGCTTCTGCTTCGGCACCAGCAGCTCGGACTGCTCGAAGCCGTGCGTCGCGAGAATGACCACTTTCGCCTGCTTGATATCGGGCATCACACACCTCCTTCTGTCGAGACAGAAGGAAGGCGCTGCGCGCGCAAGAGTTCCAGCTTCAGTGAATGGAGGTGTCCACGTAGAACGAGACGCAAACGATGGCAAACACAACCAGGAGCTGAATGTAGCTCGCCCGCGACGCGAACTCCCAGCAGAAGTAGCCGAGCATCGCGATCGCGAAGAGTCCGGCGGGTGTTTCGATGCCGAAGATACCGAAATGCATCAGTGGTACTGCCCGTACCAGGGCTTGCTGGCATTCGGCAGGTAGGGCCAATCCTGTTTGCGCGGCAACGACTTCTTCGCAGCTTCCGCCTGCGCGGGCGTGAGAAACATGCCACCCAGGTCATTGCCGCCGTTGATCGCAAAGAATCGGTACGGCGTCTTCGCCAGTTGGCGATTCACGATGTCGAAGAACGCGAACGTCGCTCGGCCCCAGCTCTCATCCTGATCGTCCACGGCGTAGATCGGATACTCCGTGCCGAGGCAGCTCACGGCGTAACTCGGAGCGTCGTTGTCGACACGTTCGGTCACCGCTGCCGGAGCAGGAACATATTTCTTCAAACGCGGGAGCAACTCTTCGTACGCCGCTTTCACTCCCGCCTCCGCCAGCGCTTCGGCGTCCAGATGAATCCACTCATCGTAGTTCAGCTCGGCCGCCGAGGACGCCAAGGCACAGGCCGCCATCACCATCATGATGCCCGCTCTCATGCGCGCCCTCGCTGCCGATGATAGGTCAGTGCCATGCCGATGCAGATCTTCAACTCCGTGGCCGGCAGGCGGTCGCCTTCATCGAAGACGATGCAGCGGTTGCCCTCGAACTTGAAGGTCCTTGGAAACAGACCGCGAAAAGAATCGACCAGGCTCGTCTGACAATGAAAGTACACCGCGTACTGTCGATCCTGCTTCTTGTGGCGATTGATGCGGATCGTGCTGCCGCTCCCCGTCTCTGCGGTGACGTAAGCGGGCTCGCCCCACTTCAGTGTCTCGTGCAGCTTGCCTACACCGTCTGTCTTCTTGGCGACCTCGAAGATCATCCGCCGCACGGCAAGCAGTCGCTTGCGCAGCTTCGGCGGATAGGTAGCGAAGACTTTGGCAACCGCTGGAGTCACGTCGTTACTTTATCAGCTCCTTCTGCAGGCTTCCGAGCCCGCGCAGACTGTTTCGGCGTCCAGGGTAGAGACTCAAAGCGCGTTGGTACGCAGCGAGCGCATCCGCCCCGCGCCCCTGCTCCATGAACATGTCTCCTAGCAGCTCTTCGGCAGGCAACGTGGGTCCCGGCGTCACGGCATGCTTCGGCGTCGAGGCTTCGAGCGCAGCGGCCTCGCGCATCAGGTCGATGCCCTCCGGCTGCTTGCCGTGCGAATGGGCAATCCACGCACTCAGCTCCAACCGGAGCATCTGGATGTTGCTGGCAAAGATCTCTTCGCCGGCGGTTCGCATCGAGGCTTCGAGCGCTCTCAGGCGTTCGACTGATGCTACGGCAACTGATTCGTCGTTCAGATGCGCGGCACCGAGACCACGAGCGAAGTGCGTGATGGCCTCGGGCCAGGCGAATCGATTCCAATCGAGTATTGCCGGCTCGCACGGTTGGAGCGCGACAGCTTCGCTCCACGCGTGTCGCTCCAATGCATAGCGAGCCTGGGTCGAAGCGAGGTGAAAGGCCGTCTTGAACGTGGGTTGCAGATTGCGGGTCGCAAGCAGCCGCCGCACTTGGGCGTGAGCTTCGTCATCCATCCCCTTCTGCAGATACGCATACACCAGGTATTCGATCGCGTGCGGAAACTCGTCCCACACGAGCTCGCCGTGCTCTCCCGCCGGATGCTCCAGCGCTGCCTCGGCGGCCTGCAGATTGCCGGAGATGACGTTGTCCCACTCTCCCAGGCGCGTATAGATATGTGTCGGCATGTGGAGGGCGTGCGGATTGCGCGGCGCAACCTCGCTGTACTTGTAGGTGACATCGAGCGAATCGTGCTCGCGCCCGGGTACGTCGTTCGCGTGAATCAGGTAGTGCATGGCGCCTGGATGATCCGGATCGCGCGCGAGCACGCTCGTGAGAATTCCGGCCGCCCGATCTGCATGCGCTCGCGCCGTCGCCGGAGTCGACGCTGCGAGGTGCGCGAGCGCGTAGAACGTCGCCGCTTCAGAATCGTTCGGCAGCGTGTCATAGACGTGTGCCATCGCACTCTCCCAGCTTCGAATGCGCGACCAATAGTCGCGCGCCGTCGGCTCGGCAAAGAACGCCTCGGCTGCCGCACCGAACAGCCGCTCTCGCGGCGTGGCTGCTCCTTGCTTGGCTTGCTGCACTTCGTCCCAGCCTTGCTGCAAATCCTGCGGCGTCGGTCTCGTCGGCCAGAGCGGCTGAAACAGCGTCATCGCGATGCCCCAGTGCGCCATTGCGCAAGCAGGTTCGATTGCCACTACGTGCTGGAACGCCTCGCGCGCCTGCGGGTACGTCATGTTATGCAGCAGCGCGACTGCGCGATCGAACTCGACCTGTGCCGGCCGCGAGCATGAGATCGGAAAATCGACGGTGCCGAGCGCCGGTTGCGATGCGCAGCCGTCGAGGACGAAGGCAAGGGCCGCGGCGAGAATCAGACGCATCGAATCGAGCTCCTGTTTGCAAAGCGTGGCCGGCAGCTTGGCGCAGCAGTCCTCGGGACTCCAGTACAGGAAATGGACTTGTGAGGCCGGAGAGCGATTACTAGACTCGCGGCATGAAAGGCTATGGCCAGTTTTGTCCGGTAGCGGTCGCGTCGGAGGTGTTCGCGCAGCGCTGGACGCCGCTGATCATTCGCGAGCTGTGCTCCGGGCGCTCGCACTTCAACGAGATCCATCGTGGCATTCCGTTGATCTCGCGCACGCTGCTCACGGAACGTTTGCGCTGGCTGGAGGACGCGGGCGTGGTGGAGAGCTCGACGGCGCACTCCGGCCGGGTGCGCGAGTACCGGCTCACCGAAGCCGGCGCGGAATTCAAAACCGTGATCGATGCGCTGGGGACGTGGGGTCAGCGCTGGTCAGTGCGCGTCGACGCCGAGAATCTCGACGCCGACTTTCTGATGTGGCAGCTGCACCATCGCCTCGACCGCGAGCGGCTGCCGCAACAGCGCGTGGTCGTGCTGTTCTCGTTCAGCGGCGTGCCGCGCAAGCGCCGCGGCTCGGGCAACTTCTGGCTCATGCTCGAGCGGCCGAATGTCGAGCTGTGCGTGACCGACCCCGGTCACGAGGTCGATCTTTGTGTCGAGGCAGATTTGCGCGCCTTCGTGCACGTCTGGCTCGGCGATGCGCCGCTGGCTGCGGCCGTGCGCGAGCGCGCGATCCGGCTCTCCGGCCCGCGCAAGCTCATCCAGGCGTTTCCGCAGTGGCTGCTGCTCAGCCGCTTCGCCGGAGTTCCCCGGCCGTAACGGTCACACCCAGCGCTGCACCGCTTCCAGCGAATCCGCGGGCTTCGTGTTGGAACAGATCTTCGCCTGGGTCGCAAAACTGCGTTTGCGCGGATGCCAAGGGCCAGGACTGCAGGCATCACTCGACTCCAAATGAAATCCTTCGACGCCGTATACTGTCCCGGCCACGCGGGTTCTGGGGAACAACAATGCTAAGAACGCGACGAGCGCTACTGGGTGCATTCGCGGCGTTGCCGGCGATTTGCTCACGCGGCTGGGCGCAAAGCGCTCCATCGCCGTCGCAGGCCTTCCGCAAGGATCCCGATCCCATCACGTCGGCGGATCAGGTGCTGAACGTGATGGAGTTCGAGCCACTGGCACGAGCAGCGCTGCCGCCCGCTCACTTCGCTTATATCGCGACGGGCGCCGACGACGACCTCACCGTCGCGCACAATCACGACGCGTTCTCGCACTACGAGATTCGCGTGCGGCGCTTCAACGACGTCAGCCGGATCGACACGACGACGAGTGTGTTCGGCGCGAAGTGGACCAGCCCGCTGTATCTCTCCGCCGTGTCCTCGCAGCGCGCATTCCACCCGGACGCGGAGATCGGCAGCGCACGCGCAGCCAAGAGCCGCTCGATTCAGATGATGCTCTCCACCGGCACATCCGCGTCGCTCGAAGAAGTCCGCGATGCGCGCGGCGCGCCGATCTGGCAGCAGCTCTATCCGA